>NZ_CP098755.1:3750000-4077500 GCF_023746555.1 Brevibacillus ruminantium
GCACTCGAACCTGTCTTTGCGGCCGTTACCTCTTATCTATGGATACACGAAGTATTGACAGCGCGGCAAATTTTTGGCGGCTTTCTCATTTTCTTCGGCATGATCTTGGGGGAGCTGCCTATTACCGAGTGGCTCAAGCTCTGGCAAAGCAAACGGCAAAACGCCAACAGCCGAAAATCGGCCTGAAGACGATATCCCCCTCACACACAAAAAAGGAGCGGACCTCTCTCGAGTGTCTGCTCCTTTTTCGATTTCACGTTGATTTCCGAACCTCTAGCAAGAGCGCTTCCACAAACAGGCTCATGACCTGACCACAAACCTTCTGCGGCAGACGCTCCGTGCGTTTTACCCACTGCCTGAGCCGCAGCATATGGTACGCTGCTTGTGGAATGCGTCCGTTCGTTCCGGCATCAATCAGGGCTGTCGCCGTCTGTCCCACCTTGGCCCAGTGCCGATATTTTTCCACCCATTTGCTGATTTCCTGAGAAAGCTTTTGGTTTTTCATTCTCGACAGCAAGTGATGGGCAGTTTCCTCCATTTCCGAAAACATCAATCCCAGCTTGCGGATGGCCAGCTCTTTGTTCCCATGCTGAAATTGAAAGCGGAATTGCATAAACGACTCCAAAAGCGCTGGCGATTCCGTTTCATGCAAAAATGAGCTTTGTACGTTATCCGCAAAACGCAGAAGGGCTTGCGCGTCCTCTGGACCTGCTACTTCCTCCACTGCCCGCCGCCAGGAGCGTATCGGATCATACCCGGCGGGATCGCGCAGATAATCGGCAATCGTGATCAGCGGAATTTTGGAGCTCTCTACCCGTTCCATGGCATTGGCGACGTATCCGGCAGCCAACTGTCCCAACTCCGGATCTCGGTTTCTGAGCGGGCCAATATGAAGCTCGTTGGCCATCGCCAAGTCATTTACGGGATAATTGTCCCAAAAGAGCGGTTGATGTCCGGTGTACTCCTGAAAGCGGATCGCATCGCCCTCGGTCAGAAACGGAGAACAGACAAATCTGCCCGTCCAAAAGAGGTGAACGTCCTGGGGCAAACGCTGTCCCAGCCGGGAGATATACGGTTCGTTGCCCAGCCCGTGATACTGCGTCGGACAGATCACCAGCTCTACTTCCTCCGTCCAGCCCGTGATCTCATCCCAAATCCGCAGCGTCGTGTCAGCGTGTGCATCAGCCAGTGTACCATACTGCTCAACATCTGCCGCATGCAGGAGGTTCTGCGGGATATCGTCAAACTGAAGAGCAAAATGCCTGACTCCCCGCTCATACATGTTGCGGTACTTCCCCAGCAGAGTCTCGGTGTGGTCCCGGTTTGAATACTCCATGTTTAATCCGGGACTTAAGCAGTAATAGAATGCGAGACTTGCAGACTGGCACGCATGGATGAGTTCATCGAGCTGACGTAGCCTCTCTTCCGGATGCTTCTCCTGCCATCTTTCCCGCAGATAGGGGTCATCCTTGGGAGCGTAAAAGTACGCATTGAACTGATGCCTTCCCAAAAACTGAATCATGTCCAGTCTTTCTTCATGCGTCCAGGGCTTGCCGTAGAACCCCTCGATGACACCGCGTATGGGAAAGCGTTCGTGCCTTGTCACACAGGGGCCTCCTTTCCCGTTCGCTGATTGACGTCTCTATTTTTTCTCTGCAGGTGTTTCTGCTTGGGCAGACGTATTTTGCGTTGCAGGGGCTACGTCGGCGCTTGCCATCTCTTTCTCTTCATAGAGGCGTCGTTTGATTTCCGCCCAAAGTTCATCCCGCCCTTGGCCTGTTTCTGACGAAAAGATCAGAAGCGTATCAGTCGGACGCAGCTTTAGCTGCTCGCGAATGATTTTGGTATGCTGCAGCCAGCGGCCACGCGCAATTTTATCCCCTTTGGTTGCGACGACAACGGTGGGAATTCCAATTTCCTTGCACCATTCGTACATGGCAATATCATCTTTGCTGGGCGCATGGCGGATATCGACCAATTGGATAATAAAACGCAGCTCTTCCCGCTTGCTCAGATACGATTCGATCATTTTTCCCCACTGTCCCTTGATCGATTTCGATACCTTGGCGTAGCCATATCCAGGGAAGTCCACAAAATAGAGCATTTTATTTACTTGAAAATAGTTAAGCGTCTGAGTTTTTCCCGGCTTTTGACTGGTGCGGGCAAGTCCTTTGCGGTTCATCATCTTGTTTAGCAGCGAGGACTTGCCGACGTTAGAGCGGCCTACCAAAGCGATTTCCGGCAGGCCGTCCGTCGGGTATTGAGCGGGTCCGACAGCACTAATGATAAATTCAGCGGAGGTAATCTTCATCAGGATTCACCAGCCGTTTTCTTGACTAACGCATGACGAAGGACTTCATCCAGATGCTCCACTGGAATGAACTTCAGGTCATTCCGCACGCTCTCCGGTATATCGTCAATGTCTTTTTCATTGTCTTTGGGCAAGATGACCGTCGTCAAACCAGCGCGATGAGCGGAAAGGGATTTCTCCTTAAGTCCGCCGATTGGCAGGACGCGGCCGCGCAGGGTGATTTCCCCCGTCATCCCCACTTCTTTGCGCACCGGGATTCCCGTGAGTGCTGAGATCAAGGCCGTCGCCATCGTGATCCCTGCGGAAGGTCCGTCTTTGGGTATGGCACCTTCGGGAACGTGAATATGGATATCGTTCTTCTCATGGAAATGGGGATCGATCTCCCACTCGGCTGCGCGGGAACGGATGTAGCTAAAGGCTGCCTGCGCAGACTCCTTCATCACGTCGCCCAATTGTCCGGTAAGGGTAAGCTTTCCTTTGCCTGGCAGGATGGAAACCTCTACATTCAGCGTATCACCGCCAGCTTCCGTCCAGGCAAGCCCAGTGACCGAGCCGATCTGGTCTTCCTTCTCTGCCAAGCCATAGCGGAAACGCGGCTTGCCCAGCAGACCTTCAATCGTTTTGGCCGTGACGACAACGCGCTTTTTCTCGCCGCTGACAATCAGCTTGGCCGCCTTCCGACAGATGTTGGCTGCCTCGCGGTTCAGGTTGCGCACACCCGCTTCACGCGTGTACTGGCGAATCACCTTGAGCATCGCTTCTTCCTGAATCTGCAGCTTATCCTTGCCCAGTCCGTGGTCTTCCATTTGTTTTGGCAACAGATAGCCACGCAGGATGTTCAGTTTTTCCAGCTCGGTGTACCCAGAAATGGAGATGACCTCCATCCGGTCGAGCAGCGGTCGCGGAATGGTGTGCAGGCTGTTGGCCGTCGTGATGAACATGACATTGGTCAAGTCATACGTCTCTTCAATATAGTGATCACTGAACTTGTCATTCTGGTTCGGATCGAGCACTTCCAGCAAAGCAGACGCAGGGTCGCCGCGGAAATCAGAGGCCAGTTTATCAATCTCATCCAGAAGGAATACGGGATTGACAGTACCCGCCTGTTTCATTCCTTGAATAATCCGTCCAGGGAGAGCGCCGACATAGGTACGGCGATGTCCGCGAATCTCTGCTTCGTCACGCACCCCTCCCAGGGAAATCCGGACGAATTCGCGCTCCAGTGCACGCGCAATAGAACGGGCCAATGAAGTTTTCCCCACGCCCGGAGGACCAACCAGACAGAGAATCGGGCCACGCATGGAATTGACCAGCTTTTGGACAGCCAGGTATTCCAGCACCCGCTCTTTTGGTTTTTCCAGGCCGTAGTGATCTTCGTTCAAAACATCTTCGGCATGCTGTATGTCCAGATTATCTATCGTTTTCTTCGTCCAGGGCAGGGCCAAAAGAGTGTCAATGTAGGTTCGAATCACGGAACCTTCCGCAGAAGTTGACGGCATTTTCTCCAGGCGTTCCAGCTCTTTCTCAATCTTGTTTTTGATCCGTTCCGGAGCGTCCGATTTTTCCAGTTGGGAGCGCAGCTCGTCAACTTCGCCCTGTCGTCCGTCCCGGTCGCCCAATTCCTTTTGGATCGCTTTCATCTGTTCGCGCAGATAGTACTCTTTTTGCGTCCGTTCCATCTGCTTTTTGACCCGACCGCTGATTTTGCGCTCCAGCTCCAGAACCTCGCGCTCGTTATTCAGGATATCCAAGAGAATATCCAAGCGCTCTTTGATGTTGGTGGTCTCCAGAATCTCCTGTTTGTCGCGCATTTTCAGCGGCAGATGAGAGGCAATGACATCGGCAAGACGTCCTGGCTCCTCAATGTCACTGACGGAGGTAAGTGTCTCCGGGGATACTTTCTTGGATAGCTTGATGAACTGCTCAAAATGAGTGAGCACAGCTCGCATCAATGCTTCTGCTTCGTTTTGATCTGTATTTTCTTCCTCCAGGTAGGTGATGACTACCTGAAAATATTCGTCCTGCTTCACATACTCTTCAATTCTGGCCCGCTGCAGACCTTCCACCAGAACCCGGATGGTTCCGTTGGGCAGCTTCAGCATTTGTTTGACCCGTGCTACAGTGCCGACAGAATAAATCTGATCGGCCTCTGGTTCTTCTATATGGACTTCCTCCTGCGTGGCCAACAAAATCTTATTGTCATCCACCATGGCTTGCTCCAGTGCGCGAACGGATTTATCCCGTCCCACATCAAGATGCAGCACCATGGACGGATACACCAGCAACCCGCGCAACGGGAGGAGTGGAATCTCTCGTTTTCCGGAACGATCGCCCAAGCTTATGCACCTCTCCTTGATCTGAACAGTCTTTGCAGTCATTTTTTCAAAAGTGGACCCATCTCTTTTTCCGCTTGCTCACGCGGGAATCCAACTTTTTTTTACAAGCAAAAACGGCCCGTGAACAGCCGTTTTTGATCGTCCTGACACGCTTCTTCTCCCTTCTTTTGGGAGAGTAGTCGAAGCTTCTTATCATTGTAGCGTAAACAGAATCCGATGTCTAATTTCAGCGTGCTGTTCCACACTTACAAGGAGAGAGGGGAAGAAGCCAGATCTTCCGCGGGCAGTTGCAGTGTAAAACCGGTGCTTTCTACTTCCGGCTCTGCGGCTTTTATGAGCGCTGCTTCCAATACCTGCGATACGGTGGATACCGGGATCACCTCGATGCTCTCCAGCTCTTCGAAGATGGTCTGCCAGTTCTCTTCCGGTACGAGCACACGAGTGGCCCCTGCCGCTTTGGCAGCCTCCACCTTGGCAACCACACCGCCTACCGGTTTTACTTTTCCGTGGATACTGACCTCTCCCGTCATCGCCAACAAATTATCCACGGGGATTTCCTTGATCGCTGAATAAATGGCTGTTGCAATGGCGATTCCCGCTGATGGGCCATCTACGGGAACTCCCCCTGGAAAGTTGACGTGGATATCGTAATCAAAGGGGCGGATACCCAAGTGATGAAGCACGGTCAACACGTTGTCGATGGAACCCATGGCCATGGACTTTCGCCGGATGGTCCGGCCCCGCCCACCAATTTCCTCCTGCTCGGCAAGACCCGTCGTGGTGATCCGCCCATTTCCCGGGACGGCAGCCAGAGTCGCAGTCACTTCCAGCTCCATGACACTCCCCATGTTTGGCCCGTAAACGGCCAACCCGTTTACCAGTCCCACCTGAGGGGTCGCATGAACCTGTTTCTCTTGACGCGGGGATTTTTGACTGCTGTGCACAACCCATTCCACATCGCAGGATTTGATCACGTTGCGCTTCTCGGTCAAAGCGATCCCGGCCGCAATTTGCACGGTGTTGATCGCTTCACGCCCATTGGTTGCGTAGCGTTCGATCACTTGCACAGCTTCATCCTCCATCGCAAGCTCCATTTTTCCGCCAGCGGTACGGACGATGCTGCCAATCTCCGCCGGTTTCAACGGACGGAAAAAAATCTCCAGACAGCGGGAACGCAGTGCGGGAGGCAGCTCTTCCGGCATGCGCGTCGTGGCTCCCACCAAGCGAAAATCTGCCGGCAGGCCGTACTTGAATATTTCATGGATATGCGCAGGAATCTGCGTATTTTCTTCACTGTAATAAGCACTCTCGAGGATCACTTTGCGATCTTCCAGAACTTTTAACAGCTTGTTCATCTGGACAGGGTGAAGCTCACCGATCTCATCGAGGAACAAGACACCCCCATGGGCTTTGGTCACGGCTCCTGGTTTCGGTTGCGGCACCCCGGCCTGGCCAAGCGCTCCCGCTCCCTGGTAAATCGGATCGTGAACGGACCCGATCAAAGGATCGGCAATTCCCCGTTCGTCAAAGCGGGCGATCGTGGCGTCGATTTCAATAAACTTGGCGTCACCTGAAAAGGGAGACAGACTGTTTTTCTTCGCCTCTTCCAATACAACGCGGGCAGCCGCTGTCTTGCCCACACCCGGCGGTCCGTAAATAATGACATGCTGTGGATTGGGACCGCATAATGCAGCTCGCAGCGCCCGCAGGCCATCCTCTTGTCCGACAATTTCATCCATGGCGGCAGGACGGGTTTTTTCCGATAACGGCTCCGTCAATGCGATCATTCGCATCCGGCGCAGTTGGTCCATATCTTTGCGCGATTCCTTCTCACTTGAGGTTTTATTTGTCCGCTGGGCACGCAGCAATTTCCAAAAATAGGTACCAATAATGATTGCCACAACCACTTCTACACAGGCAATCACAAGTGTTGTATAGTTCATCCGCAGTCCCTCCCATGCTCACTGGCAGCTATTTCGCAGACTGTTTGTCGTTCTTTATTCGCCAACAAACAAGCCTTTCGTTCGCGTCTCTTGAACTATAATGAGTAGTATTGCCTGCCAATCCTGGGTGTAAACTTAAAAACCAGTGAACCCACCCCTGCCACTCTGTGCCATATGACAAAAAACCCACCTCCAAAAAGAGGTGGGTTTCTCATTTCACATATTGGATCAGGCGCTTTCGTGTTTCCGCTCCTGGCCTTCTTTTGTCAACAGCTTGGGCTTCGCTTTATCCTTGACGGTCTCCTCGGTGATGACACATTTGCTGACGTCATCACGGGATGGCAGTTCGTACATCATATCCAGCATGATCTGCTCAATAATGGCACGCAGACCGCGGGCCCCGGTATTTCGCTTGATCGCTTCCTTGGCAATCTGACTCAAGGCTCCAGGATCAAACTCCAGCTCGACATCATCGAGACTCATCATTTTCTGGAATTGTTTCACCAGCGCATTTTTCGGTTCGGTGAGAATTTGGATCAGCGTCGCTTCATCTAGCGGCTCCAGTGTGGCCAGAACTGGCAAACGACCGACAAACTCTGGAATCAATCCAAACTTGAGCAGGTCTTCCGGCAACACGTATTTCAGGTACTCGCCCTGTTTCAGGTCGCCTTTTACTCCTTCGCCCACTTCTGTCCCGAAACCGATCACTTTTTTACCCAAACGGCGCTTGATGATCTGTTCCACTCCATCAAAGGCTCCGCCGCAGATGAAGAGGATATTGGACGTATCGATCTGGATAAATTCCTGATGCGGATGCTTGCGGCCCCCTTGGGGCGGCACGCTGGCTACGGTTCCCTCCAGGATTTTCAGCAAAGCCTGCTGAACGCCCTCACCGGAAACATCACGAGTAATGGACGGGTTTTCCGATTTGCGGGCAACCTTGTCAATCTCATCGATGTAAATAATGCCCTTTTCGGCTTTTTCCACGTCGTAATCGGCTGCCTGAATCAGTTTCAGCAAGATGTTTTCTACGTCTTCCCCTACATAACCTGCTTCGGTCAGGGAAGTAGCATCTGCAATTGCAAACGGCACGTTCAGAATTCGCGCGAGCGTTTGTGCCAGCAAAGTTTTCCCGCTGCCGGTAGGACCGATCAAAAGAATGTTGGATTTTTGGAGCTCGACGTCCTCAATCTTGGCTCCGGAGTTAATCCGTTTATAGTGGTTGTAAACCGCTACCGCCAGTGATTTTTTCGCCATATCCTGCCCAATCACGTAATCGTCCAGGATGTTCCGGATCTCCATCGGTTTCGGGATCTCTTTCATGTCGATTTCTTCTTCCGTTCCCAGCTCTTCCTGTACAATCTCGTTGCACAGTTCGATGCACTCATCACAGATGTACACGCCCGGTCCGGCAACCAGCTTTCTTACCTGTTCCTGTGATTTGCCGCAGAACGAGCATTTCAACTGGCCTTTATCATCGTTAAATTTAAACATGCACGTATCACCTCACTACGAGTCAGTTTTTCCGCTCAATAATGGCGTCGATCAATCCGTACGCTTTAGCTTCCTCTGCGCTCATAAAATTGTCCCGATCGGTGTCTTTTGCCACTGTCTCGTATGGCTGACCAGAGCGATCTGCTAAAATTTCGTTTAACTGACGCTTGGTTTTCAAAATCCATTCGGTGTGAATGCGAATATCCTCCGCCTGGCCGCGAACACCACCCAGCGGTTGGTGAATCATCACCTCGCTGTTAGGCAGGGCAAAGCGCTTCCCTTTGGCTCCCGCTGACAGCAATACGGCTCCCATACTGGCAGCCATGCCTATGCAAATCGTGGACACATCCGGTTTGATAAATTGCATCGTGTCATAAATGGCAAGTCCGGCCGTGACCGAGCCGCCTGGCGAGTTTATGTACAGATGGATGTCCTTCTCCGGGTCTTCTGCTTGCAGGAAAAGCAATTGCGCGACCACGACATTGGCCACATCATCGTCAATTTCACTGCCCAGAAAAATGATCCGGTCTTTCAGGAGCCGCGAGTAGATATCGTACGCGCGTTCTCCCCGGTTTGTTTGTTCAATCACCATTGGTATTACCATATGTATTCTCCTCCTCTGCTCTGCGCTCAAGAGGTAATGGCAGCGAGGGTCCTGGGCTGCCCAGACGGCTGCAGGCAAAGCCTATTGAATGGGATTGCCATCACATCCGTCAAAACATTGAAAGACGCGTGTTGAAAAACAAGGCACGATCAAAAAATCGTGCCTTGCCTTCACAAGTCCACAAGCAATACTCGCTTCTGAACAATCATACGGTCTTCCTAAGATTATGCGCTAACTTTGCTTTCTGCAACCAGGAAATCGACTGTTTTGCGAGTTTGCACATCGCGGTAAAGAGCAGCCATACCGTCTTGTGCAGAGAAGATCTTGCGCAGTTCATCAGCCGGACGGCCGTATACGCCAGCCAGCTTTTCCAGCTCAGCGGTTACATCTTCTTCTACAACTTCGATGTTTTCTGCTTTTCCGACCGCTTCCAATACCAGGGAGGTGCGTACACGGGAAGTCGCATCGGCGCGCAGTTGGTCACGGAGCTGGCTTTCGTCCATGCCGGAGAACTGGTAGTAGAGATCCAGCGTCAGGCCTTGGAATTGCAGGCGTTGTCCAAACTCTTGCACCATTTGATCCAGCTCGTGTTCGATCATGACGGCCGGGATATCGATTTCAGCGTTCTCTGCTGCTTTCAGAACCAATTGCTCGCGAACGTATTGTTCTTTGTCTTGCGCTGCTTTTTCTTCCAGCTTTTTCTTGAGGTCAGCTTTCAGTTCATCCAGCGTGTCGAACTCGCTCACATCTTTTGCGAACTCATCGTCCAGTTCAGGCAGGTTTTTGCGCTTCAAGCTGTTCAGCTTCACTTTGAAAACAGCTTCTTTTCCTGCGAGATTCGGAGAGTGGTACTCTTCTGGGAATGTTACTTGGATTTCTTTTTCTTCACCGATGTTCATTCCTACGACTTGCTCTTCAAAACCGGCGATGAAAGTACCGGAACCCAGCTCCAAAGAGTAGTCCTCAGCCTTACCACCTTCGAATGCTACACCATCCTGGAAGCCTTCGAAGTCGATGATCGCAGTATCGCTGTTTTGAGCCGCGCCTTCTTCTACTGCTACCAGCTCAGCGTGGCGCTCTTGCATGCGCTTCAGTTCTGCATCTACGTCTTCATCAGATACAGTGAACTCTTTTGGTTCAATCGTCAGGTTTTTGTAGTCACCCAGTTTTACTTCCGGCTTGACTGTTACAGTCGCCTTGAAGATCAGGGTTTTGCCTTGTTCCATCTGTTCCACGTCTACATCCGGGCGATCGACAGGCTCAATCCCTGCTTCGCGAACGGCTTGTCCGTATGCAGTTGGAAGGATGATATCCAATGCATCCTGATAGAGAGATTCTACACCAAAACGCGCTTCAAACATTTTGCGCGGTACTTTCCCTTTACGGAAGCCCGGTACGTTAACCTTTTTGGATACTTTTTTGAACGCCTGATCCAGTGCTGTATCTACCTGTGAAGCATCTACTTCAACCGTCAGGACTCCCTGGTTATTCTCTAACTTTTCCCATTTTACTGCCACGTAAACTTCCCCTCCTAGATTGGATCCACAGAAACATCGTCTGTCCTTTCTAGCAGGAACTAGCGACAGAGCGATGCAATTCTAGCCATTATAACCATTTAAGTATAGCATATATTCATCGATTTTCAAGAAGTCAACTCCGCACGGAAAAAGTTCCTCCGAGCTTCGGAGCTGGTTCTCCCCGGTGGTCGTAATAGGTGACCTGAAGCGAGATTTTCCCTTCCTTTTCTCCCAAATGCTCGAGGCAGACATACGTCGGTAAATCATAGCCCCGCGGCAGCTGCAGACTGCCTGGATTCAGGAAGAGAATGTCGCGCTCTACCGCACATCCTGGCATATGGGAATGACCAAACAGCACGACGTTGGCCCCCGTCTCCTCTGCCCGGTAATGCAGGCGCAGAAGCGAGTTTTTGACGTTGTACAAATGACCGTGTGTCTGCAGGATGTTCAGTCCCTTCCAGGCCGTCTGCCGCTCCGTCGGCACATCCGAGGAAAAATCGCAGTTTCCCTTCACGAGCAGCATTTGTGAAAACGGCTCCCGGGTATGGTCAACACAGTAATCTCCGCAGTGAAATACCGCCTCCGCCTTGTGCCTTTCGACTACTTCCTTTACTTCGCCAACCAGTCCGTGCGTGTCACTCAGGATGAGAATGCCCATTTCTCCTCACTCTCCTCAGAAGAGCCGTCTATTCCTTTTCCTTTAACGCTGAGAGCAGATTTTGCATCGCCATGGCACGGTGACTGATCCGGTTTTTCTCCTCCGGAGCCAGCTGTGCCATGGTTTTATTCTGCTCAGGCAGGTAAAAGACTGGATCGTATCCAAAACCGTTTGTTCCCGCCGGTTCGTCGACGATGATGCCTGCGCAGTAGCCTGAGGAGATAACAGGCTCCCGGCCTGGCTCCACCAGCGCAAGAACGCAGCGAAATCTTGCCGTTCGCTCATCTGCGGGAACGGCAGACAGCTCAGCCAAAAGTTTGCGCCAGTTCGCCTCATCGGTTGCGTCCTCTCCAGCGAAGCCTGCAGAGTAAACGCCCGGACGGCCATCCAGAGCATCTACCTCTAAACCGGAGTCATCACCGACTGCCGGCATTCCCAAGTATGTAGAGATGACCCTTGCTTTTTTCAGTGCATTGGCTTCAAATGTGTCGCCGTCTTCGATAACCTCCGGGACCCCTTCAAAGTCATCGAGGCTGATCCCTTCCCAGCCCAGTTCGGCAAACAACTTGTTAAACTCTTTTACTTTTCCTTTGTTTCTCGTGGCCAGTACCACTTTTCTCGGTTCAGACATGTTTTTCCTCCGTTACAGTTGCCTGCTCGCTTTTTTCAAAGGAGAGCGTCACATCATGCAGGGATTCTTTTTGGGCGACAAACAGTTGATCGATACCTTTTTTCGCCAGTGTCAGCATTTCCTGTAGTTGGTCGACGGAAAAAGGCGCTTCCTCCCCTGTTCCCTGCAGCTCGACGAATTTCCCCTGTCCCGTCATGACGACATTCATGTCTACCGTGGCGGACGAATCTTCTTTGTAATTTAAGTCGAGCATCGTTTCTCCCTCAATGATACCCACCGAGGTGGCTGCGAGCAGATCATGCAGCGGCAATTGCTTCCACGTACCGTTTTTCACCAGTTTATCCATCGCTTCCACCATCGCGACATAGGCACCGGTAATCGATGCCGTTCGGGTGCCGCCATCTGCCTGAATTACGTCACAGTCGATCCAGATTGTCCGCTCTCCCATCGCTTCCAGATGGACGACTGAACGCAAGGCACGCCCGATCAGCCGCTGAATTTCCATGGTTCTGCCTGCTACTTTTCCCTTGGAAGATTCCCGCGGGTTGCGTGTTTCGGTCGCGCGAGGAAGCATGGCATACTCGGCTGTAATCCATCCCTTGCCGCCGCCACGCATAAAGGGCGGCACACGATCCTCCAATGTCGCCGTGCAGATTACTTTGGTATCCCCTACCTCGATCAGGCAAGACCCTTCTGCGTGCTTGATGTAGTTGCGCGTAATCTTGACCGGACGCAATTGGTCATGGGAACGGCCATCATGTCTCATTCCATGTTCCTCCTAGTTTGCTTTCATCAACTCCGCCCATTATAGCAGAGACGGGAAAGGCGTTGCCACCCTCGGGGGGAGTCGTGTGCATTAAAGCTTTCCCTGAAAAAATAAAGCCACGCCGAAACAGGGGCGTGGTAGATGATCTCTATCAGTACTGCATCGAGTTGATCTGAATCGGCCTGCTTACCGGCTTGGTAAAATCAAAATTTCCACTCGTCAGCGGCTTGCCTTCAACCAGGAGTTGCACATTTTTGGCCCCCGTGCTGTCGGAGATCGACAACACCAGCGATTCTAGCGCATCCGGACTGGCTTCACGGCCTTCATCGTACTTCAAGATATCATCACTCAGATTGACAGTGACCAAACTGTTTTCCTGCCTGACATCGAGAATGCGGGTCGTTCGCAGGAGCGAACTAAACAGTTGGGAGCCCTCTTTCGGTCCTTTGATCAGTTCTTCTACCGTAGCCTTGGCGACATTTTCTGTCTCCGGCACTAAGCGAGTGACCGGGACGAAATAAGTCCGTTTGTCATCGAGTTGTCCCTGAAAATAGATGGTTACCGACGTCGTTTTCCCAGGCACGGCTCCCTCGGCTAGCTCCAGGTTCAGCCCTTGGTTCCGGTCAAGCAGGGAGAGCGGCGTGTTGTTTGCCGGCATTTCTGCGAGCGGCGTGCCGTTTATCCAAATCTGAACGGATTTGACATTGCTGAATTCGGTAAGCGCCCGCGTCACGGCATCCACGATTTTCTTTTCCTGTTTGTCGTCGTATTTGCGAAATTCCTTGGAAAAATCGACTGTTGCCACGCCGTCCTTGATCACCAGCCCTTTTACCTGGGTCCCTTTTGGCAAGACAGCCGAGAAGCCGCTTGGCAGCATGCTTTGCACTGGACCATCCTGAACCATGTAGGTTAATACCTGCTTGGCGACCCCTTCTTCTTTGGGCAGGGTCAACGATACAGGTACCACATATCCATTGGCATCGAGAAGATAGACGGTTCTCTCTGCCGATCCTTGCGTTGCCGCTACCGGCTCTCCGGCTGCTGCGTCTGCGGGGGAATGGGCGCCAGGTGTCTCTACTGCTACTTCTGACTGCGGCGGCGGATCGATACTGGTCGCTTCCTTCTCAGGTCCGAACAATCCGCACCCTGACAGCAGCAAGGCGCTCACTCCGACCGCTGCCGTCATTTTGCCGATGCTTCGCATTTTCATGTTATCCAGCCTCCTCCAGACACTTTGTACTAACATGTATACGAGCATGGCTTGGGTTTATGCGTTGTTTGTCCGAAAAGAAAGGTTCTTTCCCGCCATGAAATCCAGACGGAAAAAGAACCTTTTGTCGTTCTTCTATTTGAAGTGGGTAAGAACCTCCAGTGACTGACGCTCTACTCTCACCGGGAAACGGAGCCAATCCTCGGCAATGCGTTGAAAAGTGACGGCATCTCCGCTGGTAAAGAACAGATGCTCAGGAGCTGAAGGGAATTTCCGGCCTGCCTGTTTTTTGCTCAATGCCGCTAATTCTCGCGCAGTTTCCTCTGCCGAGCTGATCAGCGTGATCGTAGGTCCAAGCGTTTCCTGAATGAGCGGTGCGAGCAGAGGATAATGGGTACATCCCAAAATTAACGTATCCAGACGGTAGGATAGCAAAGGCGCCAATGTACGCCGCACCTCTTCCCTGGCTTCGTCCGAGCCGAGCTGGTTGCTCTCTACAAGCGGAACAAAGCCGGGACAAGCCAGCCCAAACACAAATGCGCCCGGATTGATGCGCTTGATCGCGTTTTCATACGCGCCGGAGCGTATCGTCGTCTCCGTACCGATAACGCCAATCCGCCCGCTTTTTGTCTGTCCATGCGCTGCCCGCGCTCCCGGCTCGATGACACCGATCACAGGATAAGACAAAATCGATTTTGCCTCTTCCAATACGACGGCTGTAGCTGTATTGCAGGCCACCACCAATGCCTTGATGGGAAATGCGGAAACAAACTCAATCATTTGAAAGGTGTTGGTCCGTATCTCTTCTGGCGTTTTGGAGCCGTACGGACAGCGTGCGTTGTCCCCGAAATACAGAATCGATTCTTCCGGCAATTGCCGCATCACTTCCCTTGCGACAGTTAATCCTCCCACTCCGGAATCAATGATGGCAATTGGATTATGGTTGCTCATCGCTGCTTCTCCCCTGTTGTAATCTCCATAAGTTACAGCATACCACTTTTTCCAGCGATCAACGGAAACTATTTTTCATCAAACGTAAATGTGCTACTACGATATGCAACGCAGATTCGTCACGTACTCCGCGAATGCCGCACATCCCTTGGGCTGCTTTCATAAGATGTAGTGGAAATTGCAGGCAAGGAGGAATTTCATTGCAGGATTACACTCGCCACTTATCAAACTGGAGCCAATGGGGTATCCAATGGATCGAACACCTTCGCCGAGAGCATCGCTTCAATCGCGAGCTGGAAAGGCATATGCATAAATTTGAGGAGGAATTTACCCAGATTGGACGCAAGGCGTATTCTCTCAAAAAATCGCGGGATGAGGCAGCCATCCCTGCACTCGTGAAAAAAGCGGAAGCCGTCCAGGAGCAATTCCATCAGTTATTGCGTCTGATCCAGCACGGAAACCACGAAACACAGGAAATCCAACAGATGACGAATACACCTGTGCCTGCTCGTCAGCCAACCCCGGTGCCCGTTTCCCGGCCCGTTCCGATCGGCAAGCATTCACTGCCACCGCTTCCCTACGACTACGATGCGCTGATGCCCTACATCGACGAGGAAACGATGCGCATTCACCATGACAAGCTGCACCAAAAATACGTCGACGATCTGAATCACGCAGAGAAAAAACTGGCCGAAGCCCGGGCAAATCATGATTTTGACCTGGTCCGTCACTGGGAGCGAGAGCTGGCTTTTAACGGCGCGGGCCACTACTTGCATACCATTTTCTGGAACGTGATGAGTCCTGATGGCGGCGGGGAGCCACCTGGTGATCTGTCCAGACAAATCACCCGTGACTTTGGTTCACTGGCAGCGTTTCGAGCGCAGTTCTCCCAAGCTGCGGAAAAGGTAGAAGGACCGGGCTGGGCCATCCTCGTCTGGTCACCTCGCGCGCAGCGTCTGGAGATCCTGCAGGCCGAGAAGCATCAAAATTTGTCTCAATGGGATGTTGTCCCCCTTCTGGTGCTGGATGTCTGGGAGCACTCCTATTTTCTCTCCTATAAAAACGACCGGGCTTCCTACGTGCAAAACTGGTGGAATTTGGTCAACTGGCCCTATGTAGAGGAACGGTATCAGCAGGCCAGAAAATTGCGCTGGCAGCCGTTTTAGAAACGCTAGACCTCCCGTCGTTCAAGAAAGCCCCTCCATACGGTGACGTAATTATCCCCTGCCACAGTTTATCGGCAGGGGATTTTTGTGGAACGAAGCCGTATTTTTGAGAAAGCTTTGTTTTCGTAAGCACATCTGGATGGTGGACGTGTTATGATTTTCTTATCGATGACTTGGAACAAAGGATGTGCAACACACCATGGGCAAACGACTCGGATATCTACTGACGACGGTTCTTCTGCTGGCCATCGCCGCCCGGTTTCTCTTCTCCCCTTCTACGCTTCTCCTCCTGATCAATCAAAGCTTTTTAATCGGGCTGTTCCTCACCCTGATCGGCAGTATTGCCCTGGTTCTTCGATCCGGTTTTTTCACCGTTTTTCTAAAGGGCTTCAAGCAATTGAAATCCATGTTGTTCAAACGGCCGCGCGTCATGGAAAGCGACTGGTTTCAGGAGAAGGACCCTGTGCTGGCAAAAAAAACAGAGACGCTGCTCAAAATCTGCACGTCTCTGTCTTTGTGGGCGGGCGGCACCCTCTTATTTCTCTCCATAGTCCTTACTTGTTTCTATCTCTATCAATCGTAAAGGTGGCAGGCTACCCAGTGGCCTGCCTCTGCCTCTTTCCAGACGGGTTCTTCCAGAGCGCAACGCTCCGAAGCCTTCGGGCAGCGTGTACGAAAGCCGCAGCCGCTTGGTCTGTTGGCAGGGCTCGGCAGGTCTCCCTGAAGGATGATCCGTTCACGCTGTACCGTCGGGTCCGGCACTGGTACGGATGAGAGCAAGGCCTGTGTATACGGGTGGAGCGGGTGACGATAAAGCTCACTGCTGGGCGCCAATTCTACCAGCTTGCCCAGGTACATCACCCCGATCCGGGTGGAGATATGCTTCACCATCGACAGGTCGTGGGCAATAAACAAATAGGTAAGCCCACGCTCTGCCTGCAAGTCCTCCAGCAGATTGACTACCTGGGCCTGAATGGAGACGTCCAGAGCGGAGATCGGCTCGTCCGCGATGATGAATTCCGGCTCTACCGCGAGGGCGCGGGCGATGCCAATCCGCTGGCGCTGGCCTCCGCTGAATTCATGAGGAAAACGCTGTGCGTGCTCTTTTCTCAGGCCGACCAGGTCCAAAAGCTCGGCAACCCGCTCTTTGCGGCTTCCCCTGCTGAGTCCGTGAATATCCAAGCCTTCTGCGATGATGTCCTCCACCGTCAACCGCGGATTCAGACTCGCTTGCGGGTCCTGGAAAATCATCTGGACGTCACGGTGAAACTGAGCGGACTCTTTACCCTTCAACCGGTGAACATTTTTCCCTTTGTATCGCACTTCCCCATCCGTATTCTCATACAGGCGAATGACGGTCCGACCCAATGTTGATTTCCCGCACCCGCTTTCGCCGACAAGTCCCAGCGTTTCTCCCTTTTGAATGGCAAAACTCACACCGTCAACCGCTTTTAAAATCACATCGTTCCCGATATGAAAATGCTTTTTCAGGTTATCGACTTCGATCAATGCCTCTTTCATTTCCCTTGCCTCCCTGCCGCTACCAAGTCCTCGATGCGCGGAGCACGCGGATCATGCAGCCAGCATGCAGCATGATGCCCCTCCTCGAAGCTGGTGTTTGCCGGCATTTGCTGATTGCAGATTTCCATGGCATAGTCACAGCGTGCGGCAAACGGGCAGCCTTTTGGCGGATCAAACAGATCTGGCGGCGTTCCGTCAATCGGCACCAGCCGCTGTTTTTCTTCGCCGTCAATCCGGGGCAGCGAACGCATCAGCCCCCAGGTATACGGGTGGCGAGGGGAAGCAAAGACATCCTCAACGGTGCCAGTTTCGACGACGATTCCGGCGTACATGACGACCATGCGATGCGCAATTTCCGCTACGACACCCAGATCATGCGTGATAATCACGACGGAGAGCTCCTGCTCTTCCTGCAGCCGTTTCAAAAGATCAAGAATTTGCGCCTGAATGGTTACGTCGAGCGCTGTCGTCGGCTCGTCGGCAATCACCAATTGCGGCTGACACGCCAGCGCAATCGCAATTACTACGCGCTGACGCATCCCGCCGCTGAATTGGTGCGGATACTGATTCACGCGTTTTTCCGGGTCGGGAATTCCGACGAGGCGCAGCATTTCAATCGCCCGCTTCTCGGCTTCCTCCCGCGATACCTGCTGGTTGCGGACGAATCCTTCAACGATCTGGGTTCCCACCTTCATCGTCGGATTCAAAGCGGTCATCGGGTCCTGAAATACCATGCCGATCTTGGACCCGCGGATTTGCCTCCACTCCTTTTTGCTCAGATGGGTGATCTCTTTCTCTTCAAAGAGAATCTTGCCGTCCACGATCCGGCCCGGAGGATTGGGGATCAAGCCCATGATCGCCTGAGCGGTTACGCTTTTTCCGCAGCCGCTCTCGCCGACGATCGCCACTGTCTCCCCTTTGTCCACATGGAAGGATACGCCGCGCACAGCTTGTACCTCACCGCCGTACGTCTTAAAGTTTACTTTCAGGTTGTCTATCTTGAGCAGATGTTTTTCCATTGCGGTTCCTCCTTCCAGTCCTATTCGCGCAGGCGCGGATCGAGTGCATCCTGCAAGCCGTCTCCAAATACGTTAAAAGCAAACATCGTCAAGGAAATCATCAGTCCCGGGAAGAAGAGACGCCACCAGTCCCCCGTCAAAATAACCCCCAGCGCGTCATTGGTCATCGTTCCCCAGCTCGCGTCAGGAGCTTGGACCCCTAATCCCAGAAAGCTGAGGAAGGATTCGGCAAAAATCGCCGATGGAATGGTAAAGGTAAGGTTGACGATAATGACGCCAATGGTATTCGGTATCAGATGTTTGAGCAGAATCCGGGAAAATTTGGCCCCGAGCACTTGCGATGCGAGAATAAATTCCTGGTTCTTCAACTGGAGAATCTGCCCTCGCACCAGTCGCGCCATGCCTGTCCACCCGGTTGCCGAGAGGGCAATGATAATCGTCAGCATCCCCGGCTCCATCACGACCATCAGCAAAATCACCACGAGCAGATAAGGCAGTCCGTAGAGCACTTCGATGATACGCATGATGATCGTGTCAATCCGATCACCGCGCTTTCCTCTGCCAGCCATGTAACCGGAGATACCCCCTACTGTCACGCCTACGACCAGGTCGATCAATGCAGCAACCACGCCGATCGTCAGCGAGATGCGGGCACCTGCCCACGTACGGGCAAACATGTCACGCCCCAATTCATCTGTACCGAACCAATGCTCGGCAGACAGCGGTTTATTTTTGGTGAGCAGGCTTTGGTCAGAGGCGCTGTACGGCACCAGATGGGGGCCGATGATGGCCATCAGGATCAGACCTACGATAATGGCGAAGCCGAGCATCGCCAGCTTGTTTTTGATCAGCTTTCGCAAGACCAGTTGTGCATTGGTCAGACTGGGCCGCGTCGAAAGATCACGCGCTTCCGCGTTTTTTTGCAACGGCCGGAAGAGATGATCGATTTGCTGTTCCATCGCCACTGCTTATCCCTCCTTGTTCGTCAGCTTGATTCTCGGGTCAATCAGGGTGTAGGCGATATCAATCAGGAAAATAGTGACGATCAGAATGGAACTGTAAAAAATAGTGGTTCCTAAAATGACCGGATAATCGCGATTAAAGATTCCATCAACGAAGTACTTCCCAATGCCCGGCACCGCAAAGATCTTTTCCACCACAAATGTACCGGTGATCAAGGATGCAATCAGCGGCCCCAAGAATGTGACGACGGGCAAAATCGCATTGCGTATGCCATGTCTGACCACAAGGGAAACGGTGGGAACACCTTTTGCCTCTGCCGTGCGGATGTAGTTCTGATTCATCACTTCAATCATGCTGGCGCGCATATAGCGGGTGATAATCGCCAGCGGACCAAATGCGAGCGCAAGGGACGGAAGCACGGTATGCATCCAGGTGCCCCATGTCGCAACCGGGAACAGCGGCAGTTTGATCGCAAACAGGTTGATCAAGAGCGGCGCCATGATAAAGCTGGGGATCGCCACCCCGAGAACGGCCAGGGCCATTGCCAGATAGTCAAGCCATTTGTTGCGGTTCAGCGCGGCAATAATCCCGAACAGGATACCAAAGAAAAGCGCGATGACAATCGCCTGCAATCCCAGCGTTGCCGAAGCTGAAAAACCGTCAGCGATCATGTCATTGACCCCGCGGGTATCTGATTTGATCGAGGGTCCGAGGTCGAGCGTGATCAAGTTTTTCAGATAAAGCACGTATTGAATCGGCAGAGGCTCGTCCAGATTGTATTTGGCACGCAGATTGGCCAGGATCTGCTCAGGCAGCTGATCCGATTCCGAGGCAAACGGATCGCCCGGAATCGCATGCATCAGGGAAAATGTCAGCGTTACGATGATCCAAAGCGTCAGCAGCATCATCAGAACGCGTTTTATGAGGTAATTGGACATGGCTCAACCTCCATGATGTTATTTCGCAAGTTCGTACATGGCCTCTGCATAGATAGCAATTGCCCGGAGCAAATCATCAATCTCGGCATACTCATCTGTGAGATGGGCCATTGATTTCTTCCCGGGAAAAAGAGGGCCAAAAGCGACGCCTGCTTTCAGTGATTTTGCGTAGGTTGCACCCCCGGATGAGAGCAGTACGGCTTCCTCTCCCGTATGTTTGGAATAGACACGGGACAGCGTTTGCACGACAGGGTGATCCTTTGGCACATAGTGAGCGCGGGATGTCCGCAGGCTGGAGATGCCCAGATTCAATTCGTCTGC
Source organism: Brevibacillus ruminantium (assembly GCF_023746555.1). Classification (NCBI taxonomy): domain Bacteria; kingdom Bacillati; phylum Bacillota; class Bacilli; order Caryophanales; family Paenibacillaceae; genus Brevibacillus; species Brevibacillus ruminantium. The sequence goes on from NZ_CP098755.1 coordinate 3,770,350, forward strand.
CCGCTTTTTCAGCTTTTCTACATACTCCTCCGGCTCAATGGTCGCGGGATAGCGAATATTCAGCCGGATCGATCCGCCCTCTGCGCGGTCATAGGAGAAAATGCCGGCATTTACCGTCAATCGGCCCGTCACCTCGTCCTCAACAGCCAGTCCCAGCTTTTCTCCCCAATGATCCTCATGCAAGACCTCTGAAAGGAAGCCGAGAAATGCTTGATCGGATCCCTGGAAGGAAAACTGGTGGAGAAAATGGGCGGCGATGGTTCCGGCATTTTTGCCCAGATGCGGCTCCATCCCATGCGCTGGTTTCCCTTTCGCTTCAAAACAGAGAGTTCCATCGGATTGCTGCTGGATTTCTCCTGTGACCCCGTGGCGAGCGAGATGAGCCTGCCAGCTTTCGCGAATTTCTTGAATCGTCGACCTTGCTTCTGCAGCAAGTGGCATCGAAACGATCGCTTTCACTTTTTCCGGAACGCTGTTTCCCTGATCACCGGATGCAAACGAGTGAAGGACCCAGGCGGTGCTGTCTGCTTGCGATTGGTATGGAGCTACTGCCAGCGTCGGATTAATCTGCCCCTTTTCAGCATGAATCATGGGGAAGGATGCGTCTGGAGAAAAACCGATTTCCGGCAGCTTTTCCACTTCCGCATAATGCTTCATGCACAGCCAGCCGCTCTCTTCATCGGTGCCGATAATAAACCGAATCCGTTTGGAGAGGGGCAGACCCGACTCCTTTACCAGCTTGAGCGCATAATAGGCAGCAAGCGCCGGCCCCTTGTCGTCAATCGCCCCCCGCGCATAGATTTTCCCGTCGCGAATGCTCGGCTCAAATGGAGGCGTCGTCCAGCCCTCTCCCACAGTTACGACATCGACGTGAACCAGGACTCCGACCTCTTCCTCACCCTCGCCGTACTCCACATAGCCCGCGTACCCGTCCAGATTTTTTGTCCGAAAACCGTCCGCCTCTCCCAGCTTCAGAAAATACTCAAGCGCTTGGGCGACTCCCTCACCAAACGGTTTCCCCTCCGCTGCGGTCGTCAGATCCTCGATACTGTTGATCGCGAGCAGCGGCACGAGCTTGTTCAGATACTCTTCCTGCCGAGCGAACGCTTTCTCTTTCCAGTCTCTGCTCATTTCATTCCCTCCTTGGCCATAGCGTGCTTATAAAAAGCCAAAAACGCCTCTCCCTTGGGAGAAATGGTACTGCCTTGACGCCCTTTGCCGACGAAGATCAGTTCATCCTGCTGCAGCAGCTTGAGTCGGTAACGAAGCTGCTGCGTAGTCAGTTCATAGCCATGCTCCCGCATCTGCTCCTGAAGCGCATATCTTCCGCCGCCCGTCTCTGAGAGTTCCTGGAGGATTGCCATCATTTCCGGCAAAAAGCCTCTTTTCTCGTATTCCTGATAGGCAGCGAGCTCCTGGTCTTGGAGCATCGCCGTGTCCAGGGAGAGCTCGGTGTTGTACGTCTGCAAAAAAGGCAGATGATGCGCATACACTTCATCCTCGACCACATGGGCCAAATACTCGACCACATTCTCCAATTCGCGGATATTTCCCGGCCAATGGTATTCCTGCATCGCTTTCAATGCTTCTCTGGAAAGCGTGAAGGGAGGGCGGCGCAAATCGAGACAGTAATGCCGAACAAACGCCTCCACCAGCCAGGGGATATCTTCTCCACGCTTGCGAAGCGGCGGCAAATGGATCGGCAATATGTTGAGCCGGTAGTACAGATCCGCGCGAAATCTTCCCTCTTTGATCATTTGCTGCAAATCCTGATTGGTGGCGGCAATGACCCGGATGTCGACGGGGATCACCTTGTTCCCTCCAACGCGCATGATCTGTCGCTCTTGCAGGACACGAAGCAGCCTGTTCTGAATGGCGCCACTCGCATCTCCGATTTCATCCAGAAAAATTGTTCCTTTGTGGGCCAATTCAAACCAGCCGATATGGCCTCCTTTTCGCGCTCCGGTAAAGGCCCCTTCTTCATACCCGAACAGCTCGCTCTCCAGAAGCGATTCGGAGATGGCGGCAAAGTTCACTCCGACAAACGGCTCACGCTTGCGCGGCGAGGCATTGTGAATCGCCTGTGCCAATAGTTCCTTCCCCGTTCCTGTTTCTCCGAGTAGCAGGATCGTGGAGTTGCTGCGAGCCATCTTTTTCGCAATCTGGACGACCTTTTGAAAAGAGAGACTTCTGCCATGAATGTCATCGAAGCTGTATTTGGCGACCAGGCCCTTGCTGTACAAACGCAATCGGTAGTCATGCTCCATTTTTTCAATTTCGGCGGCCTTCCGAAACAAAAGCAGACTTCCGAGAAAACGGCCTTCCATGACAATATGCATTTTACGAAAAAAATAGGTGCGGCCAGCCCAGTCCACCAACAGCTCCTCATTTTCGCCGCAGTCACGCACGGTTTCCATAAAATCATCCGGTAGACAAAGGGCTGCTTTCTCTCCCTGCACCCTCGGCCCGGGGAGATGAAGCGTATCTACCGCTTTCTGATTGATAAACCGAATGACCTCTTGCTCATCCAGCGCAATGACTGCATCCTCGATTCCATTGACGATGCCCTCCAGATACATTTGCAGCAGACGAGCGTGAATGATTTCATTGTTCAATTCCTTTGTGATATAGATAAGGGACTGCATCGCACGGGCTGTTACTTTATGGAAATTGGCGTTGTCAAAGTGGGCGTAAATCTCCAGCCAGGTGGACAGATCGATGACGCGAAAGCCGATATCAACCACCTTGCGTATGCTGGGAGGAACATGCTCGGATTCTCCGGGCGTGACGGCAATATCAATATCAGGCGGCAATTCGGCTCCCGGGTAATACGGGTGGAGTTCGAAATCCATTCCGGATTCGACCAGCAGGCGAATCGTATCGGACGCCGTTTCGGCTGTGTCACTGACGAGCAAGACCTTGACCCCGGGCGGAATCTCCAGCATCTCCCGAAGACTGTGATACGGCAGCATCCGCTTGGCGATAATCGCCTGGGAACCGAGCGGCAAATACGGCTCTACCTGGTCGCAGATCCGGTCTGTAGAGAGAACCACGAGCGAATTTTCCGCAATCGGCCTGTACGGCAACTGATCCAGTCGCCGCCCCTCAATATGAAAATCTTGCGAGATCCCCAGTTCATTGCACTGACTGACCACCGATTGTAAAAATTCATCCATCTTTGCAACGAAGGTTACTGTCTTTTTTTCCATACGAACCCGCTCCATGATGTATTCAAAAACGCAGCACCGCCATGCCTACAGGCGAAGCCTCCGTTTGAGTTTCCACAAGCAAACCTGCTATTCTTCCACGAGTGAGTGCGTAAAGACAAGGGCATCCGTAGAAACCCTTGTCTTTCGCTATTTTCCTATTTTTTCTGAACTTCTGCCCATTTGTAATCAAGGGTGCCAACCGGGTGACGCAAAATGCCTTTTACGTTTGGCTGGTCCATAAACACCTTGGTGTTAAAGTAAATCGGTACGAGCGGCATTTCATCCATAAACATTTTTTCTGCATCGTGCATCAACTGGAAGCGTTCTTTTTCATCCGCGGTATTGCGAATTTTTTCAACGAGAGCGTCATACTCCTTGTTGCTGTAATTGATGCGGTTTCCTGGGTGGTCGGTTACGAACAGCTCCAGGTAGTTGAGCGGATCGCCATAATCCGCAGGGATGGTAGAGCGGGAAATTTGCAATTGACGTGCGCGTTGTTCAGCTAGGAAAACTTTCCATTCCTTGTTTTCCAGTTTGACATCTACACCAAGATTCTTCTTGTACATTTCTTGCAGCACCTGAGCAATCTGTTTGTGAGCATCGCTGGTGTTGTAGGTGAGTGTGACTGGCGGAAGCGTGGTATATCCCTCTTCCTCCATCCCCTTCTTCAGCAGGGCTTTTGCTTGTTCGATATCGTTGTCCTTGATGAAATCACCGCCAACTTCACGGAAATCTCGGCCGTCTGGTTCCGGGAAGCCAACCGGGATATGTGCGAGTGCCGGAAGCTGGTTTCCTTGTGCCACGTTGTCAATCAAGGCCTGACGGTCAATAGCCAGCGCAAATGCCTTGCGGATGTTTGCGTTTTGGAACGGCTCCATCTTCACGTTCATTCGGTAGTAATAGATCGATGCCTCCGGCTCTACTTTTGCTTCGCCCGCATCAATCAGTTGCTTTTTCATGTCATTGGGAACGGTCTGGATCATATCCAGCTGACCCGTTTTATACATCTGGTATTGGGTGTTTTCATCGTTTACCATCACCCAATCAATACCCGCGTATTTGACGGAATCCTTATCCCAGTAGCCATCATTTTTCTCCACTTTAACCGATTGATCATGCACCCATTCGCTCATTTTGAATGGCCCGTTGCTGACCAGAGTGGAAGCCTCGGCTGCAAAATTCGGGTTTTCTTCCACGACCTTTTTGTTGACCGGGAAGAACGTCGCCTGTGTCAGGATGTGCAGGAAAAAGCCGGCTGGAGAGGTCAGCTTCACTTCCAGTGTTTTGTCATCGAGTGCTTTTACCTGTACATCGTCAGCGCTTCCCTCGCCTTTGTTGAATTTCTCGGCACCATCGATATAATAGGCCAGAAAAGCAGACGGGAAGGCATTTTTCGGATCGACAATCCGCTTGAATGCATATTCAAAGTCGTGGGCGGTCACAGGGTCGCCGTTGGACCATTTGCTGTCACGCAGGTGGAACGTATACGTTTTGCCGTCTTCACTAACGTCCCATTTTTCCGCCATCGCCGGCTGTGGTTTGTGATTTTCGTCCAACCGCGCGAGACCCTCCATTGTCGCATTCAACACTTCATTGGAAGTACTGTCAAACCCTTTTGGCGGATCAAGCGAAGGCGGCTCTGTCTTCAAATTCAAACGAAGCTTGGCTGCTACATCCGCCTGTCCTCCTGTGTCACCTGTTTGCTGCTGCTGTCCTGGCTGTGCCGGTGCAGAAGATTGGCTGCATCCTGTTACTGCCAGTGTGAGCAGCAGCGCGGATGTGCTGAGCACCTTCCATCCTTTGCGCAAATTCATTGAAATTTCCCCCTTTTTTCTGTGAAAAACGCCTTGGCGTTTTCCATAAAATAGGATGTGACTGCTTGCGGTCAACACTTTTGTCCCCCGATCAGAGGGGAAAACGGTCATGACCGTTTTGTATGGGTAAATGGCTTGTCACAATGTAACGAGCCTTTACACGCCAAGAGAAGTGTTTGCTGACTGGAGCGTAAATGTGGTTTCGATTCTTCCCACGACATGACCACTCATATTTTTCACGGGCGGGTTGGTGTATTCGGCCAGTTTTTCCAGCGGTCCATCTGTCCCGATTCCCAGTTGACGAAGCACCTCATTGACAGCCGCGTAGATGGCACGCGGTCCGCCGTCTTCGATTTTGACAGCCACACCAATGCCTGTCTGGCGATCGCCCAAACAGTAGACCGATTCCGCACCCGCTTTGCCAAAGATGCGCCCGGCAAAGGCTGTCATCAAATCGGTGCAGTACCGGTTGTTGCCGCCAACCATCTCGGGATGGGCAATCATGGCGTCTGTGATGCGGATGACTGCCTGACGGCGCTCATGGTTGGAAATGACTTCGGGTTTGGCCATTTTTGCATACGCCCAGGCGTAATGGGCGAGTGGAAGCCGATGCACCGGAACTCCGCAACCGTCTGTCCCCAGCGCGATCTCTTCTTTTGGATAGGAAGTCAGATCACTGACGACATCCAGAATGCGCTGCTGTACAGGGTGTTCCGGCAAATGGTAGGTCGCTACTTCCTCCCCCATATGTACAGCCGTGGCAATCATGCCCGAGTGTTTGCCGGAGCAGTTGCTGTAGATGGGCGTCAATGGTTTGCCAGCCCGAATCAGTTCTTTGTAGCTTTCCTCATCGCGAGGAACATGGGTTCCGCACTGCAGCACTTCCTCCGGCTGTCCGGCACAGTCGAGCATCTTCATGGCTCTGGAACGGTGGCGCGGCTCGCCGCTATGAGAAGCACAGCAGAGTGAAAGGTCTGCCGGCTCCAGACCATAATGGTCTGCGGTTCCTGTCTCGATGACGGGAATAGCCTGAAGCGGCTTCATGCTGGAACGAGCAAAGGTCTGGCGAAGAGGGTCGCCATAGGAATAGAGCAAGTTTCCGTTTGCATCGACGACAGCTACATGACCGAGGTGCGTGCTTTCAACAGCTTCCCCCCGGTATACGTTGGCTACCAGGTTCATAAATAATCTCCTTTGATGTATGAAGTATGGACTTGCTATGTTATTTTGTATTAGCAAATACCGTGCCAACGTTCCCGAAATTGGGGAAAACGCGAATTTTCGCTATATTACAAGGGTTTTGTCTCTTTATCCGCTTGTGTCCTATTTCCCTTTTAGGTTATCCTATTTCTCGGAATAGGTCAGCATTTATTTTAAATTACCCTAAACTTTTCCAATTCAAATTAAAAATACCCCCTTTTCTGCTCAAACAAGAAAAGGGGGCACCTATTTGGCACCGGTCCTGATTTTTATTCCCACGCTTTAGGCTTTTTGCAACTGTTCTGCCGTTTCCCAACTGACAAAGGTATCTTCCCACATCACCAGATATCTTTCATCCTTCACTTCCAAAATGATGCCTTTTGCCCCGTCTCGCACGTAAATCACCGTCTCCCCGACACTATACATGCCCCATCGCCCATTACCCCAGTCTGAAGATGATCCCGTGTCCACCTTTCGGGTACTCCCATTTGATGTTTTCGTACGGACAACCGATCCGGCAGCTTCCGCATTCGTGACATCCCTCGTATCCCACATGCATACGCACCTCTTCCCACTTATACACTTCGGCCGGGCAAAAAATCGTACACAGCTTGTCGGGACATTTTGTCGCGCAGACATCGGCATCCAATACGTGCAGGTGAGACTGTGTATCCGCCTTGAAGCGGACCAGGTACTGCTTTTCTTCAATAGACTGACCTTTGGGCAGATCTTTGGGCAACTCCTTCATCACTTCATCACCCTCCATGCCTGCATCAGATCGCGGGCCATTCTCCATTTGTCTTTGGCTGAGCCCAATTCTTTCCAGATTTTTTGCTGTTTCTCCCACTTGGAGCTGCCATCTACTGTAAACATCTGGCTGGCTGCCCGGTTCATCAGGGGAATGTACTTTTCAAAATAATGCGGGTATTTTTCAAAATGATGCGTGGCATCCTTGTATTTTTTCAAATCCTGGCCGACAAAACCGTCCAACAGCTTTTTCCGGTAGGTATCCAGCTTGGCTGCCGAGAAATCCTCCGCTTCCCTCGCTTCCAGAATCGCTTCTGCAGCCAGCACTCCTGAGGCCATCGCCATATTGGAGCCTTCTCGGTGGATGGCGTTGACCAGCTGGGCGGCGTCTCCTACGACGATCACGCCGTCCCCGACCACTTTTGGCATAGAGCGGTACCCGCCCTCAGGAATCAGATGGGCCAGGTATTCCTGCTGCTCGGTTCCCTGAATATAGGGACGGATAATCGGATGATTTTTCACGTAATCGAGCAGTTGATGCGGCCTGATCTTGTTCTTGATCAGTCCGGACAGCATGGCCCCTACCCCGATATTCAAGCTGTCCTTGTTGGTGTAGAGCCATGCCGTACCGAGAATCCCTTTGGTTGCATCGCCGAAAATTTCAAAGGTGCAGCCCTGATCCCCCTCGAGACTGAACCGATCCTCGATAATCTTCCGGTCCAGCTTCAGAACTTCCATCACGGCCAGTGCGACTTCATCGGGGCGAAACTCTTTGTGAAAGCCCAGAGATTTTGCCAAAAGAGAGTTTACCCCATCTGCGAGAACCACCACGTCGGCGAATAGATCGCCATCGGGACGATCCGTGCGGACTCCGACCACCTTCCCGTTTTCTACCAAACATTCCGTAACGACCGTTTCGTTGATGAGGAGGGCTCCCTGCTGAACCGCTTTGTCGGCAAACCACTGGTCGAACTTGGCCCGCAGCACGGTGAAATTGTTATAGGGTTCTTCTCCCCATTCCAGGCCCTTGTAGCTCATCGTGACAGCCGATTGCCCATCCAGCATCATAAATCGCTGCTCGACAATGGGGCGCTCTACAGGGGCCTCTTTGTAAAAGCCGGGGATAATGTCCTCCATCATTTTGCGATAGAGCACCCCGCCCATGACATTCTTGGAGCCGGGATACTCGCCCCGCTCCAGCAACAGGACATTTACACCTGCTTTTGCCAGCGTGTACGCGCAAGACGTGCCGGCGGGTCCGGCGCCGACGACGATCACATCAAACTTTTCCGCCATACTGTACCTCCTTGCCCGCTGCCGTCTGAAATGCCTCGATCAGCATCGGGACGATTTCAAAAGCATCTCCGACAATCCCATAGTGGCAGGATTGGAAAATAGGTGCCTGCGGGTCTTTGTTGATCGCAATGATCAGGCCGGAGTTTTGCATGCCGACGAGATGCTGGATGGCACCTGAAATGCCAATCGCGAAATACAATTTTGGCGTGACAGTTACCCCAGTCTGTCCTACCTGGTGCGCATGATCAATCCACCCGGCTTCCACGGCATCGCGACTGGCACCGACTGTGGCGCCGATCACTTCGGCAAAGCGGTGCAGAAGCTGGAAGCCCTCTTTGCTGCCGAGACCTTTGCCGCCGGCGACGATGATATCTGCTTCGTCCAGCCGCACTTTGGTTTGGGCTTCCCTGACGATTTTCAGCACCTTGGTCCGAATGTCTATCTCCTGCAAAGGCAGGGTTTCTTTTATGATCTCACCTGATCGGGATGGGACCGGGGGAAGCGCTTTCATCACTTTTGGTCGGACCGTTGCCATCTGCGGCCGATGCTTTTTGCAGAGAATCGTCGCCATGATGTTCCCCCCGAATGCCGGGCGGCTGGCTTCCAAAAGTCCTGTCTCCTGATCAACGTCAAGCATCGTGGTGTCTGCGGTCAATCCCGTTTCCAGATCCGTTGCCACCGCACTGGCCAGATCCTTTCCTGTCGAGGTTGCCCCGTACAGGATGATTTCCGGCTTGTGCTTTTCTACACAATGAATGACAGCTCTCATGTAGGATTCCGTACGGTAATCGCAAAAGATCGGATCGTCGTAGAGATAGACCTGATCCGCTCCAAAGTGAAACGCTGTCTCACACAAGCCGCTGACCTGCTCGCCAATGAGAATGCCTGCCAGCGGCACTCCCCGTTTATCCGCAAGCTTACGGCCAGCGCCCAAAAGCTCAAGGGAGACAGGCACAATTTGTCCATCCCGGTGCTCCAAAAAAACCCATACTCCTTTGTACGCATCCAAACTCATGTCCGTGCCTCCTTCCCTGCAAAAAGCTCCTGTCTCTGCAGCAAGATGTCCATCAGACGGCTGACCTGTTCCCCAGCCGAACCCTGCAGAAGCTCGCCGCCCTTTGGTTTTTCCGGAGGCCACACCTTGGCGACAATCGTCGGCGAGCCCTTGAGACCGAGCAACGTGCGGTCGACGTCCTCCAAATCGGCGACAGACCAGATGACAGGCTGATAGCGGGCCGCGCGAATCATATTGGGCAGAGGGGAGTAAGGCACTTCGTTGATTTCCTTTTCCACCGAAAACAGGCACGGCAAGCTGGACTGAATCACTTCGTAACCGTCTTCCAATTTGCGGTGAACGACGGCATAGCCCTGCTCTTTGTTCACCTCGACCACTTTCTTTACACTGGTCAACGGAGGAATATCCAGACGTCTGGCGATACCCGGCCCGACCTGACCCGTGTCCCCGTCAATCGTCATCTTTCCGCAAATCACCAGATCAATCGGATTGTCTTTCCCGATTTTCTCCAGTGCTTTCGTCAGGGCGTAGCTGGTGGCGAGCGTATCGGCTCCAGCAAACGCGCGATCCGTGATCATATACCCTTCGTCCGCTCCGATTTCGATGCATTTGCGGATCGCTTTGACTGCAGGCGGCGGCCCCATCGTCAGGACGGATACCGTTCCTCCATACCTTTTCTTGATACGGACCGCTTCCTCCACCGCATGGGCATCATAGGGGTTCAAAATCGCGGGAGCACTAGAGCGATCCATTGTATTTGTTCTCGGGTTCATCTTGATGATTTTCGTGTCCGGCACCTGTTTGATACAGGCGACGATGTGCAGCATGTAATCTCCCTCCTTACAGCCCGACGCGGTATCGTTCAGACTGGGCTCACACAGGTTGTCTCCTTTTGGCACGACACTTGCGGGCAACATGTTCATCATTGATATAACGTATTGCGTCCGATTGTCGAATAGACCATAAAGAGCAGCACGTTTTCCGCGGGAGATATTTCAGCATTGACAAGTTGAGGATCGTCCCTATAATTGATTTATAAATTAGATAACGTTCGGATGAACCATTCAGGAGAAGACAGTTGTCTACCGACGGGGCAAGGGGCGAAAATCCCGAAACTCTCAGGTCTTGGAAACAAGTAAAACTGCATGGGGACGAGCCTCTGGAGAGACTCCCTCTTTTATCCAAAAGAGGAACGGGCACCGAAGGAGCAAATTCGCGGCGGCGAATAATCTCTCAGGTAAAAGGACAGAGTGGACGAATTTTCACATGCAGAGACTGCAGTTTATTTGTTGATCAACAAATTCAAATCATCAGTCTTTGTTTGCTCAATGTCCCATATGCTTCATTTCCCATGACGATCTCCAGAGAACATTTCATCCTCGATGAAGTGTTTTTCTTTTTTACAGAACGACGAGGGGGAACGAGAGAATGGACTGGCTGATGAAACTGTTGGACACGGTTAATGATGTTGTCTGGGGACTTCCTACCCTGATTCTGCTTGTCGGTACGGGCGTGATGCTGACCATCCGCCTGCGCGGACTGCAGTTTCGCAAGCTGTGGTATGCGCTGCGTCTCGCTTTTGGCAAAAAGCAGGAGCATTCGGCAGCGGGTGACATCAACCATTTTCAAGCACTGATGACTGCGCTGGCGGCGACGATCGGAATGGGGAATATTGCGGGGGTGGCAACGGCCGTCGCCGTCGGGGGACCAGGTGCTCTCTTCTGGATGTGGATTACAGCCCTCTTCGGTATGGCAACCAAGTACGCAGAAGCGATTTTGGCCGTTAAATACCGTATCCGCCAGGAGGATGGCAGCTTTTCCGGGGGACCCATGTACTATCTGGAGCTGGGGCTGAAACAAAAATGGCTCGCTGTCCTGTTTGCCCTGTTTGGCACGATGGCCTCGTTTGGAATCGGCAACATGGTGCAATCCCACTCTGTAGCGGAAGCCGTGCAACTGAACTTTTCCATCCCTCCGTGGGTAACAGGCATCATTTTGGCTGCATTTACGGCCTTTGTCATTTTGGGCGGCGTGAAAAAGATTGGACAGGTGACAGGGGTGATGGTGCCGTTCATGGCTCTCTTTTACATCGTGGCCGGGCTGATTATTGTTGCGGTGCATATCGATCAGGTACCGCAGGCCCTGGCTCAGATCATTACAGGCGCGTTCAACGGAACCTCCGCAGCAGGCGGATTCCTCGGGGCGACCGTAGCCATGGCGATTCAAAAAGGGGTCGCTCGCGGTGTCTTCTCCAATGAAGCTGGTCTGGGCAGCGCCCCGATTGCCGCGGCTGCAGCCAAAACGGATGAGCCTGCCAAACAGGCGCTTGTTTCCATGACAGGGACCTTTATTGATACCATTATCGTCTGTACGATCACCGGACTTTCGCTTGTTACCACGGGAGCTTGGTCGACGGGGATGTCCGGTGTGGAAGCGACTACCTACGCATTTCAGAACGTCTTCGGGCATGCCGGCAGCTATGTGCTTGCTGTCGCGATCATCCTCTTTGCCTACTCTACCATTTTGGGCTGGGCCTACTACGGCGAAAAATGCTTTGCCTACCTGTTCGGAACTGGCTCCGCCCGGTACTACCGGACTGTCTGGGTGATCATGGTGGCAATCGGTGCGACACTCAAGCTGGATCTGGTCTGGACGCTCTCTGATATCATGAACGGCATGATGGCGATCCCCAACCTGATCGGCTTGATTGGTCTCTCTGGTGTAGTCGTGGCGGAAACCAAGCGTTTTTTGGACGGACGTGTTGAAGTTTATCGGCAGTAGCAGACAAAAAAATGGCGCAGAGAAGGAGACTTCTTTCTCGCGCCATTTTCCTTTGAAGAACATCCCTTTTTACAGGGATTGAAAAACTCCCGAATTCCCATTAATTGGATGTCACTACTTACTATCAACACTCTTGTCACCGATGGAGGGAGAAAACAGTCATGAGCGGTTTGATGCTAGCGTCCATTTTTTCTTATCCAGGAAGAGAAAGGGTAACGTTCTGAGGCTGCCGATATTTTTGTTCATGGGCCAGCAGCCATTCCTTTCTCCACAGTTCCCACGCATACCCGCGAAGCTCTCCATCCCTGCCAATCACCCGGTGGCAAGGAACGACGATTGCCCATGCGTTTTTGCCGTTCGCCGTTCCCACTGCCCGGACGGCTTTCTCCCGGTTGACAGCAGCTGCAATATCCTGATAGGAAGCTGTCTGTCCGTACGGGATAGCCTGTACCTGTTGCCACACCTCTTGTTGAAATTCAGTTCCCGTATGGCGAAGCGGAAGCTCAAAGCTCATCCGCTTGCCTTCAAAGTATTCGGCCAACTGCTGCAGGCAGAGTTGGAGCGCATCTGTGGCCACACTATCGGTCACAGGGAGGTCTGCATCAGGGGAATCAACCTTCAGTGTCTCAGAATTCGGTGCTTCTATCTTCTGTGTTTCTACATGCAGTGCTTCGGTATCCGGGGCTTCTACCTCATGCCGCCCGGTTCCCTCCCCGACAAAGCGAATCGAGGCAATACTTTTCCGATCACCGGCAATTTCCAGCTTTCCCAGCGGGGATGTATAATACCGTCTTTCCAAGTGGTTATTCCTCCTTCGTCGACCGCCTGAACTCAGTCGGGGTCTGCTTCATCTCTTGGTGAAAAACATGGGAAAAATGGGCGCTGTTCCGAAATCCGACTTGATGGGCGACCTGAGCAACCGACAGGCTGGTGCCGCGAAGCAGCTCCCGGGCAGCTTCCAGTCGTTTGCGGATCAGGTACTGTCCGGGTGAGCAGTCTCGCAATCTGCGAAAGCAGCGAAGCAGGTAGTACGGACTGATAAACAACCGGGCTGCCATCTCCCGCAGCGTCAACGGCTCTGTATAGCACTCGCTGATCAGCTGTTCCGCCCGCTGTGTCAGCTCCTCGTCAGCAGACTGCCACCCTGTCTTGTGCGGCTGACATCGTTTGCACGGGCGCAAACCCGTCCTTTGTGCCTCATCGAGCGTAGCAAAGATACGGACATGCTCTCGTTTCGGTGTTCTTGATTTACAGGATGGCTTGCAAAAGATACCGGTGGTCAGCACACCGTAATAAAATTTTCCATCATATGCGGGATCGCATTCGACTACCGCCCGCCAGATCTCCTCGTTCATCGACTGACCCCTCCCTCTTCTCTCCTGTATCTGATGGTCGTCGTTTAATTCTTCTCCCGTAGTATAACGCCAAATCAGGATGATACGTAAGGCTTACCAGATGAGAGTGCAATCTCACAAAAAAAATCCCTATACGTCGTACTTCCCAACCGTTTCTTTAGCCCCAAGGAAAAAGGGAGTATAATAATGGTACCGATCAGAAGGACGGAACGGATCTTTCGCAACAACTCACTCGGAGGGTACAGGACAATGTTGGAAACATTTGGGTTCTCCCATTATGAAAGCAGGGTATACGAAGCCCTTGCCGCAGGCGACACACCTATGGACGCGACTATGGTTGTCAAGCATTCAGGCGTTCCGAAAGCAAAAATATATGAAGTGCTCCAGCGGCTAGTAGAGAAAGGACTGGTTCTGGACTCTCTTTCTGAGAAGAAAAAATGGTATACGGCACTTCCCCCCAGCAGTCTGATTGATAAACTGACCACACAATTTGAACAAGATATCGATGCGCTCAAAACTTCTTTGACAAAGAAAACACTCAGGGATGACCGCATCTGGAATCTCAAAGCGGCTTCGTCGATCCGCGCAGAAAGCAGACACTTGATTCAAAACGCGACCAAATCCATTCGCTTCTCAGCCTGGAGCGATGATTTTGCAGCTTATGCAGCGCTACTTGAAGAAAGGGAGCGGGAAGGCATTGATGTGGAAGTGCTGGTTGTCGGCCGGAACCAGTGGAAGCTGTCTCGTGTCCATGAGCTGGTTCCAACAGAGGAGCATGAGGGACTCGAACGGTATCAACTGGTGGTGGTCGACCAGGAAGAAATTCTCCTTGCCGGTGAAGAGAACGGTGCCTGGCAGGCCATTCAGACACGAGCGCAGCCTTTCGTCAAATTTTTTGCCGACTTTTTCTATCATGATGTGGCTTTGGCAAGTATCACCCAGAAGCATTATGATCTGTTCATGGGAGATGAGGAAGTCCGAAAAATGCTGATTCGTCTGCGCTATTAATATTGTCAGGATTTTCTCTTGTGTGCTCGCGCAAGAAAGGTTACCATCGTAGTGGTAACCTTATTTAATTTTACCGAGAGGAGAGCATCTTTGTGAATCCGCGCGTCTTTATCCTTGCTATTGCAACCTTCGTGGTCGGAACGGTGGAGCTGATTATCGGGGGCACCATGAATCTGATCACAGAAGATCTGAATATTCCTCTCAGTGCGGCCGGACAATTGATTACGGTCTTTTCCCTGTCGTTTGCCATCTCAGCACCCATCCTGATGCACGCAACCCGCAGCATGCCGCGCAAACCTTTGTATCTCACGGCCCTTTTTGGTTTTTTCCTCAGCAATGTTCTCGCGGCGTTGAGTCCCATCTATGCATTGCTGTTAGTGGCCCGCATTCTCTCAGCGGCCTGCGGTGCCTTGCTGACCGTGCTGTCCATCTCGATCGCTACCCAGCTGGTTGAACCGGCTTATCGGGGCAGAGCGTTGGGCATTATTTTTATGGGGATCAGCGGATCACTGGTTCTTGGTGTACCGCTCGGCATGACCTTGGGCAATGCTTTTGGCTGGCGGGCACCGTTCTGGTTCATCGCCGCCTTGAGTCTGCTTGCGATGCTGATCCTGAGTCGGCAGTTGCCGCAAGTACAGATATCTCCGAGTGTTCCGTTGCGGGTACAGCTCGCCTCGTTGAAAGACTCGAAGATCGTCAGTGCTCAGTTGATTTCCATGTTTATGCTGACCGGACATTTGACGCTGTACGCTTACTTTACACCATACCTGGAAACGACGATGCATCTGGAAGCTGGGTGGCTCAGCATCATTTACCTGGTGTTTGGCTTGGCCGCTGTAACAGGCGGGGGTGTCGGCGGCTGGATTGCAGACAAATGGGGACCAACCAAATCCATGCTGTTCATTATTTCCAGCTTTGCCCTGGTCATGGCCTCCTTGCCTTTTGCGACAAAATCTCTGTACATCTTCCTGATCGTCATGATCTTATGGAGTGCACTGAGCTGGGCCATTTCCCCTGCACAGCAAAACTACCTGATTCACGCCGCACCTGGAACCTCTGACATTCAGCTTGGACTAAACACCTCTGTTCTCCACGCAGGTATCGCACTTGGCTCAGCCATTGGCGGAATCGTTGTCGAGCGGGCTTCCGTGCTGTACAATCCTTGGGTTGGTGCCATATTTGTCTTGTTTTCACTCGGGTTTGCCATCTTCTCTATCACTCGACCCGTCAGGGAGAAATCGGTTGCCAGATTGCCTATAGAGTCCTAAACCCGCAGAGCGCTTCCTAGAAGAAAGAAGACTGTCCGGAACTTGATAGCCCCCTTCGAGCAGCGGCTTATTTTCAACCTTCTACTCTAAGGGGAGCCTGTCACTTTCCAAGGCAGCCTTCTTTTTTATCGGAAGAATCCCCCACTTCAAGGCGTTAGCCTAAGTGGGGGATTCTTCAATTGCCGGGAATTTGCAAACGGACACAGAATTGCGTCGTTCCCCGCTCAGACCGAACATCAATGTCCCCGTGGTATTTCCTGACGACCTCTTTGACGATCGTCAGTCCAACGCCACGCGGCAAATCATCATCTCCTTGCTTGGTGGTGACGCCCTCTTGAAAGATGCTCTTCAAATGTTCGGCCCGTATCTCTTTTCCCGAATTTTCCACAGTAAACCAGTACGCTGACTCTTTTGCCTGACAACTGATCCGAATGTATTTTTGTCCGTCAGCCTCTTCCGAAGCCTCGATCGCATTATCCAGCAGATTAGACAAAATTTTGATCAAATCCACAGAAGGAATCCGGTCAAATGGATGCTGCTCCACCTCAAATTGCATCAAAATCCGCCTTGATTGCGCTTGTTCCCACTTCGTATGGAACAAGACCATCAGGGCCGGATTTTGCACACGCACAGAGAGGTCGAGAATTTTGGCGTCACGGATCAGGGTGCCGATATAGTCTCGCGCTTTGTCATGGTAGCCACACTCAATCAAGCCGTACAGGACCTGCATGTGATTGACAAAATCATGGCGCACCGAGCGCATGGAAGCGATGACGGACCGTATTTCGTCCTGATACGTCCGTTCCGCATCGCCAACAGCCAGCTTCAGTTCCCGCCTGTACCAACCTTGCAACAGAAAAAATACGAGCAACAGCAAAGCGACAAACATCACATTGAACAAAAACGTGAACATACTGCTGCGGACGACTTCGCTGCCTATGCTGTGCATTGTATCTGTACTGACATCGATTCCAAGAATTCCAATTACTTCTCCGGTATGATCACGGATCGGAGCCCCTGCTGATACGTATTCGCCATAAAGCGGGTCGTGAATCACATCAGAATAATAACTGCTTCCTCTTTGAACCTGTTCAATCTGCCCCGCTGTCACATTGCAAATCTTTCCTATGTCAAATGGCTGGGAAAAATCTGGCGGATGTGCCGTGAGCAGCGTTTTGCCAACCTTCGGGTTTTCCTCTATTTGCAAGGTGTAGACATATAATGCCCCCATCTGCAGACGTGCTTCTTCCAATTGCTGCTGAAGCCGTCTGTACGCCTCATGTTCACGTGAAGGGTTCGCTGCCAGCTCCTTGTATGTAGGGACATCCAGACCTCTGGCAATGTTCTCAGCTTCCTGCATGCTCTTTGACGCAAGCGCGATGTATACGGATTTCATCGTGTTTCGATAGGAGACAGCCACATTTATCGCCGTCAGTACCAGCAAAATGGCGGTTGCTATCCATACTACCAGCATCACACGAGGCTTCTTGGTCATTGTCATTATCATACTTTTTACCCCAATACTGCCACCCAGCGATTGCTCTTTTCTAAGCCAATCGTACCGGGTCATGGTCTCGTTCATTCTAGTACACCCGGCAGGACGTGTCTAGGTTTACTTCTCTCCAATCAGTTTGCGGATCACGAGATTGGTTACTTCCGGGACGATTTCGGTGGAAAACGCAATCTCCATCCGCTCATATTTTTTATGGGCGTCATAGCCGTAGGGACCTACATTGATCGCAGGCACATTCAGATCGCGGATATCCTGGTAGTGAACGTAATGCTTGGTTCCCCAGCCCGGATTATTGTCGCTCACAGCCCGAATGCCTGCTTCATCATCGCGCAGCGAGACCATACTCATATCGCAAATATAGGGAAAGAAGTTTTTGGTTACGATGGGGTATGCGTAATGCGGCTGGACTGCAGCCACTGCTTCCTCCAGAGCTTGCAGCAGTTCCCTTTCCCGTTCGTCTTTTCCGGCCAGGTCGATGGCTGGAGAGTAGAGTGAGGAATAAAACAGAATGATGGCCGGACTCTTGTCTTTCATCCAGCTCCATTCTTCTTCCACCACTCTGGCAGCGAACATGCGCGTATCCAGACTTTCATCCAGCAACAGTTGCGCTTTGAAAGCTTTCATATGCTGTTCAAAACGATCCCCATGCTCCTCGCGCAACTGCCGGTTCATCTCTTCGTAAATCATGACACGCGGCTTCCACGGCAGCGGATGATAGGATTCCCCACAGCGTTCCCGGTATTGCCGGTAGCGGCTGTCGAGACAGGCCAGCGCATTGGCAAACGCAATCTCTGCCTGTTTTTTCAGCATGTCCAGCACTTCTTTCGGTGACCAGGAAACCGTAAAGAAATTGTAGTACACATACGCGGACAACGCTGTTTGCACCGTGTAGGAGGGCTTGAGGTCTGTCTGTTTTAAAGATACAGGAGGCACCGGTATCTCGCCCAGCGCTTCATCGCAAAGCTCTGGATTATAGCTGATCTGCCGTGTCAGCTCGGCAGCGAGAAAATTGGGGTCAAGCCCCTCAAAACAGGAGCCTACATGTGTCTCTGCACCCGTAATGAAAAAGGACGGCAGCAGCTTCCCGATGGTTCCTTTGTAGATGTAACGGTTTTCATCCCCTTCATAGAGCGGCGCCACAAAGTCGGAGTTGATCAGGGCGATATACTCCAAACCGTATGTTTCTTTCCAATGCTTCAGATCCTTTAAACCGGACAACACACCGTGCGAGCTGTCCTCCTCGTCACACTCGGCAAGCAGGACCAGATTTCCGGTCAGCTCGTCCGGATGTTCGGCGTAATAGCTCAGCAGGTAGACATGACTGGCGACGCCGCTTTTCATATCGAGCACGCCGCGACCAAAATGCCAATCCCCAGACTCAAGCTGCTGTTTGACCAATGGCGGCAGCGTTTCCTGATGAAGCGCTTTCATTAATGCGGAAGGACTACACGCTCTCTCCTTTAAATGACCGTAATCTTCTATACCAACTGTATCGATATGCCCCATGAGAATAACCGTCCGGTTGCTCGCTGGCGCTTTGGTTCCCTCGACAAAAGCGAGAACGTTGTAACGCTCCCGTTCGTCATTGACCGTCCGGGAAAGAAGCAGTCTTTCCGGATTTTTCTGAAAATAAGGGAGCGAAGCCAGCTTTTGATGCAGAGCCCTCGCAACATCGATCTCCCCCGGTGTATTGACAACACTCTCAACTCGTACAAGCTCATCCGTTAATTGCAGCACTTCATCTCGACAGGACAACATTCTGTATTCTCCTTCCAGCAGACTAATCTACTCTCTCATAAACCCAATTCGTCAATTCCCTTCTGCATCCTGCAAATGGGACAAAGTTGGATTCATTCTTTCCGGGTCTAACAGCTATTTGGTACCTCTTATGCATATGCTTCCGAATAAAGTGTTGGAAAATTCAATAAATGACTCTATACTTACAGGCATAGATGATAGTGTATGTCCTTTTTTGATCCTTCAAACCAAATTCAAAACAGGAGTGATTGGCGATGCGTGACCAATTGTTTTCGCGTTTGCAGGAGCTGTTTCCGGATATGACGAGCATCCGGCGCGATCTGCATATGTATCCTGAGCTTTCTTTTCAAGAAGTGAATACGGCGAAAAAAGTGGCAGACCGGCTTACAGCGCTTGGTCTGGAGGTGCGAACAGGTGTCGGCGGGATGGGTGTCGTCGGCCTGCTCAAAGGCGGAAAGCCGGGGAAAACGGTCGCCCTGCGCGCCGACTTTGACGCCCTGCCGATACAGGATGAGAAGGAGGTCGCCTATAAATCACGCGTCCCCGGTGTCATGCACGCATGCGGTCACGACATTCATACCGCTGCTCTGCTGGGTGTTGCCCAGGTATTGAGCGAGGTGAGAGAGGAACTGCCCGGCAACGTCGTGTTTATCCACCAGTTTGCCGAAGAGCTTCCCCCGGGCGGAGCCATCGCGATGGTAAAAGACGGCTGTCTGGACGGAGTGGACGTGGTCTTCGGGGCGCATGTCGCTTCGGAATTACCCTGCGAGGTCGTTGGGATCAACAGCGGATTCGTCTCGGCCGCATCCGACCAGTTTGAGATTCATGTCTCCGGAAAAGGCGGACACGCGGCCTATCCCCATCAAGCCATCGACCCGATTGTGATTGGCAGTCAGATCGTAATGAATCTGCAGATGATTGCCAGCCGCCGTATCGATCCATTGGAGAAGGTGGTCGTTTCCGTCTGCACATTCCAGGGCGGAGACGCGTTCAATGTCATCCCGGATTCCATCGTGTTGAAGGGAACGATCCGTACCTACAGCGAGTCTGTTCGGGAAGCAGCCAGGGTATCGATCCAGCAGATCGTGGAAGCTACCTGCCAGGCTTCAGGGGCACGCTGCGAGGTCATTTACAATCACGGCTACCCGGCCACGTACAACCATCCTGAAGAGTCGGAGGCCCTGTTTGCTGTCGCCAGACAAATCTGGGGAGAAGAAGAAGTGATCCGCCTCCCGCCAGCGATGGGCGGTGAAGACTTCGCCTATTTCGTCCGAGAACGTCCCGGCACCTTTTTCATGGTTGGCGGCCAAAATCCCGAAATTCAGGCCACATATCCGCATCATCACCCCAAATTTGATGTCGACGAGCGATCCATGGTAAGGATCGGTCAGGTGTTTCTCGCTGCACTTCTGGATTATCAGGAAAAACACAAGCGATAAACGACCTGCTCAGATGAACGGGCTGCTCAGGGACCGCGCCTTATGCCGGTCCCTTCTTTGCTTTATACTTCATGACCAACGATCCAGTCCAGTCTTCTGCTTTGTACGGTTGGCGGAATCAGCCTGAGCATCAGGTTTCGGGAAGCTGTCGCGAATGGATTTTCCAGTTGAACCATTCTGCCCATCAGCCGTGATCCGCGAGTAATGGCCGCGGTACGGCTCATCCGCTCTGTCTCATACTTCCTGAGTGCCGTCTCCAACCCGTCTTCCTCCCCATCTTCACATACGGTTTCTTGTTGGAGGCAACGGGCCAAAACCAGAGCATCCTCCATTCCTTGTCCCGCCCCTTGCCCCAGATTGGGAAGCATCGGATGCGCCGCATCACCGGCCAGTGTCACCCTGCCGACACTCCAGCGTCGCAGCGGCTTTCGGTCGTAAATGTCATTCCACAGCATGTTTACAGAATCCGTTTGGGCGATGCACTCACGAACCGGCGCGTACCAGTCGAAAAAACGACTCAGCACCGACTCTTTATCGCCCGCCATCAGCTTTTCCGCTCCTGCCGCGGCATTGATGGCAGCAAACCAGTGTACCCGCCCCTTGCCAATGTGAGAGAGGCCAAAGCGAACTCCTTTTCCCCAGGCCTCAAAACCGCCGCCCGTCTCCACCGGATAGCGCTCATGGTCATAGGTGGTAATGCCCCTGACAGCCGTGTAGCCGGAGTACCGCAGCGGTTCCTCTCCGAAAAGCTGGCGTCGTACTTGCGAGTGAATCCCGTCCGCTCCGATCAGGATATCGCCGTGCGCCTCGGCACCATTCTCGAAGCAGACCCGCACCCCATGCTCTCCCTGAGTAAAGCCAAGCAACCGATGACCCACGCAAATGGTCTCTTGATTGACCGCCTCCACAAGGGCCTCCTGCAGATCGGCACGGTGGATCATGTAGCTATCGGCGCCGTACCGTTTTGCCTGCTCTTCTACTGGCAGACTCACCAGCAGACGACCGTTCCACTCGCGTATCTCCGCCCGCTTGACGGGCGCTCGTGAAGCTGCGAACCCGCTCTGCCGCTCCCAGCTTCACGAGCGCCTTCATCGCATTGGCCGCCAAAACAATGCCCGCCCCAATCCCCTTCAATTCACGGGCGCGCTCATACACTTCCACCTTCCAGCCTATCTTCTGCAGGGCAATGGCTGTACACAAACCGCTGATTCCCGCGCCGATGACGATAGCTTTTCCTTGTTCGCCAAAACGGTTCTGCTGCATTCTGGCTCCTCCGCTTCCCGTTGCATTCGTGTTTCTTTGCCCTTAGTCTACGGGCTTTCTGCATCGGCGTCCAGCTTCTTCGCCCGTCGGAAAACTCTTCACCTGTCGAAAAAACTTCGCCCTTTTTTCGCAGGATGGCAAAAAGCCTCCTTTTGCCCGTAGGACGAAAAGGAGGCCTGGATTTGTGGAAACCACTTATTCAGGCTGACCCGCAAGCTTTGTCGCTTGTTTCTTTTTCTGGCGCCACTGGCGGATGGTCCCCATAATCCCCTGCGGGAAAAACATCACCGCAAGAATATAAACACCTCCAAAAAAGATCATCCAACGCTCAAAAATCCAGTGAACGCCAGCCAGATCCGTTAACAATGTGTGCGCCAGCAATATCAAGGCGGCACCGATAAACCCGCCGTACAACGTGCCTACTCCACCGATAATCGTCATCAGCAAGGCATCGAGCGTCACATTGGTGGAAAATACTGCCGTATTGACGAACCGCAACGTGAGCGCATACATGACGCCGCTCATCCCTGCCATCACTCCAGCGACAATACTAGCGATGATCTTGTAGCGGAGCACGTCATAGCCAAGCGACTCGGTGCGCTGCTCATTTTCGCGAATGGCCTGCAGTACCTTGCCGACCGGAGACTCGGTAAATCGTCTCAGCAGCCAAAAGGAGACGAGCAAAAAAACGAGAGCAAGCCAATAGAGCGCTGTCCGGTCCCTAAGTACATCTGGGATGGGAAAGGTAAAGCCATCATTCCCTTTTGTAAGGCTTCGCCATTTTTCCGCGAGGACGAAAAACAGCCCGGCAAACGCCAGCGTCAGCATCGCATAATAATGGCTTTTTAACCGCAGGGACAGCGCACCGATCACATAGCTGACCAAGCCCGTCAAAATAACCGAGGTGACCAGTGCCAACCACAGCGAGAGAAGAGACGCCTCCCACTTACTCATCCAGATCCCGGTCGTATAAGCACCGATCCCAAAAAACATCGCGTGTCCAAAAGAGATAATTCCGGTATAACCAAGCAGGATGTCATAGCTCATGGCGAACACAGCGTAAAGAAAAATTTGCGTCAACAGGATCAACATGCTCTTCGATTCAATCCCCAGCGGGAGCAGTGCAAGCAGAGCCGCCAACCCGAAAAGAACCCTTGTAGATGTTTTCCCCCGGTTCATCAAGCTCCCTTCCCTCCCGCAAGCCCCGTCGGCCGGAACATCAAGATCACCAGCATCAGGAGCATATTTACCGCCAGAGCCGCACTCGGCACATAGTACGCCATGAACGCTCCCAGAAGGCCGACCAGCACTGCTGCCAGCGCCGATCCGCCCAAACTTCCCATTCCCCCAATGACGACCACAATAAATGCAAGAATGCCATAATCCATCCCGATTTCGGCGTGAATCACACCGGAGTACGGAGCAAACAGCATGCCGCCTAATGCTGCCATCCCGGACCCGAGTAAAAAGACGAACAGAAACACACGTTTGATATTGATGCCCAGCGCTTCGACCATTTCCCTGTTCATGACGCCCGCTCGCACGATCAGGCCCAGTCTGGTGTGTTTCAACACGTAATGAAGTCCCATAAAGACAAGCACACCGGCAGCGATCACGAACAGACGGTATTTGATCAAAATGACGCCGCCAACCATCCAGCTGTCGCGGAGCAGTGCAGGTGGCTCCACGCTGATTTGATTAGGGCCGAATAAGACCTTGATGCACTCGTTCAACACAAGCAGCACCCCGAGCGTAATTAAAATTTGTGATACGTGATTTCCATAGACCGGCTTGATGATCCACCGCTCCAGGGCAAGACCAAGCAATACCCCTACCACGACAGCACCAGCGATGCCAAGGACAAAGCTGCCCGTCTCCATATAGAACCAGCCCCCTGCATAAGCCCCCCAGGCAAAAATGGCACCGTGAGCGAAATTCAGCACATCCATTAAGCCAAAAATGAGGCTTAGTCCCGCAGCTAACAAAAAGATCAGGCAGCCTGTGGCTAGTCCATTGATCGTCAGGTTCAACAGTACGTCCAACCGTCACCCCTCCCCGTTCTCTCAGGCGATCCCCAAATACTTCCGTTTTATTTGTTCATTGTGTTTTAAATCATTCATTATGCCTGAATGAACAGTCCGACCGTCATCGATGATGTAATATCGGTCACCGATGGCACTTGCCATCATGAAATTTTGTTCCACAAGTACGACTGTCACCGAGTCCTTCATTTCGCGCAAAGAATGTATGACTTTTTCCACCATGATTGGAGCCAATCCCTTGCTTGGCTCATCGATCAAAAGCAGCTGATTGTCATTGAGATACGCCTTGGCAATAGCCAGCATCTGCTTTTGGCCTCCGCTCAGCACGCCCGACTGTTTTTTCCAATACGTTTTCAAATCAGGAAATAACTGAAGCATCCACTCCAGACGCTGCCGAGTCGCCTCGTCCTTTTTCTGCATGGCCAATTGCAAGGTTTCCCCAACCGTCAACCCCGAAAACAGGCCCTGGTCCTCCGGTACGTAGCCGATTCCGCGGCGGGCGATTTCGTGTACGGGCAACCGCTGAATTTCGTCCCCGTTGAACACGACTTTTCCCTTCGCTGGCGGCGTCAATCCCATCAAGGAACGGAGCGTGGTGGTTTTTCCTGCGCCGTTGCGGCCAAGCAGTACCGTAACCTCTCCCTTCCTGATCTCAAACGAGATGCCCTGGAGAATGTGGTATTGCCCGATGTACGTCTCGATTTGCTGTACACTAAGAAGCGTCGTCATACATACCTCCCAGATAGGCGGATTGGACTCGTTCATCCTGCATGATCGTCTCAGGGGTATCCTCTGCCAGAAGCTTTCCGTGAAACAGCACCATCAGTCGGTCAGACAAGTCCAGCACCATGTCCATCTTGTGCTCGATCAGCAGGATCGTCCGATTTCCTTCCGCCTTGATCTTCCGTATCACCTCAAGAATCGCCGGGACTTCCTCTAGCGACATGCCCGCCGTTGGCTCATCCAAAAGGAGGAGCTCCGTTTCCAAGGCAAGCAGCATGGCAATTTCCAGCTTGCGCTTCTCCCCGTGAGCCAAGTGCTTTGCAAGCGAAGCGTTTTTCCCTTTCAACAGCACGGTTTCCAGCAATGCATGGGCTTTTTCCTCAAAGGCTGCATATTTGGCGGGGCTTGCGAACAGTTTGTAGTAGATTCCTGCCTGCGCTTGCACGGCGAGGCGAACATTTTCCAGTACGGTAAGCGAGGGAAACACGTTGGTGATCTGAAAGGAGCGTCCTATGCCCATGCGCGTTCTCCTGGCGGGGGAAAGGCTTGTGATGTCCTTTCCCCCGAGAAGCACTTGACCTCCCGTCGGACGCAGCTGACCGCTCAACAGATTGAAAAAAGTGGTCTTGCCGGCACCGTTCGGGCCGATGATCGATGTAAAGGTACGGGGCATCACTTTGACGCTGACGCCGCCTACAGCTGTGTGCCCGCCAAATGCAACCGTCAGATCGCGGGTCTCCAGGATCGGTTCCATCTTGTTTTCTCGTCCTTTCTGCATGAAAT
The DNA here is from genome assembly GCF_023746555.1 of Brevibacillus ruminantium. Taxonomy (NCBI): domain Bacteria; kingdom Bacillati; phylum Bacillota; class Bacilli; order Caryophanales; family Paenibacillaceae; genus Brevibacillus; species Brevibacillus ruminantium. Next base: position 3,795,564 of record NZ_CP098755.1, read on the forward strand.
TACCGCGGCTTTATTTCTTGTTGCGGATCGGCGGGGCAGTCTCGTCCGGGTCGAGCTCTGTCATCAGGACCGGCACCGGATAATCGAAGCCCTCTTTGTCTTTCAGCGTAATGACATACATCGACTGGAGGGCCTGATGATCTTCCGGACGGAACGTCATCGGACCTTTGGGCGATTCAAACGTCATGCCCTCCATCGCCTTGATCAGATTTTCTGCGTCCGTGTCTCCGCCTGTCTTTTTCAGCGCTTCGACAATAGAGATGGCAGCCGACATCCCGCCCGGCACGAACAGATCGGGGGCTTCTCCGTTGAACCGCTTCTTGTGCTGCTCTACCAGCCAGTCATTTACCTTGTTTTTCGGCAAATCGTAGTAATAGAGCGTGAAGCCCTCCATCCCAACCAGCGACTTCATCGTTTTCAAGGCAGCAAAATTGGCCGTACCCGTCGACAGCTTGATGCCCTGCTCTTGCAGCTTCATGTCGGCGATCTGGTTCCACGGGGTATTTGCCCCTGCCCAGACGACGTAAAGGTAATCCGGCTTCGCTTGGATGATTTTTTGCAAATTGGCTGTGACATCTGTAGCTTTCGGATCGGTGTACTCCTCCAGGATAATATCGGCTCCCAGCTTGACGGCCGTTTCCTTAAATGCCTCCACTCCATCCCGTCCGAACGCGTAGTCCTGAGCGAGGGTGGCGATCCGCGTCCCGTTTTTGGCAATCGCGAGTGCAGCTGCGATCGCATCCTGCGAGGAATTGCGCTGCGTGCGGAAAATATACTTGTTCCAGTTGGCTCCGGTGATGCTGTCTGCGGCGGCAGGCTCGACAATCATAACTTTTTTGTATTCTTCAGCGAGAGGCACGACCGCCAGCGTGTCTGCCGAGCTGGAAGAACCGACGAGAAAATCTACTTTTTCGTCTTCGATCAGCTTCGTTGCCTTTTTTACCGCCACGTCCGCTTTTGTCTCGGTATCCTCGACTATGAATTGAAGCGGTCTGCCGTCTAACATCAAGCTGCCTTCAGTCGCGTAATCCAGTCCCAATTCAAAGCCGCGCACCGTTTGCTTGCCGTAGTCCTCCAAAGCGCCTGTCATTGACGCCAGAACGCCGATTTTGATCGGCTCCTTCTGCCCTGCTGCACTCCCTGTCTGCCCTTGCGCATCCCCCTGCCCGGAAGGCGACGTGGCGGCACCGTTTCCGCACGCCGCCGCAAGCATCATGACCCCGGCCAGTGACGCTGCCAGCCCTATTCTTGCCCAGCCTTTTATACGAACCATTTCCGATCCCTCTCTTCGATTCGTTGTTATTACTTTGCTCCACTGCCCCATTCGATCACCGTTGCTGCCCAGGTGTATCCTGTCCCGGCACTGAGTGCCACGGCGAGGCTGCCGTCTTGCAACATTCCCCGCTCCCGGGCCAGGTGAAGGCCGATACATGGATCGAGTGCCGACATATGACCGTACTCATCGAGATAAATTGCCTGCTCCTCCTGCAAGCCGAGTTGGGCGAGCAATTCTTCAAACATCGACCGTTTTGTGTGAAGCGGCAGGAGGCAATCGATATCTGCCAGCGTGTACCCGCTCCTGGCGACGGCCGTTTTGACGACCTGAACAAAATTGGGCACCGAAACCGGATCGAGCCTGCTTTTCATGCTTGCCGGGTCTTTTACATCGATCGAATGAAGGCGCTCCTGCAATGTCAATGTGCTTGCCGGCATCCTGGAGCCGCCTGCAGGCACCTTGACGTCATCGTGAAAAGATCCGTCTGTCATGATGGCAGAGGCCAAAATCCTGCTTGTTTGCGCTCCCCGCTGAACGAGCGCCGCTGCTCCTCCGTCAGCGAAGTTGAACATGAACCTGGAGCGGGTGTTTTCGTAGTCGATCAGATGGGATTCCTTGCAGCCGCCCACAAGCAAAACATTTCGGATAAAGTCGTCAGACACCAGCATATCCTTCGCCACCTTGAGCGCAATGGGAAAACAGGAGCTGACATTCATCATTTCAAACGCATAGGCATTGTTCAGCCCCAGCTCATGCTGAATCTTGGGAGCGCACGACCATACCTGATAGTCCTTGTAGGGGCTCCCGAAGTAGATCACGACATCGATGTCATTCCGGTCGACCTTTTCCAGAATCGGCAGTGCAGCCCGGACAGCCATATCGGAGGCATGCAAGTCATGGTCCGATACATGTTTTTTCACTAGACCAAATTTTTCGATAATGGCTTCCTCAGGAATTCCTGTCTGCTCCGCCATCTGACTGGCTGTCTGCACTTGCGGCGGAAAGAACATGCCTGTGTCGACGATCCCCACGTTCTTCGCTAGTGTCATGCAGACGCCTCCTCTCGGGGCACTAGCATCGCAGCTTCTCCTTCCAAAACCAGGACGCCGTTTTGATTAAAGCAATCTGTTTTTAACGTCAGCACACGCTTCTCTTCGGAAAAAGACAGGACTTCCGCATGTGCCGTGATTGTATCGCCGATCAGTACCGGCTTCACGAAACGCAGCGTCTGACTTAAATAGACCGAGCCTTTCCCAGGCAGATGCATCCCGAGCAAACCGGACAGCAAGCTTGTCGTCAATAGTCCATGCGCAATCCGCTGGCCAAATCGAGTCTCTTTGGCATATTCCCTGTCAATGTGGATCGGGTTGAAATCGCCGCTCAGTCCGGCAAACTGAACGATGTCGCTCTCCGTAATCGTCTTACTGAAGCTGGCCTTCTGGCCGATTGCAAATGTCGCCATGTCTGTTCTCCTCCATCCTCTTCTCCAACATGATTTTTATCTGATTTTTGTCAACTTTGCCTGTGGCGTTCTTCGGTAAAGCGCTTACAAAAACAATTGTCGCGGGAACCTTGTACTTCGCCAAACGGCGCATGCAATGCGATTGTACCTCTTCCAACCGGGATTGCTCTTGGGAAGTCTCTGCTTCCCCCTCGTCTTCCGGGCTCCTTTCTTTAAGCACAACTGCTGCTGCCGGAACTTCCCCCCATTTGAGGTCGACTACTCCTACCACAGCTGCCTCATCTACCGATGGAAGCTCGCGTATCACTTGCTCGATTTCCAGTGGATACACATTCTCACCGCCCGAGATAATCATCTCTTTCTTGCGGCCTGCCACATACACAAAGCCATTTTCATCCGCTCGGACCAAATCTCCGGTGGATAGCCATCCATCGCGGAGGGCTTTGTTCGTCTCCTCCGGTAAATTCCAATAGCCCTGCATCACGTGCGGTCCCCGGACGAGCAGTTCTCCAATCTCACCGGCCTTCACATCTCGCCCTTCATCGTCTACAATCCGAATGTCGCAATAGAGAACCGGCTTTCCGATGGAACCGACTTTTTTCGTGTAATCCTCTTTCGAGAGCAAAAAGACCGTCGGCGAGGTTTCCGTCATTCCGTACCCCTGGCCAAATGGGATGCCCCTGTCGAGATAGTAGGTTATCAGCTCATGCGGGCAAGGTGCGCCTCCATTGTACAGCCACCGAAGAGAGCTGAGGTCGGTTCCCTCGAAAGCGGGACTTTTCCTGAGCAAATCATGCATCGTCGGAACCCCCAGCGCGATGGTCACCCGGTGCTCCTCGATCATCTTCAGGACTCGCTCCGGCTCAAATCTGTCGGGCAAGATGACGCACCCGCCGGCAAACAGTGCGGGAAGGGAGAACAGGCCGATCCCGCCGATATGGAACAGCGGCAATAAGGCCATAATCCGATCTGCGGAAGTTATGTCCAGGCCGAGGCAGTTGTTGACAGCGTTCCAAAACATGTTTTCCTGGGTCAGGACGGCTCCCTTCGGCCGACCCGTCGTGCCCGAGGTGTAGCAGATGATAAACGGCAGCGAGGCGTCTGCGCCGGTTTCGCCGAATGTCCCCTCACACTCGCTGATACGGTCCTCAAGCCGTTCAGCAGTGAGACCATGGGGGTCAAACCAGAGAACATCCGCGAGCCCGCTCCCAGCGACGAGCTGTGTCCCGAGCTCCCTGTAGCATCCTTCCGCCACCAACAAACCGGCTCCGCTGTCATTGAGCTGAAACGTCAGCTCGGGTGCTGTCAGCCGGGTGTTGAGAACGACCGCAATCGCACCCAGCTTGGCGATGGCAAATAACAGGACCATGTACTCCACGCCGTTCCCCGCGAGGATTGCGATCCGCTCCCCCTTTTTTACCGCATGCTGATCGGATAGAAGCCGGGCCGTCTGGTTAATCTCCCGGCTCATATCCCGATAATTGAGCTCCCTCCGCTCCCCGATGAGCGCGGTCCTCTCCGGTGCTGTCTCCGCCCGCTTTTCAATCCACTTCACGATTCCTTCCATTCGTACCCACCTTTCCTTCTGATGAGGAATTGGATAAACCTTGAAAAATCATCGTCATCGCATCGTCAAAAACTTCTCCCGGCACATCCTTGCCTTCCCAGTACACCCACCGCATCCCGATGAACTGGCTGATTCCCATCAGGCAATACGCAATGGTTTCGGCGTGCAGGCTCTTAAACTCGCCTGCTCCCATCGCTTCTTCCAGTCCTTTGACATACCCCTTGGCCAGACGCTCGTAGTAGGCGCGGTACAATGATTCGTCCACGAGCACAGCCTGCTGGACGATGCTGTATAAGTTGCGGTGTGACTGAACCCAGGTGAAGAAGACGCGGAAGCCGATTCGCTGCGCCTCCTCATAGCTTTTTGCCTGAGCGAGCCCCTGCCGTATCTGGCCGCGGAAATCCCGGCTCAGCTGGGTCAAAAGCTCGGCAAAAATTTCGTACTTGGATTCAAAGTAGTTGTAGAACGTACCCTGGGCGACCTTGGCTTGTTGGGTGATGTCTACAATAGAGGCTGCGAAATACCCTTTTGTTCCAAACACCTCCTCTGCTACGTCCAGCAGCTTTTGCCGCGTCTTCGCCCCTTTGCTGGTAACGGGAACCTTGGTTTGTGCTTTTGACTCTACTGAATTTTCAGACATGATTGAGCTCACCCTTTTGCTAGACATAAGAAGCACCTGCCTTAAAATAAACAAAGAAGAATGAAAAAACTGAAAACTGAATCAGTTGTCACTTTTGAAATCATGATACCCTGACTCCCTGATTTTGACAAGAAAAAAATCCTCTCTTTTCCAAAAAAGAGAGGACATCAAAAATCGGGAGCGGCTGGATAACAGCCTCGTCAGGCGTTTATTCGGTCTAGTGTTTATTCGTCCGAGTTTATCTAGTTCCGGGTTCTTTCTAAGAGCAGCGCCTTTACTTGCTCTTGCCCCTCCAGCTGAAGGGCTGCTTCCGCCAGGTCCTTCATCTCATTGAAGGACAGCTGATTGATCAGCTCTCGTGCAGCCAGCACAGACGATGCGTTCATGCTAAACCCGTCAAGTCCCATGCCTACGAGCAGCGGGATGGCCAACGGATCGGCAGCCATCTCACCGCACATGCTGACACGGCGGTCATGTCGGTGAGCGGCTTCGATCACCAGCTGGATCAAGCGCAGAACAGCTGGATGAAACGGCTGATACAAGCCGGATATTTGCTCGTTCATCCGGTCGCAGGCGAGCGTGTACTGGATCAAATCATTGGTCCCGATCGACAAAAAGTCGGCCTCCCGGGCAAACAGATCGCTGACCAGGGCCGCTGCCGGCACTTCGATCATCAGTCCTACCTGAATGGCAGGGTCAAACGGAATCCCCGCTCGTGTAAGCGTCGATTTTGCCTCGGCCAAAAAGCGGTTCGCTGCCCGCCATTCTTCGAGCGTAGCGATCATCGGGTACATCAGCTTGACAGAGCCGTAGTGAGAAGCGCGGAGAATGGCCCGCAGCTGAGTGAGAAACATTTCCTCCCGATCCAGACAAAGCCGGATCGCACGATAGCCGAGAAAAGGGTTCAGCTCTTTTTGCAGGTTCAAAAGCGGCAGCTCTTTGTCGCCCCCGATATCCAGCGTCCGGATGACGACAGGCTTTCCATTCATGTCATGTGCGACTTGCCGATACGCCTGGAACTGCTCTTCTTCATCTGGCATACTGTCCCGGTTCATAAACAAAAACTCGGAGCGAAACAGACCAATACCCTCTCCGCCAACCCGTAGGACAGCCTGACATTCATCCGGATGGCCGATGTTTGCGCCCAATTCGATACGATGCCCATCCCGGGTCACGGTGGGAAGCTCTGCCCAGCGTGCTTGTCTCGTTTTCTCGCGCAACCAGTCGGCTCGCTTTTGCTCGTAGAACGCAAGCTCCTTCTCGTCTGGTCGCAGGCAGAATAGTCCTTCTGTCCCATCCAGCACGATCAGGTCCCCATCCTCTACCTGCTCCAAAGCCCGCCCGAGGCCGACTATTGCCGGGATTCCAAGAGCACGGGCCATAATCGCGGAATGCGAGGTGCCGCCTCCGATTTGTGTGGCAAAACCCTTGATCAGGCCGGTATCAAGCTGGGCCGTATCCGATGGAGACAAGTCATGTGCGACAACGATAAGCGAATCAGGCGCGGTTTTCTTCTCTTCCCGTGCAGATCCTTGCAGATTTCCCCATACAGTACCAGTACCTTGCAGACAGAACAGGAGACGCTGCCCCACATCCCGAATATCTGCCGCGCGTTCCCGCATGTACTCGCCATCCAGCGATGCAAATAAACTCGCCAGCTCGCCCGTCACCTGCTGCACAGCCGCTTCCGCGTTTATGTTTCCTGCTGCCAGCAGCATCTCGATCGGACCGATCAGCTCCGGGTCTTGCAGCAGCATCATATGGGCCTGAAAAATATCTGCTTCCTTCTGTCCCAGACGCTTTCTGGTCTGTTCATACAATGTCGCCAGCCCGCTCAATCCCTGCTCGCAGGCTGTTTTGAAACGAGCCAGCTCCTCTTCAGGCGATTTCACCTCCTGACCGATTTTTTGAACCTGTTTTTTCCACACCTGTGCCCTGGCAATCGCGACTCCGGCAGATGCGCCTATCCCTTTTACGCGTACGGTTCCCATGCCTACTCGGCTCCTTGTCCCAGAAAGGCGGCCAGCGCAACCAGCGCCTCTTCCTCATCGGAACCGTCGGCGGTCAGCTTTACGCTCTCTCCGTTTGCCACGGCAAGCGACATCACCCCAATGATGCTTTTGGCGTTTACGCTTTTGTCCCCCTTGATCAAACCGATCTCACTGGAAAAGGAGGTGGCCGTTTTTACAAACAGCGTCGCCGGCCGGGCATGCAGCCCCTGGGGAAGGTGAACAACGACTTGCTTCTCTCTCATCTCATTTCACTCCTATCTCGATTCGTTGAAAGGCTATACGGCAGGCAGGGCAGCGAGCAAATCTTCCACCTGATCGAGCCGTGTCAGCCCCGTCTCCCTATCCATAATGGATGTATAGACGTGTGGAATGACCTCTTGTACGCCTTGCTCCAGGCAGGTTTCCACGATGGGTCGGATGGATTTTGCATCGATCCCGCCTGTCGGCTCGAACACGGGAATGCCGTAACGGGCGGCTGCTTTTGCCATCATTTTGACTTCCTCCAGCTTTTCGGTTCCGCCGACTGGATAAAATTTGACGGAATGAACGCCGATCTCGGCAAGCATGGCGGCGGCAGCATCACAGGACACCAGTTCCTGCAACTGCCCGCTGAGCGGACCTGTTGCGACAATGACCTTTCCCGGCGTGCCGCTCGGCGCAATCAGGGCATTGACCAGCGTGTGCCGGCTGTCCACTGCCTGCAAGGCACCCAACGTATAGCCGGCGGCAGGAAAAACCTGATTGACGTGATCAGGCTTTGTGAGTACGGCGGTCTCGGCGACCTTTCTCCACTGGCTTGGATCGCCTGCACCAGCCCTACTGACACGGGAATGCTTGCCTCCTGGTACGCTCTGATCGTTTCCACAGCGGCCTCCACGGAAGGGAAGCCTTTTACCATAATGCCGATCAAGACGCGCCCCTCTGCCGTATCTGCAATCTGTCTGGCATTGTCCACATCTCTGGCCAGGACGTTTAATCGTATGGCTGGGCTTTTCGTCATGACTTATCACTCACTTTCTGTTGTCCCCATATCTCTTTGAAGCGTGCGGCAATGACTTTTTCCTGGCCCTCATGGAGCGGACGGGGATCGATGAAAATCACTCCTGTATTGGCGTAATGGTTTCGCGTAAAAATGGCGGGATCTCCATTCTCGAGAAGCCGGATCACTTCCTTTGCCGAAAATCCCGACTCGCGTTCATCAATCCGTACATGTGTCCGGTAAATGTCCCGTCCCGCCTCGTCCTTGACTACACTGGCTGAAAGTCCGGACAATTGGTTCAATTCTCGGGCGAGCCATTCCACTCGCCCCCGCAAAACTCCGGTGTGGCCTTCCTCCCGACCGTACCGGCCCAACGCTGTCAGCAATCCGATGATCGCCTCCTTGCCCGTTTTCATCGCACGCCCCACGCCTTTATACTGAGCCTGGCACGCCTCAATCAGGTCTTTGCGGCCGGTGATAAAACCCGATGTGGGGCCGCCGATTGCTTTTGCCCCGCTGTACACGACCAGATCAGATCCCATCGCCACATAGCGGCGCAAATCCTCTTCCGCAGCAGCATCGACGATCACCGGAACCTTGTATTCGCGCCCGAGCTGAATCATCTTCTCAAGCGACTGCATGCCTTTTTGCACCGCGTGATGGGATTGCACGTACAAAAGCGCGGCCGTCTGATCGTCTATCTCCGCACGCAAATGCGCTTCCTCCACATGATTGGCATGACCTGCCTCGATGGCTTGCCCCCCTCCGAGGGCAATCATTTGCCGCAGCGGCGCTCCAAAATGCACGGCGTGTCCTTTTTGCAAAATAATCTTGTTTTTCAGTCCTGCCGAGTCGGGCAATCGTTCGATCAGACGCAGATCGGTACCGGCGATAACAGCCGCCACGCTGATGGCTACCCCTGCTCCCGCTCCCGCCGTGGGACAGCCGTCCTCGCCGCCGGTAGCCTCGGCGATCAGCTTACCTGCCTTTTTGATGAGCTCGCTGATCTCTACGTAATCCATCGCTGCCTCACCCATTGCTCGGGCTACTTCCGGGTGGACGGCGCTTCCGCCCAGCGCCGTCATTTTTCCGCTTGCATTGATCACTTGCTTCAGCCCTAGCTGCTGATAGATGCCCATATCTCATATCCCGTCCTTCCTGATTCTGTTTCCGACGCCTTGTTTACTGTGTGGGGATGGGAAAAATGGCCCCGAGAACCATGGCTCCGATGATCGCTCCTCCGGCGATTGGCTTGTTGTAGTGGTAAAAGATGGCCGCTCCCGCTGTTGCGCCGATTCCAACCGGAATGGAGGCCATGATGGCGGAGATGACGATGAGCGGACCGAGATAGCGTCCCGCGGCATTCCCTGCACCCATCATGACATCGGCACCAAATGTGGAATTGACCGAATTGATCGTAAATTTGCGAATCAAAATAATAACGGCACCAATCGCCAGTCCCAAGACCGCCCCCGTCGCCAATGCCAGCGGGAAGGAGGTCAATGGCGCGGTAAACCCGGCACCCAGCATCAAGGCTGGAACGCCAATTCCGATACCTGTTTGCAGAGAACCGCCGATGTCGAGGATGCCGACCAGCGGCCCCTCCAAAATCCGGGCAAACAGAAAGCTTGCGCCAAACGCGGCAGCTGCTCCGTATCCGCCTCCCTTGATCCCCGCTTCGAGCATGGCAACAATCGCGATGTCGTTAAAAGCGCCTACGTGATAGACATAATACAGATGAGTACCGGCAAAGATTCCCGAAGAGAGGCACGCGACAAAGAGGGCAAACGCCCATTCCGAATACCAAAATCCTTTTGCTTGCAGTTCATTCATTATTTCTTCACCGCCGATCCAAATGTTTCGTGAAGCTGTACCAGCCATTCTGGAATCTCTACTTGCAGGCTCTTTAACAGCGCGACATCAAAGGCACGGAAGAAACCGCTCAAGATAAACAAGAGTGCGACGGCCACGACCATCGTTTTTGTAATCCGGTTCCAGCCGCTGTCGTCCAGCCCTTTTCCGATCAGGATACCGAGCACGATGCCAGGCACGGCATTGCCCATGACCAGGTGTGACAAGCCGCCGAGTACGGTGCCCCAGATCCCTGTCCGCTTGCCAGCATCCAACGCCGCCATCCAGAAGACAATCGGCATGATCGGGTTGATCAACCAGTTGGCGGCAGGAACCAGCACTTTTGTCGCCACCAGCTGCATCGATTCGGGAATGGCGGTTGCCGTCGAGTTGAGCAGCGTCACGACGACGACACCAACCAGCGCTCCGGCGAACGCCATCCGCTTCGGATTGTGCAGCGTTTCTTCAACGTTTTTGTTTTTCCAAAGAAGGATGGCTGCCGACCAGTTCGGGATAACCCGGTGATCGACGTCCTGCGTCAGAGCCCCGGCCCCCACCACGGAAGCCCATGAGTTGAACAAAAAGCCAAGCCCGAAGGAAAAATGAGAAATGGGATCTCCGGCACAGGCATTCAACTCTCCAAACGTGCGAAATGCTCCCATCCCCTGGACATTCGGCGCGTGAAACATGCGAGCGGCACCCGCCCCCACACCGAAGCCAACCAATGCCCCAATGACAATCGACTTCAAAATGATGATGATCGTTATCATGAACCTTCCCCCCTTTTATTTTTTTCTATTTCTGACTCAGCACCTGTCCCAGCCGTGCAGCCTGCTCTGCCTGCTTTTGAAACGGGATGCTTGCCACGTCCACGACACCCAGCCGCACCTGGATATCCACAGTGATGTCGTACTTCGCTCGCGTACGCGGGAAAAACAGGCCGAACAAGCGCTCCTTGTGAATGCTCTCTGTCGCTGACACGAGCTCCATGTGAACCGGCTCAATCCGCACGACGAGATCACTTGTCTGTCTGGCCACGACCTGCTTGATCTGTCCGAATATCTTGTTAAACGCTCCTTCCTTCGTATCCGCACTGCCCGACAACCGCAAGGTCTCGATCCTTTCTTTGTACATGGCTTACCTCCCCCTCAGCTTGATGCATTCTTCGGTCATTCTTCTGCCCAGCTCCTCCGTATCCATAAAGCCAAAACCGATCACTTTATTGCCGTTGCGCAAGGCCGTAATTCCCGCGTCTACAGATCGCAGACCGTATTCAACGGGATAGCCGTACTTTGTCTTGGCCGTCAAGGCGCCTGCTCCCCCGCTGCCGCAAAACGACAAGCCGAGATCAGCCCCCTCCTGCTTCACGACATCTCCTACTTTCATATCAGCCCCGACTCCCTGAATGACGACGGGGATACCTCCGGCAGCCTCCACTCCTTTGGCGATGTTCTGCCCCTTTCCCAGACGATCTCCGATCACGATCTTTACTTTTGTCATCACTTCGGCCTCCCCTATACATTCTTTGAACGGCTCGCATTCATTTCCCCTGGTCCGCTCGTATCGCCTCAAAATGAACAGCAAGCAGAAACACTTCCGTTCGGTCTTCCTGCCAGCCCGTTTCCTGTCCAAACAGGATGCGACGAGACAGCGCCAACATATTCGGGTGAATCTCCTCGAACAGTTCTGCTTCGACCTCCGGCAGCTTTTCACCGCTCGCCATGCGGCGGACGAAAGCGAGCAGATGAGCGCAAATGGCCAACCAACGGTAACGCGGTATCTCGTACCTTCTCTCCCGCATTTCCGCCTCGATCATTTGCATGAGTCGCTTACATTCCGAATATTCCGTCATTTCTTCATCTGTTGCTCCCGCTACTTCTCTCACAATTTCTTCAATCATGTGCATGTCAAAACCTTTCCTGATGTAATGACCTGTTGGGCGAACACTGCCTCTTTGGCAAGGATCGTTTCCTGTTCCGAATCGGTCAAAGCGATGGGCATCGTCTCCCTCCGCAAGATCGTGACATCCGCATATGCTCCGGGCGCAAGCGTCCCAATCTCCCGCTCAAGCCCCAGCACCTTGGCCGGTGCGGATGTGCAGGCCGCCACAATCTCGTACATCGTGAAGCCTAGTGCGAGAAACTTGCTCATCGTGTGAGTCAGGCTGTGCACAGGACCGTTCAGATTGCGTGCATGGACGTCCGTGCTGATGGAGTAAGGGGCGATCCCCAGCGCTTTCGCTTGCTGCATGGTGCGGAAGCTGAAGCTGGATTCGCCGTGCCCGACATCAAACAGCACTCCTCTGGCCAAGGCGGACTCCGCTTCCGGGAGAAGCTGCCCCCGTACATCCAGAATGCCTCCTTGTTTACCGTGGAACGCGTGCGTTACCACGTCTCCCTCGTCGAGCAGACTGAGCACCTCGGAAAGGGTCGGGGGGGCATTGCCGATGTGGACCATCAGCGGAACCCCAGCCTCTCGGGCAGCCTGCTTTGCCACTAGCAAGGGAGCAAGACCATTATTTTTGACTACAGACGCACTCATCCTCGCCTTGATCCCCCGGATCGACGGCTGCTCACGAATGAGCGTGACCGCGTCCTTCGCTGCCAGTCTGGACATGTCGGACAGTTCGGCTCCTCCCCTGCACAAGCCGTCCCCTGAGATATTGAGAAACGCCAAAACACGTGTGATCGATGGCTCCACCCCTTCCTTCAGGAAAGCGTCAAATGTCCATGCTCCTGCGCTTCCCGCGTCGACCAGAGTCGTCACCCCTTGCTCAATGCCAACAGAATCAGCCCTTACTCCCAACTGAGTGCTTTCGGAAATGACATGAGCGTGCAAGTCGATCAGCCCTGGCGTTACGATACATCCGGCAGCATCTATCGTTTCTCTCGCCTGCACAGGTTCATTGGTCTTCCCGTCATTGGTCTTCCCGTCATCGGTCGTCACGATGTCCATGATGCGTCCATCTGAAATGACGAGATCATATCCTCCATTCAGCTTCTGGGAAGGATCGATCACCCACCTGTTTCGAATCAGCAAATCAGCACTCATTTGCTCCCCCCTCCTTTTCGGAAAAATACCGCAGGATGGCCGTTACTTCACTTTGCGGGACGTTGACTCCGGCTTCCTGCATAATTTGGTTGACGCGAGTACGCCAGGAGGAATGCGCAGCGGTCTCCTCTCCGCTATGTCTATCCCATTCGTCATAGGAGGAGCCGAATGCAAGCCTGTTTACCATCAGCTGCACATGCAGCGCCAGCCCGCTTGCCGTCTGCTCCGTCAGTTGGCCGCGGAAAGCCTCCATCAGCTTGCAGCTGATCTCGTATCCTTTTACAATCACATCCTGGGAAAGCCGCTCCACCAGAGGCAAATCCCTCAGGCTTAGCTCCGCTGTCTGCACAGGCATCCAGGCGTTTGGAGACTTCGCTGAATGCTTCCGCACTCCGTCTGATTCCAGCTCTGGCTCCAGCTGGAGCGCTTCCAGACAAGCAAGAATGCGGCCGATGTCCTGACGCGTCGGCAGCGGATTCACGATGACTACGGGTACCTCTGTTTTCACGGGCAGCACGCTGATAATCACATCTACCTCGCGAGTAGCCAGATACTTCTCTACCTCCAGCGTGGAACAAAGACCCACGACCCGGAGGGAACGCACTTCACTCTCCAAATGGTTTTTCAAAAAGCGGGCCGTCCCTCGCCCTGTACCGCAGACGACAAGCGCGCATGCTTTTTTCTTGTCTTGCCAGCGGTCATAACCGGCTTGAAAATGAAGAACGAGGTAGGCGATGTCAGCATCCATGAGATAAATCCCGTATGGCCAAAACACTTCTTCACAGGAACGTTTCACTGCATCAAACATACGTGCATAGGAGCGGCGAATCTCCTCGGTCAACGGGTTGGGATAAAGGACACCTTGCATATACTTCGTCATCCGGTCATTTAGATGGGCGAAAAGGTGCTCACCGAGCTCCGGATCATCCCACAGCGGCGTCCGTACAATCTCCCCCACCTTTTGAATCAGCTCCCTAGCCGCCTGGAAGATGTCCATCGACTGCCTGCTGGCACGTCTCTTCATGTGAACCTGTTCAGCTTCCAGCAGCGGCAAGGAGGAATAGGCGATCTCATGCTCGGGTATTTTCATGTGCAAACGCTCGCACATCTCATGCACCTTCCGCACGAAAAGAGAGTAGCTGCCCCACTCAGCCGCTTCCGCCAAATCTGCCTCATCCACAGAGACGACATGCCCTCTCTTGACGCGGTTGACGACAATACAAAGTCGGATCATGATACTGATCAGCGTCCGATCCGGCAGGCTTTTGTCCAGCTTACCGACAAACCTCTTGGTCAACCGGATGATTTCGTCCAGTTCCGGCTGACTGATGAGCCACTTTTCCAAAAGCGATCCGGCTTCCGTGCCTGGACCGTTCTCCGGCAGGACACCCTGTACCAGACGATACATGACGCTGCCATCCAGAGAATCATGTGTCAAACACTCGAGGGCGTAACGCTTCTGTCGTTCGCTTCCTTCCACCCGGATACCGTATCTCTGCTTGGAAACCAGTTCCAGGTGCAATCCATTGAGCAATTTCTCCGTCTCTTTCACATCGACGACAACGGTATTGCGGCTCACCCCCACGTGATCAGCCAGGTCGTGCAGACGCTGGTAGCCATCTGAAAGCAGCAGGATAAACGCAAGATGTTTGGCCCGCTCTTTTTGATGAAGGATGACATCCCTGCCGCCGTGCGCATTGAGGCTGTGCCGGAGACCTTGAAGGACCTCGTCTGCTTCACTAATCCAGATCCCTTTATTCGGTTGGGAATGGAGAATGATGTTGCGCTCTTTCAGCCATTGTCTGATGTTCTCCAGATCGTATTTGATCGTCCGCTCGCTCACCTGAAAACCGTTTGCAACCTCTCTGATTTTCAGCGGGTGGGCACTGTCCAGGATCACCTTCAAAAGTGCTTGGGAACGCGATGTCAACAGCATTCTTTTTCTTCTCACCCCCGTTAAAGTCGCCTTTGACTGGACCCGAGTTCATTATATGAAACCGTTTTCATTCGGTAAAGAACGATTCCTTTCCCTATGATTCGTGCAATTTTTGCAATAATCAGCCAAAAGGAGGACTGCCAACACTTTTTTGAGTGGGACACAAGATTTCAAATTGAAGCCCTCGAACAGAGAAAAGCCGCTGAACGCCTTGGCATCCAGCGGCTATGACTCTGTTCAGAAAAAATTCATGCTCAAATAGCGTTCACCCGTATCCGGCGCGATGCAAACCACCCGTTTGCCCGCTCCGAGCCGAACAGCCACGCGGATCGCCGCAAAGACCGAAGCACCTGAAGACGGACCTACCAGAATCCCTTCCTTGGAAGCGAGCGCTCGCATGCTGTCCAGCGCGTCCTCATCGGCTATCTGCATGATTTCGTCGTAGATCCTGGTATTCAGGATTTTGGGCACAAAGCCTGGACTTGTTCCGACGAGCTTGTGCGGACCGGGCTTTCCACCAGACAAAACAGGCGAGCCTTTTGGTTCCACTACCCCGATGTACAGCTCTGGGAGCTTTTCTTTGAGCGCCTCCCCCGTCCCCGTGATTGTGCCCCCTGTTCCCGCTGTGGCGATGAATGCATCCAGCCGCCCCTCCATCTGCTCGTAGATCTCGCGGGCAGTGGTTACGCGATGAATATCGGGATTCGCTTTGTTTTCAAATTGATGGGGAATGAAGCTGCCGGGAATCTCTTTTTGCAGCTCCATGGCTTTGGCGATCGCTCCAGGCATCCGCTGCTCGCTCGGGGTGAGTACGACTTCTGCCCCGTATGCCTTGAGCAGGTTGATCCTTTCTTTGGACATATTGTCCGGCATGACAAGAATCGCTTTGTATCCTTTCGCCGCCGCATTCATGGCCAGCCCGATACCCGTGTTGCCGCTCGTCGGCTCGATGATCGTATCCCCCGGGTTGATCAGCCCCTCCGCCTCTGCGGCCGCGATCATATTGTAGGCGGCCCGATCCTTGACACTGCGCGAGGGATTGTACATTTCCAGTTTCACGTATACTTCCGCAGCGTCCTTGGGAACCATCCGGTTGAGGCGAACGAGCGGTGTGTTGCCTATACAGTCCGTAATATGCTGGTAGACGTTCATGACGGCCTCCTTATGTAAAAGAGAGAGGATTGAAAGTAGAGTAATACACTAAGGATACTACACTTTATCAGATTTCTCGAGGGATCTTTTTCTCTAAGCGATCATCCATCCTCCTATTTCCATTCACACAGCATTAACACGTTTTTTACAACCGATTCATATGGTTTTCATTTTGTTTGTTTACGATAGGTGACAGAACAATCACACAATCAAACAGAAACAAAAACAAAAAGGAGCCATGGTGATGAAGGGAAACCAGTTGAGATGGAAACGAACCGCTGCGATTATGACATCTGTTTTTTTGCTTGCGGGCTGTGCTTCTGAAACGAAGACGACAGCTCCTGCAGACACTTCCGAGCTCACACTTGAGCAGATCGTCGAGAAAGCCAAGCAAGAAGGAGCAGTAAACTCGGTCGGGATGCCCGATACCTGGGCCAACTGGGGAGAGACCTGGCAAAACCTCTCAAAGCAATACGGCCTGAAACATACCGATACGGACATGTCCAGCGCCGAGGAACTGGCCAAGTTTGAAGCGGAGAAGAATGACGCCACCGCAGATATTGGCGACGTCGGCATCGCTTTTGGGCCGCTGGCGAAGCAAAAGGATCTCACTCTTCCCTACAAAACCTCCTATTGGAATGACATCCCCGACTGGGCGAAGGACGACCAAGGACATTGGCTGCTCGGCTACACAGGTACCCTGGCATTTATCACTGATAAAACCAAGGTAAAAAATCCGCCAAAATCCTGGGCTGATCTGAAAAATGGGAACTACAAGGTCTCCGTAGGCGACGTCATGAAAGCAAACCAAGCGCAATTTGCCGTATTGGCGGCCGCTTATGCCTCCGGCGGCGATGAGAATAACATCCAGCCCGGCATTGATTTTTACGCGGATTTGGCCAAGAAAAAACGCTTGAACGCCAGCGATCCAAGCGTAGCTAATCTGGAAAAGGGTGAAATCGAAGTCGCAATCCTCTGGGACTTCAATGCACTGGGCTATCGCGACCAGATCGATAAAAACCGCTTTGATGTGGTGATTCCAGAGGAAGCCTCTGTCATCAGCGGCTACGCTACTGTCATTAACAAATACGCGAAGCATCCGCATGCTGCCATGCTGGCTCGCGAATATATCCTGTCTGATGAAGGCCATTCCAATCTCGCCCGCGGCTATGCCCGTCCGATCCGGACCAACGCGAAGCTGGATGAAAATGCAAAAGCTATGCTGCTTCCCGATAACATGTACAAAAATGCCCGTCCTGTCGGCGATCTGAAGTCCTGGGAAGAAACCACCAAGAAATTGCCGCAGCTGTGGCAAGAGCAGGTATTGATCCATGTCCAATAACAAACTGGCAATGATCATGCTCGATGGCCTGCGCTATGATACAGCCGTATCGCATATGGGCTATCTCCATCATCTGGTTGAATACGGAAAAGCTTCCCGCTTCCGTGTCCAATCTGAGCTTCCCAGCCTCTCCCGCCCTTTATACGAGGTGCTGCTGACCGGAACGCCGGTGTGGACAAATGGCGTCACCGGAAACCGGACGGTTCGCTTGTCTCATCAAGAAAGCCTGTTTCACCTGACGAGAAAACAGGGGCTGACCAACGCCACGGCATCCTACTACTGGGTGAGTGAGCTGTATAACGAGGCCCCCTTTGATCCGCTGAGAGACCGCATCCAACAAAATACGGACAAGCCGATCCAGCACGGTATCTTTTATTTCGAAGATCATTATCCCGACACACATCTGTTTGCGGATGCCCACTACCTGCTGAATACCCATGGTCCTGATTTTCTTTACGTGCATTCCATGAATATCGACGACGACGGGCACAAGTATACGGCTGATTCGATCCAGTACCGCAATCGCGTGCTGGCAGCAGATGCCATTTTGGCAACCGTCCTGCCTGTCTGGATGGAAAAAGGCTATCAGATTATGATCACAGCCGATCACGGCATGACCGCTGATGGAAATCACGGAGGCACGACTTCGGCCGACAGAGAAGTTCCGTTATTTATCATCAGTGATCGCATCGCTCCCGGTATCCTCGAAGAGACGATTTCCCAATTGCAGGTGGCGCCGCTCGCCTGCCATCTGCTGGGCATCCCTGCCTCGGAGGCGATGCAGCCCCTAACCGTATGTGATCGGAGTCCGGCGTCTCCCTGAGGGGGCGCCTTTTTCTCCTCATTCAGGAAAGGAGTCCGCGTATGAAAAGGTTCACCAGTATGCTTTTTTTGACAACGATGCCCTTCTTTTTGCTGGTCATCCTCTTCCTCATCGTCCCGCTTCTGTCCATGATCAACGGGAGCTTCCAGACAGACGGAGGAGGAGCCTACACACTCAATCAATACCGTGAAATTTTTACAAATCCTTACTATTGGCAAGCCTTTCAAAACAGTGTGCTGATTTCGTTTCTGTCCAGTCTGGTCGGGATTGTGGCGGCTGTCTTTGCCACGTATGCGATTACCCGCTTTCCCGATCGCCTGCAGCAGCGAATACTCGTCATTACCAACCTGACCTCCAATTTTGCCGGTATCCCGCTCGCCTTTGCCTTTATCGTAATGCTTGGCAACAGCGGACTGTTTATTCTGCTGGCTCGAAAGCTGGGCTTGGATCTGAGCCAATCCTTCAGTCTCTACTCATGGAGCGGTCTGACGCTGGTGTATATCTACTTTCAACTTCCGCTTGCGGTCATGCTCCTTTTTCCGCTCTACCGCGGCGTCCAGAAGCAATGGATGGAAGCTGCCGAACTGCTTGGCGCCTCCCCTCTAAAGTTTTGGCTGAAAATTGGCCTGCCTGTGCTGCTGCCGGGGATCGCCGGAACGTTCAGCATCCTGTTTGCCAATGCGATGGGGGCCTACGCCTCAGCCTACGCGCTGACGACAAGCAACTACAATCTCGTGCCGATCCGCATCGGCGCACTGGTGTCCGGCGATATTTTTGCCCGCCCCGAGCTGGGCAGCGCCCTGGCTGTCCTGCTTGGTCTGACGCTTGCCATCGCTCTGACGCTCAATGAATGGCTGACGAGACGGATTCGGAGGGATTTATCGTGAAGCGCTTGAACCTGCCTACTCTTTCTTTTGCCCTGGTGATGATCTACCTGTTTTTGCCAGTAGCTGCCACTGCGCTCTATTCCCTGGCGACTGAGTGGAACAGCACGGTGCTGCCCGAAGGTCTGACCGTCAAATGGTTCGCGGAGCTGTACAGCGACTCCCGCTTCTTGCAGGCCTTTGCCCGTTCGTTTCTGCTCAGCGGCCTGACGACCATCGCCGGGATTCTCATCATGGTTCCCGCCATCTTCTCTATCGTCGTCTATGCACCGAAGCTGGAGCGGCTGGTCCAATTGCTGGTGATGCTGACCTACGCCTTGCCGGGTGTTATCCTGGCCGTCGGACTGATCCGCACCTATGCCGGTTTGGGCATTCCGATGATTTTGATTGCTGCAGGCGCCTACCTCGTCGGGTTGCTGCCGTTTCTGTACCAGGGAATACGCAACAGCCTTCATACTGTGCAGGCCCATTCGCTGATGGAAGCAGCCGAGCTTTTGGGGGCCGGTCGCTGGCGTGCTTTTCTGCGGGTGATTGTCCCCAACATCATGCCCGGCATTCTCGTGTCTGCGCTGCTCTCTTTCTCTATCCTGTTCGGCGAATTTGTGCTGATCAACATCTTGGTCGGCGGCCGCTATGAAACCCTGCAGATTTATCTGTATAACAAGCTGTCCAAAAGCGGACACATCGCCAGCGCGATTACCGTCACTTACTTTATCCTGATGGCCGTCATCACCGGCCTGATCGTAAAATTTACCCGCGGCGGCTCCGCCCAAAAGGAGGTATCCTGATGAGTTACGTGCAGATAGAAAATTTGACCAAGACGTTTCACGGCCAGCCCGTCTTGAATCAGTTGTCGCTTGCGATCCAAAAAGGCGAGCTGGTCACGCTCTTGGGCCCGAGCGGCTGCGGAAAGAGCACGCTGCTCCGCATTCTCTCCGGATTGACCGCATCGGATAGCGGTTCGATTCACATCGATGGAAAAGACGTCACCGCGGTACAGCCGAAGGAACGGGAAATCGGCATGGTGTTCCAGTCGTACGCACTGTTTCCCAACCTGAACGTCAGTGAAAATATCGGATTCGGGCTGGAAATGAAAAAAGTGGCCAAAGCGGAGATGCAGCGCCGCGTCCAGGAAATGATTGAGCTGGTGGGTCTGACGGGAAAGGAAAGGGCCTATCCCCGGGAGTTGTCCGGCGGGCAGCAGCAGCGTGTCGCACTTGCCCGCTCTCTTGTAACCCGGCCGAAGGTGCTGCTGCTCGATGAGCCGCTAAGCGCATTGGATGCGCAAATCCGTAAAAATCTGCAAAAGCAGTTGCGAACGATCCAACGCGAGCTGAACATGACCACGGTGCTGGTCACGCATGATCAGGAGGAAGCGATGGCCGTCAGTGACCGCATTTACATCATGAACGGCGGTCGCATCGTTCAACACGGCAATCCGCACGAAATATACACCCAGCCGCGTTCTGAATTCGTGGCCCGCTTTATTGGCAATTACAACGTTCTCACGGCGGAACAGCTTGGCCGCATTGCACCCGGCTTGCCTCTTCCTGCAGCAGAGCGCTATGCCATCCGGCCAGAGACTCTGCGTGAGGCGCCCGCGGCGGAAGGCGGCATCCCTTTGACCGGAACCATCGACAACATCACCATGCTGGGCAACTTTACCCGCTACGAAATCGCCGTCGACAATGTCCAGCTGCTCGCCGATCACCTGCACCTCTCCTATCAGCCAGAGCATGCCGGAAAAGCGAAGACGCTGTATATCTGCCCAGAGGATGTGATTCCGCTTCATGACACTTTTGCCTGAAGAACGAAAGCAAGTGATTATGGATGAACTGCTGCGAAACGGAAAAATCCAGGTGATCAACCTGGCCAAGCAGCTTGTCGTCACACCGGAGACGATCCGCCGCGATCTCGATGATCTGGAACAACAGCGCCTGCTCAAACGGGTTTATGGCGGTGCCATTCCCTATTCCTATGCCAAGCGAGAGCCGCATTTTGAAAAGAAACAGGCGATCCAGCAGGAGGCCAAAGCCCTGATCGGAGGCATCGCCGCCCGGCTGCTATGCGATGGAGATACCATCGTACTCGATGTCGGCACGACTACCCTGGAAATGGCCCGTGCGATCAAAGGGATCAGCCAGCTCACGATCGTCACCAACTCGCTTCCCGCTGCTTCCCTGCTCAATGATCTGCTGGAAGCGAAGGTTTTTGACGGCCAAGTAATCATGCTGGGCGGTGTCACCCACCCTGCGCAGAAATCCGTTGCCGGAACCTTTACCTGTGAACAGCTTTCCCGCTTCCGCTTTGACAAAGCCTTCCTCTCGTGCGGGGGTATCGCCCTGGATGGCTTTACCGACTACGACATGGAGGAAACCCTGTGCTCAGCCATGATGGCGAAACGGGCGGAACAGGTCTATATGCTCGCCGACGAAACAAAGCTGGGCCAAACCCAATTTTTCCGAATCTGCGGCTGGGAGGAAGTCACTGCTGTCATTTGTGACCAGCCCATGCCTGATGAATGGCGCACGTCCTCTTTGTCCATCAACTGGATGCACCCATGATCGCGAAGGAGAGAAGACAACATGCTGGTAGACTACCATCTCCATTTGGAGGAAGGACCCTATTCATTCCGCTGGCTCGACCGCACCAATCGGGCGCTCGGCCATTTTTTCCCGCTAGATGAACCGCGACATACCCGCGCTTGGCTGGCTGCCAGCCATGCCCGATTAAATACACGCCTGACGCAAGGGGCATACCACGCAGACTGGATCGATCTGTACCTGCGGGAGGCCAAGCAAAAAGGCTTGCAAGAGGTAGGCATCGTCGACCATTTATACCGCTTCCGGGAAGCACGCCCCTATTTTGAAAGGCATATGGATCTGAGCGACACTCCGCTCGGCCGCCTGCAACGCACCTGGCTTGACCAGGTTTGCACGGAGAGCATCCGCGATTTTTGCGATGCCATTCAGGAAGCCAAGCCACGCTGGGCAGACCAGGGAGTGCAGCTTCGGCTAGGGCTGGAAGCGGATTATTTTCCCGGAGGAGAGCAAGAACTTGAGAAGCTGCTGACGCTTGGACCTTGGGATTACGTGATCGGTTCCGTCCATTTTCTCCGCGGCTGGGGATTTGATAACCCCGATACGGCAGAGCGCTTTAGGGAATTCGATCTGTCTTCGCTGTACGGTGATTTTTTTCAGGTCGTGGAGTCCATGATCAGAAGCGAGCTGTTTGATTTCGTCGCTCATCTGGACAACCTGAAGGTGTTCTCCTACCGTCCAAGTGAGGCAGAGCTTGTGCCGCATTACCGACAGATCGCCGCGGCCTTGGCCGAGACGGACACCGCCACCGAAATCAACGCCGGGCTGTACTATCGCTATCCAGTGCGGGAGATGTGCCCCAGCCCTGCTTTCCTGGACGTCCTGCTGGCCTGCGGTGTACCGATTACCCTGTCGTCCGACTCCCATTTCCCCGACGACATCGGCAGCTATGTCGCGGAAAACTTGCAAACGCTGCGGAGCAAAGGCGTAACAGAAATCGCCACGTTTCGCGGCCGACAGCGCATCATGAAGCCGTTGATGCCGTTGTTGCCGTAGATGCCGTTGTATTGCGTTTTCGCTGTTTGCGTTCCATTGGCTTGTAGCCGCATTTCGTTTCGAGTATCGTTACTTTTTTTACCAGATATGCTATAATGAAGGTATCACCCACGGAAAGGTGTGATCCCTATGCTCTACCTGCTCGGCGGCATTGCTCTGCTGGCTGGCCTCGCCTGGTGCCTCACTGGCTCCATCAGCCTGAGCAAGAAGGATGAATTTGGAGCCAAACAGTCGATGGACGATGCGATTGCACATCAGACACTGAATCAGATCCATCAACAACATCATCATTTTTGATAACGATGAGGAAAGCGTGACCAAACTCACGTTATCGCCTTCTGATGAGCCGCTTGAACTTCGCGGCTCTTTTTATGTACTTGGTTGTGTTTCAAAATAGTTCCTCTTTTGAACATGTTCTCCAGAGGACTTTGAGTTCGCTGATAATTGAATACTTATTCGTTCAAGACATTTTTCATATACATTCATGGGGTAAGCGGAATTACTGACAGAGATTATCATTCAAAAACCCATCCTGGTGTATCGAAAAGGAGGATTATAAGCTGATGAAAAAAGTAATAGGTACTCTCACCGTAACAATTCTAGGGGCTGCCGTGTTATTTAGCGGTTTTTCAAATACGGAAGCAAGCGATGTTCCAATTTCAACTGATATTCAAAATAAGTGGGAAATCTATGCTCAAAATGAGATAAGTAAGAAATTATCAGAAACACACGAGGATGCGATACAAGACTTTCAAATCGATGAGTCCCAATACACCTACCAAAGTTTGTACGACAAAGAGTTTCAAGGATTAGGGAAAGACGACTCGAATCGCTTGTTCATTTCAGTGTTTAACAGCGTCTTGGTAAATCAGAAGCAAGGTGACTTTGTACCAGGGTTGCTCCTAAAAAATGATTTATCGGAGGCAATTGTTGTATATAAATCATTGGAGAGTGGAGATAACCACTTATATGTATTCACTCGCGATGGAAAAGAATGGACTTTAATAAAAGAAGATGTGCAAAAGGGCAAAAAGATGGAGAAAGTAACGTACAAAAATTTACAGCAATTTAATGCTGAATATAAATGTTAGGCAAAAAAAAATCCTCCCTCCCAACGCAAGGGAAGAAAAGGGAGGGTTGTGTGGACTGGGTTCAAATCTCTAACTCACCAAGTCGAACAAGTTCGACTACTGCTTGAGATCGACCTTTTACACCTAGTTTTTGCATGACGTTGCTAATGTGATTGCGTACGGTTTTTTCACTGATGAAGAGTTGTCCGGCAATCTCTTTTGTTGTCTTATCCTGGACCAAGAGTTCAAACACTTCTCTTTCTCGGTTTGTCAACAACGGCTTGGTTTGGTCGCTACCCTTCAATCGTGCCACCCCTCCTTGTGGGCTCTACAGGAACAAGGTTGAGGGATTACAGAGTCACCTTATCCTATGTAGGGGTGTGGGTGGTGGTGCCGGAATTATGGGGATTTTAGGCTTTTGCCATACATCCTATTCAAAAAATGGGCGAGAGGTTCCGTCAATGTCTGGCAAATGCCAATTTAAATAAACGGCTTGCGCTGATAAGTCTCCTGAAAACGGTCGCGCAGCCCTTTCGCCAGCAGGGAAAAAGAGCTGATGGCAAAGATGAAGGCAGCGAGCGGGATCATGAAGATCCAGGAATTATTCCCATAGAGGAAGCCTCTGTACGAGCCGAGCAAACCAGCCCACTCCTGTGTGATCGAGTAGTTGATCACCGGGTCGAAGGTCCTTTTTGTGCCGCCCACGAACAGATCAAACATGCCGAGAAGCCCCATCAAGGTCATGATCGCCACCATCTCCGTCACAGCAATCAGAATGAGCTGTTCTTTTAACTGCGGCAGGATATGGCGAAAAATGATCTGCTCACGACCGGCTCCCAGTGAAGTGGCCGCCAAGACGTACTGTGTCTCTTTGATTTGCTCTGTTTTTTGTCGGATGGAAGAGGCCACACTGGGCGCCCCTAATACGGCCACCAGGAAGATAAACAGCGTGACGAGCCTGGCAACGGAAAGATCGGAATTGATACTGACCCCTACGAGCAAAAAGTAGGTGGGGATAAATATAGGCAAATAGCCCCACGCGTTTTCAATAGACAGCCACCAGCTTTGAGGCTTGTCCTGCATGCCGATATATAACCCGATCAAGGTGCCGATCAGAAGCCGGGCAACAGCCGCCGCCATGGTCACGAAGATGGTATACGGCGCCCCATACAGCAGCTTCGTCAACAGATCATAGCCCCATTTGTCCGTTCCCAGCCAGTGCTCCTCGGAAGGCGGGAGCGGCGGCGCGAGGATCACCGTTTTTCCGTTCACTTCCACATTTTTTAATTTTTCTTGGAAATCGAGGTCGTAGGGCGCGATATAGGGCCCGACGATCCCGATAACGATCAGGAACATCACCAAAACTGCCCCAATCCACAGGGCCGGATTTGCTCGATTTCTCATGGAAGAACCTCACTCTTTTTTTACATACTTCACTGATTATTTATAGACGACGATCCGCTCAAAGAGATACAAAATGAGGCGCATCAACGTATAGACAAAAATGGAAAGCAAGATGATACTCATCAGGCCAATTACTGCAGTGTTGAACTGATAGCCCCCCGTTTTGGAAAAGATAAACCGGGTCAGGCCGACGACATTGAGAAGATATTCAACCACAAATAGATTGGCAACCGTGATGGCAATCGTCTTTTTCAGATCCGAGATCAGGAACGGTTTTACATTTTTAAAGACGTGATGGACGAGAATATGCCAGATCCCCATGCCTTTCGCCAGGACGGTCTTGATATAATCTTCTCCGCCAATCTGTTGATATTTCAAACTGACGACCTTCATTAAAAAAATCGTCGGACCGATCGCCAGCATGGTCAACGGAAACCACATCGTGCTGGAGTCGCTATTGGGCGAAAGCGTAATAATCCGGATATCTGTCCATTTATAAAACTGGATTGCAAGCGTAATCGATAACATGATGAGGACAAAATCGGGTATTGTTGAAAGCATATTCAGAATCCTTTGAAAGTGGCGCACTGCAGCAAAGCGCTGCAAGAACAGTCCAAACAAAAGACTTGCTGATACAGCGATGAGCACACTGTAAAACATCAATTCAAAAGAGGTAATGGCAAAGGGAACGATATCCTCGGCAATGCTTCGTTCGTTGACTCCTGAATAATAAGTCCCAAGTGATCCCTCTGAAAATTGCTGGAGCAAAAAGACGGTGCGGGCCACGATATTTTCTGGAGAAAAATGCACTTCATCTTTTATTGAATAGAGCATATACGGACCGCCGCAGACGAACACGACTAGGAAAAACATCCCGAAGAGCTGCTTGATATAGGACAAACATTCATTCCCCCTTACTATCTCAAACAATACACGATCTGGAAAAAATCAGCTAGACAATCAAAAATATTTTATCTTTTTTTATTATTCCAACTCTTATGTGGTTTCGTCAACCTTTCGGGGAAAACTTGCTCCGCCCACCACTTTCGAGGCAAGATGAACATACAAATTTTGACCTATTGTTAGCCGGCAGTTGCCACAACCTTTTAAATGGAAAAAGAAAAAAAGCGTTCTGCCTGTGCAGAGCGCCATATCGGTTACTTTCCAACAACGACTTGAATTTCCATGCGGCCCATATCACTCAGATCAAGCGGAACCGTGAAGGCAGGACGTGCGACCCAGAGATTGTCTTTTGTCTGGACAAATTGCGGCGGTGTAATATCAATCACAATTCCTTGATTGAACAATAAGGTGCTGGCATTCCCAGAAATCATATTTCCCAGTTCGGAAATGGCGCTTTTTCCGATCTCGTCAAGCTCGTTGACCGGAAAGCCTCCCATCATCGCCGAGACAATCCGCAGCGCAAGCTCGTTCTGCAGACCGAAGAAGACATCTCCCTCTAGCTGTCCGGTCATTCCGATCCGAATCCAGGTATGGTCGTCCCGATAGTACCACTCGGTCATTTCCATTTCTCCCCGTCTAATCGAAACGTTGCAGAGCTGTTCGATAACCAAGGAAGCGGAATCCAGAAACGGATTGAGGTACTGGACTTTCATTTTCGTTCCTTCCTTCCCGTGCAGATTTCCCCCATGGGCTCATTATAATGTCGAAAAATGGCAGATACAAGACGTTGCAGAAAAAAATCAAGGACTTTTGATAGAAAAGATAGGGATATCCCGAAACAAAACCTGTACCTTCGAACTGGACTCACTTGTGATAATTAGACTACACTTTCGAAGATCAAGTGTCTCAATGCCCACTTCGTGGTTGCTGAGCTGCCAGTATGGCTCTCCAATCCTTTCAAAAGCAAAGACCGTATTTCCAAAGACAAGGCATTCGGTTATACAGCGTTCTGCTGAGAAATCCGGCCCCTCTTCCAGCAAATGAACCGGTTCTACCCCAAATTGTTCCAACAGATGGACACGGTCAGCCAATTGCCCGGCATGTTTGCGAGATACATTTCTTCGCGGTGATAGCAGGGGATACTCTTTTTCTACATATTCCCAGTCAATCCCGTGATAAAACATGCAGCCGCCTCCTGTAACAGGGAAGAGGATGCCTGCTGGCACCCTCTCCTGATTATTTGCCTACCAAAAACATCTCTGCTTTTGCTTCTCGTCCCAAAGCATCTACTGCAACGACAGACAGCTTTTGCTTACCCTGCTTGACACTGTCGAGACGTACGCGAAATTCGCCCTGATCATTCACATCAACTGGCACGTGCTGTTCCGCATAATCGAGGTGCATCATGACTGTTCCTGGCGCTGTTACTCTCCCGGAGATGACGTAGCTTTCTCCAGCAGGCGCCTCATTGTTTGGCTTGTGAAATTTGAGGACAGGCGCCGGAACTCCTTTTGCCTGATACGTCAAGCGTTGCTCACCATGATTCATCACGATAGAACCTGCCAGTGCGTCTACATAGGCGTAAACCACTATCGAAGACGCATTTCCCGCTCCGTCCTTCCCTTCCAGTAAAATCCGGTTTTCACCGTGCTTGAGAGTCAGACGCTGTGAAAATGTCTTATAGACGGCCTTCTCCAGCTGATCTTCCTCCCAGCTCGATACAATCTGCCCATTGACACTGACCTGCCCTTTGTAGTTCTGGTCCCGGTATGCAAAGCGGAGTGGCACCAGCATGCGCTTGGTTCCAGAATCAAACCAGATTTCCTCAGTACCGTCATTCAAGAACTGCAGGAGCGGCGGAGTCGTATCGACAATGACTCGCTGGGTAAACTGTCTCGTGTTTCCGTACATGTCCTGGGCCTGGTAGGCGACATAGTTGAGACCTTCCGGCAGCTTCAGTATCGTTTCAAACGAACCGTCCGTCTCGACTTTTACCGGTTTTTGATTGATCAGCAGCCGTACTCTGTCCAGCATATCTTCGCCCGCAATTCGCCCGTTTATGGCCACATCAGGAGCAGATGAGATCATCACCGCAGTATACAGATCTCCGGGAAACTTGACGTAAGGCGGCACCGTATCACTTTTTCCGTTGATGTGGGTGACACTCATGTTGCCAGCAAAATCGTAAGCGACCAGCGAGATTGGTTTGTCCGGCTGGCTGACAAACGTACTGTTGACGGTTGATGAGTACGGACCGCCTACTTTTTTGCCGCCGACATACAACAGGTACCCCTGAATATCCTTGTCCCGGCTGCTCCACTCTACTTTATTTCCGGACAGTGACGCCGTGACTACAGGCGGTTTCGTATCCACTTTGACAGGCAGAGTCAGCGTGTGCCAGCTTGCCTGACGATTGTCGATACGGGCCCGGATCACAAAGCGGTAGTTGCCGTCAGGAACCGTTTCATACACCCCTTTTTCTGGAATGAAACGCTTGCCGTCCCAGCTCCACTCTTCTCGCTCCGTATAGTAGTAAGCCGTTCCCAGCTTGGATTGGTCAAATTTGCTGATCTTCTCATCCCGGGACAGCGAGCGGATCAGACTACCGTTTTGATCCACCACATCTACGGTTACCTGGCGGGCATTGCGCAAAAAGGTGATCGAGGGAGCGGCAACATCGTAGTGTCCATCTCCATTGGGAGAAAACGCAATTTTATCCGGATCGACCTGAACCTTTCCATCCTCGGTCACACCCGTGACGCCCAGGTAATCGCGGAATTTCCACTTATCGTTTTCCTTGTCGTGGTACCATGTCGTTTTCACGCCTGTCCGATGCTCCTGATTGCCCGCCTCCCACATGGGTTGATCCATAACCCGCGGCTCGTCCCAGTTGCCGTAAAATCCGTAATACGGCACGCGCAGCGCAGGCAGCTCGCTGTCATCCGGCTGAAAGGCCACAAAGCCTTCGGCAAAAATATTGCGCGGCACACTCTTCGGTATTTGCAGAGTAACTTTCACTTCTGCACGCTGCCCGGGCTGCACGGTTAGCTGCTGCGCGGAAAAACGCAGCGATGCTCCTTCCAGCACCGTTTCCTTAAGCGTATTGATCCCGTTCTGCCGCTTGTCTGTCAACACTCCAAACTCATCGGAGATGCGGTAGGTAATCGGTTTTTTGCCAAATTTGTTTTGGACGAATAGCGAAAAGGTAACACTTTCCCCAATTTCGCCAAGGGAGACACCTGCTTTTCCTTTTGCGTCTGTGACAATCGTGGGGGTTTTCATCGCTTTAGCAATTTGTATCATGCCTGCACCCTGCACGCGCGGGCTGTAGGGTATTTTTCCAGCCTTCCTGCCTCCTGAACCAGCCGTCACCTCCAGCGGCTCCAGAACCGGCTGCGCGGTGTTCATGGCGGCCGCCTTCAGCGTCTCTACCAGCTCTCTTCCAGCCAGCTTGTAGCCCTGCTTTTGGTAGGCTTGTTTCAAAAGCGCCATCCCCCCGGCTACATGCGGCGTTGCCATGGATGTTCCGCTTTTTACGGCGTAATCACTGTTTCGAACCAGCGAGAGTATCCCCCCGCCTGGACCCGCGATTTCCGGCTTGAACTGCAAATCAGGGGTAGGTCCCCAGGATGAAAACGCAGACACCGTTCCTCCCTCGGGGTAGGGCATGGCATTTTGTCCGTATTGCCCATCAAAGTTCACCTTTACCTTTTTCCCCTTCTTCAAAGCCTGGGTCAGCTGCTCGCCCATCTGCTTGAGAATGGACACGGCTGGCAATGTCGCGGTGGTTTCCGCGGAGATCATGAGCGGTCCTGGCTGGTTGTTGAAGATGATCGCGCCAGAAGCCCCCTCTTCTTTGGCCAGCTTCAGTTTTTCATCGAAAGAGATCTCGCCCCGCTCCAGAAGTACCACCTTTCCCTTGACCGAGACGTTGTAGTCCTCCTTTTTTCCTTTCCCCATGTAGATCAGATCGTAGCTCTTCATCAGGGTTTGGACGGGATTGAGTGCTTGGCCGTTTCCGGCGTGACCGTGCAGGTAAACCACTCGCTCCAACCCGGAAACGCCCTCTACTTTAAAGCTGTAGCCAGCCAGTGTTGTCGCATTGACCGAGGCCACGGAAAGGGCGTCAGGAGCAAGCCCGGGTGAGCCGATCATCGCGACATCCGTATTTTGCGCCTTTACCTTGTCGCTGCCAAAATAGGCATCATTCCCTGCAGCGGCTACAACGATTACGCCGTTGTCTACCGCACGCTTGACTGCGTATTGCTCCGTATTGGTTTCATCCACATATCCGGCAGATGAACCCAGACTCAGATTAATCACATCAGCTTTTTTCGCGATGGAGTCATTGATGGCAAACAAGATGGATTCGCTTAGTCCCGGCACTTCGCCCTGATAATTGCTGAATACCTTTTGGCTGAGCAGTTGGGCTTCCGGGGCTACTCCCTTCATGTTGCCATTGGCTGCGACGATGCCTGCCACGTGCATGCCATGCTGGGATTCACCGACATCCTCCGTCACCTGGTTGCGATCGGCCCAGTTATATCCCGGGATCACTTTTTGCGTTGATCCCGACTTTTGTTGAGCCGCACGTTTGTCTTTGGGAGTGGGAAGGTCCGGGTGCTTTCCGTTGATCCCGGTATCGATGACAGAGACGAGCATCCCTTCTCCCTTCACTCCCCCCTCCTGCCATGCTTTCGCTGCTTCAATCATATCAAGCGTCGAGGAAGGCGTGCCGGCTACCTGCTCACCCAGAAGCACATGGTCGGCTCGGGTCCATTCATCTGCAGAGGCTGACTGTACTCCGCCCGTCGCAGAGCTCCCCGCATTTGTTTTTTCCTGGTCTGCGTGCAAATCTGCCCAGACCTGCTGCTTCGTAATTGCAGGAATGGTGCCTGAGGCATCTCCCCGTGGACTCCATGTACCCGCCATTGATGACGGAAGCAAAACAAGCGATAACCCGATAGACAATAGCTGTTTTTTCATTGTTTGCCTCCTTCTAGAAAAACATCCCCATACCATCAGTCTTCCAAAGAAGGCAGGCAGGTATTCTTCTAAACTGGGCTCCGGCAGATGGATTTCAAAGTTTCGCCATCTAAAAAACTTGGCTTCGTCAAGCTTTTGGCGAAGACTTCGTTGCACATATGCAGATAAGAATTTTTTAAATTCATATCCGTAAAAAAAAAGCGTGCCACCCTTATCGTGGTGACACGCTTTAAAACAGCCGCTCTTTCTTACGAGAAGAAGAAACGCTTCACGGCGTATTTGGTTGTTTCTTTGTTCATATGGGCGATGGACGTTGTCAGCGGAATGCCTTTTGGACAAGCCTGTACGCAGTTTTGCGAGTTGCCGCAATCACCGATACCGCCGTCCTCCATCAGCGCTTCCAGACGCTCGTGCTTGTTCATCGCACCTGTCGGATGCTGGTTGAACAGACGAACCTGCGAGATTGCAAACGGACCGATAAAGTCCGATTTTTGGTTGACGTTCGGGCAGGCTTCCAGACAAACACCGCAAGTCATGCACTTGGACAGTTCATACGCCCATTGGCGCTCGACTTCCGGCATACGCGGACCTGGTCCCAGATCATGCGTACCGTCGATCGGAACCCATGCTTTGACGCGTTTCAGGGCATCAAACATGCGGCTGCGGTCAATAGAAAGGTCACGCTGAACCGGGAAAGTGCTCATCGGCTCCAGGCGAATCGGCTGCTCCAGCTTGTCGATCAGAGCGGAGCACGCTTGGCGAGGCTTGCCGTTAATCACCATGGAACAAGCGCCGCACACTTCCTCCAGACAATTGGACTCCCAGTTTACCGGCGTTGTCTTTTGTCCTTGAGCGTTTACAGGGTTGCGCTGAATCTCCATCAACGCACCGATCACGTTCATGTTCGGGCGGTACGGAATTTTGAACTCTTCTACGTAC
Organism: Brevibacillus ruminantium; assembly: GCF_023746555.1. Classification (NCBI taxonomy): domain Bacteria; kingdom Bacillati; phylum Bacillota; class Bacilli; order Caryophanales; family Paenibacillaceae; genus Brevibacillus; species Brevibacillus ruminantium. Next base: position 3,827,437 of record NZ_CP098755.1, read on the forward strand.
GGAGCGCTGTCAGGGCTGTCTTGACGAGTGATTTTCAGATGAATGAGCTTTTCGGCCATGATCAGTTCCCTCCCCTCTTACTTCTTCTTCTTGTCAGACGTATAGTCACGTTTACGCGGAGCTATCAGAGAAACATCGATATCTTCGTAGTAAATTTCCGGTGCAGTCGTGTCTGGATTGTATTTCGCCATCGTAGTCTTCATGAAGTTCTCGTCATCGCGCTCTGGGAATTCAGGCTTGTAGTGCGCGCCGCGGCTCTCGTCACGCTTCAAAGCGCCAAGCGTAATCACGCGGGAGAGCACCAGCATGTTCCACAGATGACGCGTAAAGGAAGCTCCAGAATTGCTCCATTTGCTCGTATCGTTGATGTTGATGTTTTTGTAACGCTCCATCAGTTCCTGGATCTTCTCGTCTGTTTTTTGCAGACGGTCATTGTAACGAACAACGGTTACGTTATCCGTCATCCACTCGCCCAGTTCCTTGTGGAGGATGTATGCGTTTTCTGTGCCATCCATTTTCAGGATGTTGTCGTATTTTTCTTGATGCTGCGTGGTATAGCCATCGAACAGTGTAGAAGACAGGTCATCTGCCGATTCATCCAGACCGTTAATGTACTCAATCGCTTTCGGTCCAGCTACCATACCGCCGAAAATCGCGGACAGGAGGGAGTTGGCACCAAGGCGGTTTGCACCGTGCTGGGAGTAATCGCACTCACCGGCAGCGAACAGGCCAGGGATGTTGGTCATTTGGTTATAGTCTACCCACATGCCGCCCATGGAATAGTGAACAGCCGGGAAGATTTTCATCGGTACTTTGCGCGGGTCATCGCCGACGAACTTCTCGTAAATCTCGATGATACCGCCCAGTTTTACATCCAGCTCTTTTGGATCTTTATGGGACAGGTCAAGATAAACCATGTTCTCGCCATTGATACCCAGCTTCATGTCTACGCACACGTGGAAGATTTCACGAGTCGCGATGTCACGCGGAACCAGGTTTCCGTATGCCGGATATTTTTCTTCGAGGAAGTACCATGGTTTCCCGTCTTTGTATGTCCAGACGCGTCCACCCTCACCGCGGGCAGATTCGGACATCAGACGCAGCTTGTCATCACCAGGGATTGCCGTCGGGTGAATCTGGATCATTTCACCGTTTGCGTAGACCACACCCTGCTGGTAAGCAGCAGAAGCAGCGGTACCGGTGTTGATGATCGAGTTGGTCGATTTACCGAAGATGATACCAGGACCGCCTGTCGCCATGATTACGGCATCAGCACGGAAGGATTTGATCTCGGACGTACGCATATTTTGCGCGGTAATCCCTTTACAGGTCCCTTTGTCATCAAGAACGGCACCCAGGAAATCCCAGTATTCATATTTGGTTACAAGACCTTCTGCCTCAAAGCGGCGGACTTGCTCGTCCAGCGCATAGAGAAGCTGTTGTCCTGTGGTTGCACCGGCGAAAGCGGTACGGTGGTGCTTGGTTCCCCCGAAACGGCGGAAGTCCAAGAGTCCCTCCGGTGTACGGTTAAACATGACGCCCATGCGGTCCAGCATGTAAATAATGCCCGGCGCTGCGTCACACATTGCTTTTACTGGCGGTTGGTTTGCCAAAAAGTCTCCGCCGTATACTGTATCGTCAAAGTGCTCCCAAGTGGAGTCGCCTTCCCCTTTGGTATTAACGGCACCATTGATTCCACCCTGTGCACAAACGGAGTGGGATCGCTTCACCGGAACCAGGGAGAACAGCTCGACGGGAACGCCTTTTTCTGCTGCTTTAATGGTAGCCATCAAGCCGGCCAAGCCACCACCGACAATGATCAGTTTACCTTTTGCCATGTATGAGTCCCCCTATCCCTATTGAATGAACGCTGCCATCGCACTCAGGCCAATAAACGAAACGATTACAAAAATCCCCATCGTTACGTAAGTGGCAATGCGCTGGGAACGCGGGCCAACCGTAATTCCCCAGTGAACGAGGAATGACCAGATTCCGTTGGAAAAGTGGAAAACGGTGCTGAGAATCCCGATTGCATAAAATATGACCATCACCGGGCTGCTCAGGATGTTAGCCATCATGTCATAGTTGACTTCGGCACCCATCGCCTTGGGAATGCGAGTTTCAAATACGTGCCAAGCGATAAAAATAAGTGTGATAATACCTGTCAGTCGCTGCCACAGGAACATCTGATTCCGGAAGTAACCGAAGTTTCCTACATTGTGCTTTGCTTGAAAAGCGATGTAGATCCCGTACACAGCGTGAAACAGGATGGGAATGTAGATGAAGACAAATTCCAAGACGAGCAAAAACGGAACATTTTCAATCAAGCCTACGACTTCATTGAACGCTTCCGGGCCTCGGGTTGCCTGATAGTTTGCTGTTAGGTGAAACAGTAGAAACAGCCCGACTGGGAACAAACCGAGTAAAGAATGCAGCTTGTGACTCAAAAAGCTATGGCCTTTCGCCATACAATGGTCCCCCTTTCAATTATATGTCGCGTCCTTTTCTTAGAGCTTTTCCCCACTATCCTAACCCATTGCCAGCAGGGTTACACATAAGCGAAGGTGACTACTCCCATTGCGTGGCAGATTGTGTCGGAAAACGGAAAAAAGTTGGGCAAAACTTTGACCAAAACCAATTGTACTCCTGTACGTATGGAGCGTCAAGCCAGTGAATAGACTTATTCTATTTTTGGAATGGACTAAAAAAAACACTATTTTTCTATCATTCTGTCATAAGTAGTCTTTCTTTCTCATAATCTTTTAACAAATCAACCAATCAGACAGCAGTCCCAGCAGAGCGGCGCGCATGCGTAAATATTTGGCCGTGGTCACTGGACAAGCTCTCCGCTCTCTGCAGGACAAAGGAGGCATCCGCATGAAACAAGAACAACTGGAAGCCCTGCTTTCCGTTCCCGTGATATCTGATATCGAGCGGATTCACATGCCCTATCTGGGCTATCATCTCTTCCGCGAACGCCTGACGCAAACCATGCTGGGCGAAAGTGAGCAGGCCATCCTGCACTGGCTGGGGAAGGACATCGGGCGGAAAATACCGATTCAATCGGCAACCGGTATGGTGATGCCCTTTATCAGGCTGGGATTGGGCCAGCTGGATGTCTTGGAAGAGGGAGCCCGGCAGTATCGCTACCGCTTGACCCACTCGATTTTTCGTTATATGTCGACGGAGCGAAAACTGAGATCGCTGGCGCTCGAATGCGGGATACTTGCGGGCGCTTTTGAAAACTGGCTGGGCAAAGAGGCGGAGGTGCGGATGGAAGTAGAGGAAAAGGGGAGTGTCCTGATCACATTGACCCCCTGACCTGGCGTTCCATCTATCCATCTATATGAGCAGCAGTTGGCAAAAGCAACTCTCACTGCACATGGATACCCCCCTCTTCCATAATGAAAAGGGGGGAGAGCAGCCCAAATCAGGCTTTATGAACAACAGCCAAAGTGCTCGTATCCAGTCCGTACGCGGTATGCAGGCTGCGTACTGCCAGATCAGCCAGCGCGGCAGGAACGACGCACGACACCTTAATATCTGATGTCGAGACCATTTTGATCGTGATCTCCTGTTCGGCCAGCACGCGGAACATCTCGGCGGCAACCCCTGGGTTGTTCACCATGCCCGCTCCCACGATAGATACCTTGGTCAGTCCTTCCTCGTAGTCCACTTTGTCAAAGCCAAGCTCAGTCTGATTGGCCGCCAAAGTGTTCAAAGCTTTTTGCAGGTCGCTTCCGGCGACGGTGAACGAGATGTTCGTCACGTCAGCGTCATAGGAGCTTTGGATAATAATATCCACGTTTACCTGATTGTCTGCCAGCGTATTGAAGAGGCGTGACAAGGTTCCTACGCGTGCCGGCATGCCTACAACCGTCACTTTTGCCACATCTTCATCATGGGCAACCCCGCTAACTACTCTTCCTGTTTCCATGTTGGCTACCTCCTCTACGTACGTACCTTCTTCTGTCGAAAAGCTGGAGCGGACGACAAGCCGCACTTTATATTTTTTGGCTGCTTCCACGGAGCGGGGATGCAGGACACCCGCCCCCAGATTAGCCAGTTCAAGCATTTCATCATATGAGATGCTGTCCAGCTTTTGCGCCGCCGGAACGACGCGCGGGTCAGCCGTATAGACCCCAGCCACATCGGTGCAGATTTCGCACCAATCTGCTTGCAGTCCCGCGGCCAGTGCAACGGCTGAGGTGTCCGAGCCACCGCGTCCCAGTGTTGTCACTTCCCCTTCGTCACTGATCCCTTGGAACCCGGCTACGATCACAACCCGGCCCCTCGCCAGTTCTTTCTGGATGCGCTCCGCCTGAACCTCTTTGATCCGCGCCCGGCCATGGATCGATTCTGTCACAACTCCTGCCTGCCAGCCCGTCAGAGAAATGGCGTCATACCCGCGCTGATGCAGCGCCATCGCCAGGAGGGAAATTGACACCTGTTCTCCGGTTGCCAGCAGCATATCCATCTCGCGCTCTGATGGATACGGAGATATCTGTTTCGCCATGTCTACCAGAACATCTGTCGATTTGCCCATCGCGGAGACGACGATCACCATATCATGACCCGCTTCTTTATATTCAACAATCCGATCTGCCACTTTAAAAATACGCTCAACAGTTCCAACGGAGGTGCCTCCGTATTTTTGCACGACCAACCCCATGCGGCTTCTCTCCCTTTTCCTAAAAGACGGTTGTCTCTCTTCGATAATGTGTCCGATAATGCGTCCATCGAACAAACGCCATTCATGTATCAGTTTTCCTATTAAAAAAGCAACGACGAGGATATAACCTGCCGTTGCCTATTCATCCGTAGACAATATCGGTTCCTCCTTCCCTGGACTACGCGAGCCGAAGCTGGCTTGGACATGACAGGACATACCCTGTCTCAAAAGCACGCTGCAGGCTCGTGAGATAGCTCTCCATCTGACAGTAGGGGATACTGCACAGATGACAGTCCTGTATTTGTTCAACACAGGCCCAGCACGAAAGAGAGCGGGTCTCTCTTTGTACTTCGGCGAATCCCCCTTTCCACTGCCCGTCAGCGATGCCCGATCTCAGGGAGGTACTCATGGTTTTCGCGCCTCTACCTCACTCCATAAGGGAAGTGAGGCTACTATTCTGTTTGAAAGGGATTATAACACGCATGCTCCTGGTGTTCAAATAGTATTTTGAAGATTCGCTACGTATCCAGACCCCTGAGGTGAGCAAGTATCTCCCGGGCCAGCTTGTCTCCAATCCCCACCTGACGGAAATCCTCCACAGTGGCCTCCTTCATTTTTTTCAGAGAGCCAAAATGCTGGAACAGAAGCTTGCGCCGTTTCTCTCCGATGCCGGGAATCTCGTCCAGTTGGGAAGAGAGGAGTGTCTTGGTGCGGGATTGCCGGTGAAAGGTGATGGCAAAGCGGTGCACCTCATCCTGCACGCGCTGGAGCAGGTAAAATTCGTAGCTGTCCCGCCTAAGCTCAACCGGCTCAGGAGGATTTCCATAAAGAAGCTGGGCCGTCTTGTGCTTGTCATCTTTCGCCAGACCGCATACCGGGATATAGAGCCCCAGCTCATTTTCCAGCACGTCCATGGCCGCACTGATCTGCCCTTTTCCGCCGTCGATGACAATCAGGTCGGGGAGTGGCTGGTCTTCTTTCAACAGGCGGGTGTACCGGCGGCGCACGACTTCGCGCATCGATCCGTAATCATCCGGCCCCTCGACGCTCTTGATCTTGAATTTCCGATACTCTTTTTTGTCCGGCCGACCATCCGTAAAGACAACCATCGCCGAAACTGGCTCTGTTCCCTGGATGTTGGAGTTGTCAAACGCTTCGATCCGGTGCGGGGTGCCAATGCCGAGAATATGGCCCAGATTGTGAACAGCCTGGATTGTCCGGGCATCGTCCTTGGACATGAGCGCAAATTTCTCCTCTAGGGCAATCCGCGCATTTTCATTGGCCATTTGCACCAGTTCGCGCTTCTTGCCCCGTTTGGGCGCATGCACCTTGATGCCGAGCCATTCGGCCAACAGCTCCGGATCGCTTTCCTCCGGCAGAAGAATTTCCCGCGGTAGCACACTTTGCTTATCGTAGTAGAACTGGCTGACATAGGACATGAAATCCTCTTTCTCGCCGCCGTAATAGGGGAAGGAGGTCGTATCACGTTCGATCATTTTGCCCTGTCTCATGTAAAAGACCTGTACGCACATCCAGCCTTTTTCCACCGAGTAGCCGATGATATCCCGATCCACTGTATCGGTCAAAGTGATCTTTTGCTTTTCCATGACCGCCTCGATACTGCGAATCTGATCACGGTATTCCTTGGCCCGCTCAAACTCCATGTTTTCGGCTGCGAGCTGCATCTTTTCTGTCAGCTGCTTTTTCATCTCTTCGTGTCCGCCGTCGAGAAAACGGGCGATCTCTTCCACGATCCGCTGGTTCTCTTCCGCCTCTACCTCGTAGACACAGGGAGCCAGGCACTGTCCCAAATGGTAGTACAGGCAAACCTGTTTGGGCATGGTTTTGCATTTGCGCAGCGGATAGAGCCTATCGAGCAGTTTTTTTACCTCGGAGGCTGCACCTGAGTTGGGATAGGGACCAAAGTAACGGGCTTTGTCCTTCAGCACCTTTCGCGTGATCTCCAGACGCGGCTGCTTTTCGTTGGTAATTTTAATGTAGGGATAGGTCTTGTCGTCCATCAGCCGGACGTTGTAGCGCGGGTTGTGCTTTTTGATCAGATTGCACTCCAGAATCAGCGCTTCGATCGCCGAAGAAACGACAATATATTCAAAGTCGGCAATTTCACTGACCAAAAGCTGCGTTTTCCCGTCATGACTGCCTGTAAAATAGGAGCGAACACGGTTCTTCAGCACTTTGGCCTTGCCCACGTAAATAATTTCGCCCTCTTTGTTTTTCATCAGGTAGCAGCCCGGTTTTTCCGGCAGGACGGCTAGCTTGTCTTTCAAGGAGCTGTGCAAGGCTGCTCCCCCCTTCTTGATGACTGTTCTTTCTCTTGCTCTGTGGTGACGGTTCCCTGTCTTTCAACTGCAGGGATGGTCCCTTGTCTTCAATCGCTTGGATCATCCGGCCGAGTTCGTTGCATTATCGTCCTCTTTCGGTCGTGAGCGGCTGTTCCAGCGTATAAAGCTCATCCTCCAGGGCGTTTACACGATCCATGACAAGCACGCGGCAATCATCCACCGCCTGATTGTACACGATGGGACCGATTGTCTTTAAAAAGAAATCGAGTATTTGCTCCGAGGCCAAATGTCCCAATTCTTCGCCCCGCTCCTCCTGAAAATATTGCTGGATTTGACTGATGACGTACTCACGTTGTTCGCGTGGAAATTTTTTCATTTTCATTTCTCCTAACCCCTTCCCGATTGTCCGTAAACGAATGGTTTGTACAAGCCTCTCACGTTTTCCGGCACAGACCTGCGGTGACTGGTTTGATCGAGAATTCGTACCGTTCTTTATCGCTTCTCCTGACCTGATCAGACAGTCGCGAGAATATACGTTCTATCCTTCATGTTAACATGTTTTAGGAAAAAACTCGACGGAATCTGTCTCCATTTGTTAAGCTCCCGCGTCGGAAGGAAGCATGGTTAGCTGTCTAAAAAGGGCTTCACGGTGCAGGCCCGAAACGAAGCCGGAAAGAGAAAAAAGTGCGTAAAAAAAGCAGCACCCGCATAAAGCGAATGCTGCCTTCGTCCTTCGAATCTGGCTTTTAGTCTTACAGGTGTTTGCCGACTGTGCCCATGAGCGCTTCTTTTGGTTGGAAGCCGATCACTTTATCCACAGGTTGACCGTCTTTGAATACGATCAGGGTAGGGATGGACATGACGCCAAAACGTCCTGCAGATTCCGGATTGTCATCGACGTTTACTTTGACGATTTTGAGCTTGCTGCCCACTTCACTGTCGATTTGTTCCAGTACAGGTGCGATCATTTTGCAAGGGCCGCACCAAGGAGCCCAGAAGTCAACCAGGACAGTTCCGCCTTGCTCAACTTCCTGGGAAAAGGTCTGATCGGTTGCATTTACGATAGCCATGGAAAAAAACCTCCTTATATTCGTTACGGAAAAAGGTTCCACACGCCACTCAGTATACCATCCTCTGAAAAAATTGACTACGCTCGGCGACACTTTATGCCATGTCAACGTATATTGTGTCCGAATAGGCTGTTCCTATTTGCAGTTTTTTTGTTCCGATCTGCTTGTGACCTATTCGTGCTTTGTAAAGCCTATTCTTGATTTGGTGTTGTTCGGGGCAATATTTTATGTTTCTGCTTAGTACTTAGTTACGAATATAGGAACGTTTCTGCGGGGCTGCAGTGAGAAGAAGCATGTTCCCCTGCTCGGCTCCGTTCTCCGCCCTGCATAGGATGTTTCACTGTCCGCTCCACAGCGGCTGGCGGGGGTCCGCAAAAGCAGCACTGCTTCGCGGTCATCCCAAGGTTGCGCCCCTCTTTCCCGCCATCCGCTGCTCCGCTAAGCCGGGCTCCGCAAGTCGCTCCGCAGGGGAACATGCTTCTTCTTGATCCGTTTTGGTGTTTACAGGTTTAAAAGAAAAGATAAAAAAGTCAGTGATTCAGTGAATTTGAAGGTAACTGATTTTAAGATAAGCATCAGGGGAAACGTTTGTGATTGTTCATCACGAGGTTCCGTCTTATGTCGAATCCAGTTTTTACTTTCTTATTCACTTTTATCCCAAACCTTGGGATTATCAATCGTCAAATTCTCTCCGCGCGTTAGGAAATCATAACTATCCTTTGCACCAGTATACCAATCAACAATGACTAACTTACCGTTTACATTACGTACGAGAAATTCAGTGACTTCACCATAACTACCTACACTTTTAATAATTTCCACAGGTAATTTTAAATAGAGAAACCCTCCATCCTCATTATTAGTAAACTCCGCTTCCCAAGCGCCAATAACAATATCCTGCACCGAATTTTCAGTTACATTTTTATACACGTCATATTGGGATAGAATCTTCTTTAGCGTATACTGTTTCAGGTTATCGTTTTCGATAAACGCATCCAGTTCAATATTCGTGCCATTCCAGACAGCTTTATAATAGTCAGTCAATGCATTCACACACATCTCATAAGCTGTTTCAATATCAGACTCAGATAGTACACTTTCATTTTTGGCTAAATAATCGGGGGAATTTTGTCGTTCATTCTGTTCCGTGCTGGGCGAAATTTCTGTGTTTAACACACTATCTTTCCCGCTATCTTCCGTGACTACATGCGTGTTTTTCTCGTCAACATTAGTAGTATCCTTAACACAAGAAACTAAAAAGATGATTGAAATGATGGAAGTGATCAAAAGTAAGCTTCTCATTTATACCTCTATTTGTTATTCTGACTTTTCTGTAACCTTATAGAATAGACGTGTTTTCACATAAAAGGTTTCATACTAAATTTAACTATTCACCCGTTTGTTGATTCATCACCATAACCCGTGCTAGACATTGAAAAAACGCAGATGTTCCTCTATCGTGGGAGTTGTCGAGACAACCACTGAAAAGGAGGAAATCTGCGTTGTGCCTTGATTTTAGCACAGACTTTGTCAGACTTCCATCATTCCATCTCACTCATTGGGAAAAAACAACGGAAACGGATTGGATCGCTGTTCTGGAACCGAATTCTGCTTGTTATCTTTGTCCGATCTGTCTCCGAGCCAGTACCAACCATGCCCGTCCTGGACGGCGTATTCTTCGTCATCGTTTCGTTCCTTCTTGGGGGACCGTCTGGGTATCCGTTCCCGTGTATCGCCAGCGCTGTGCGAGTTGTGGGCTTACATGGACAGTGGAATGGAACGGTATCCCGCCTCGAGGATTGGTCACCTCTGCTTTTCAAGAGATGGCGGTGGATATGTGCCGCGGCCGGGATTTGCTCTCGGTTGCCAAGCAATTGAGTGTGGCCTACTCGACACTCGAACGCTGGTACTACCAACTGGCCCCCCAACGCCTTGCTCAACCAAAAGAACATGAAGCTCCTGAAGTGGTCTGTCTGGATGAGTTTGCGTTGCAAAAAGGACATAAGTACGGCGTGAACCTCATGGATGCTCAAACCGGTCATATCTGGCAAGTCACAGAAGGACGTTCACGTGAACAGGTACGAAACGCCCTGCAGCAATGGCCCTTTCGTAAGGCTCCCCATGTAGTTGTCACGGATTTGGCTCCAGGAATGGCTGAAACAGTACGCCAAGTCTGGAAGCATACCCTTGTGGTAGCAGATAAATTTCACGTGATCCAGCTTTTCTCGAAAGCGTTGGAAGCTACCCGAAAACGCACTCATGCTCGTGGAACACATCGTCGGGGCAGACATGAGCAACGCCTGCTCCATACGATCCCTGACAAGCTGAAGCCCGAAGAGCTTCAGGAACTGAAGAATTGGTTAGCAGAAGATCCACACCTCAAACGACTCTACTTTGCGCTTCAAGACATAAGAACCGTGTATGCCGTTCAAACCCAAGAGGCAGGCGAGGAAGCACTTCAGAAATGGATTGACGACCATCTCTATTCTCCGACTCCTGCGGTTCGTTCCATTGCCAAAACGATTGTCCAGTGGCGAGAGCCCATTCAGAATTATTTCTCCTTTCGGGTAACGAATGCCAAGATTGAAGGGACACACAACAAAGTGAAGGTGATCAAACGAAGAGCCTACGGCTACCGCAATCTAGAGAGATTCAAGATTCGCATTAGACTGGAGTGTAAACCGGCTACATAACTACGAAAAACTGCGATAGAGGGAGATCAAGCACGTTTTACGGTGAAGAGCTCGTTTGTTGAATATGGACTACACATTGCTGAACGCTTTGTCCATTTCAAACATCTCCCCCGAATGTTCGTTCTCGTATGAATTAAATCAAGAATTCGTACAAGCATCAAATATCAACATTTTATCTGTAACAGAGTATTTTTTTAAAAGCAGCGGACTCATGAAGAAGCATGTTTCCCTGCGGTGCGACTGTGGAGCCCTGACCCAGCGAAGGGGCGATTCGCGGGAAAAAGGAGCGCAACCTTGGGATGACCTCGAAGCATTGCTGCTTTTGCGTCTCCCCCGCGAATCGCCCTGGAGCGGACAGTAAACACTTCCCCGGGGGCGGAATACGGAGCTGAGCAGGGAAACATGCTTCTTCTCACCACAGCCCCGTTCCAGCGTAATTATTATCTGAAAAGTATGGATGAAAAAAACAGCCCTGCTTCCGCAAAAGCAAGGCTGCATTTCTATTCAAAGACATGTTTTTCAAAGACAAGTATCCTTCGTCACCAGATACAACAGAAGACGTACTCTACACCAAAACCTTTTTGAATTCAGCAGTCAGCAGTGGAACCACCTCAAACAGATCGCCCACGATGCCGTAATCCGCCACCTGGAAAATCGGTGCTTCCGGATCTTTGTTGATCGCGACGATTACTTTGGAGTTGGACATTCCGGCCAGATGCTGAATCGCTCCCGAGATTCCGCAGGCGATATACAGATCAGGTGTAACCACTTTACCGGTCTGCCCGATCTGCATGGAATAATCGCAGTAATCGGCATCGCACGCACCGCGGGAAGCGCCGACTGCAGCGCCCAGCACCTCAGCCAGCTCGTTGAGCGGCTGGAAGCCTTCAGCGCTTTTCACTCCGCGACCTCCCGCAATGATCACCTTCGCTTCGGAGAGGTCTACTTTGCCGCTGGTTTTGCGAACGACCTCGCGCACGATCGAGCGCAGGTCCTTGATCTCTGCTTCAAACGGCACGACAGTCGCCGTTTTGGCCGTATCTGCCGAACCTGCAGCGATGTTGTTCGGACGGATGGTGACCATGATTTTCCCATCTTGGAAACGGCGCTTCTGAAACGCTTTTCCTGCATAGATCGGGCGGACAAATACCGGGCCATCCTCCAGTCCGGTTACATCGGAGATGAGGCCAAGTCCGAGACGAGCCGCTACGCGCGGAGCCACGTCACGGCCAATAGCGGTATGACCCAGCACGACTGCATCCGGATTGACAAACTCAATCAGTTGCTTGATAGTCTGCGCATAGGCATCTGGCGTATATTGGGCAAGGTCAGCATGGTCAGCGACGTAAACGGTGCCAGCTCCGTGATGCCCCAGTGCTTCGGCATGTTTCCCTGTATCAGGTCCGAGCAGGGCAGCTACCACTTCGCCGCCTGCTGCCAGTGTCCCTGCTGCTGCGAGTGCTTCCAGAGAGACATTGCGCAATTGTCCGTCACGTACTTCAGCGATTACCAGTACTTTTTTCATCGTTCTTCTCTCCCTCTCGCTTAGATTACCTTCGCTTCATTTCGCAGCAATTGCACCAATTCGGAAACCTGTGCAGGTATCTCTCCGGAAAGGATGCGGCCTGCTTCTTTTTTCGGCGGCAGGGTCTGGTCGACCACTTCCGTCTTGGCAGCTACATCTGCGGCAGACAGCCCGAGATCATCTGCAGCATAACGATCCAGCGGCTTTTTCTTCGCTTTCATGATACCCGGCAAGGAAGGATAGCGCGGTTCGTTCAATCCCTGCTGCGCGGTAATCAGGACAGGCAGGCTGGTTTCCACAACCTCCATGTCTCCCTCCACGTCGCGCTCGACACGGACAGAAGTCCCGTTTACCTCCAGCTTTACTGCTGTTGATACGTGGTTGATTCCCAGCTCTTCAGCCAGACGAGGACCGCCTTGTCCTGCACCGGAATCGACAGCCATCTGTCCGCCCAGAATGATGTCGTAGCCCACCTTGTTTGCGACGGCGGCCAACACCTTGGCCGTTGTGAATTCATCGCCAAATAGCGACTCGTCATCCACCAGAACGGCTTTGTCAGCACCCATCGCAAGCGCGGTGCGCAGTTCCTTTTCAACGCGATCTGCGCCGATGGAGACTACGGTTACCTCACCGCCGTGCTCTTCCTTCAGCTTGATGGCTTCTTCAATCGCATATTCGTCATAGGGGTTGATGATAAATTCCACTCCGTCATCCTGAATCTTTCCATCCTGGATGACGATCTTTTCTTCTGTATCAAATGTTGACTTCATGACAACCAGAATATTCACAAGAATACCTCCTCATAGTGACGATTCAGCCATGGGTCCGTCTTAGCGGTCCGAGAATTGCGGCTTCCGTTTTTCCAAAAAAGCGGTAACCCCTTCTTTCATGTCTTCCGTGTCAAATGACTGACCGAACAGCTTCGCTTCTTCAAGAAGGCCAGCGGTTTGCCCTTCAGTTACGCCCGTATGGATCGCATTCAGGGCCAGACGCAAGGAAACGGCACCCTTTTCGGCGATCACGGCAGCCAGTTCTTTTGCCTTTTCCAGGAGCTGGTCGAGAGGATATACAGCCTCCGCGAGACCGATGCGCTGCGCTTCCTCTCCTCCGATCATCTCCGAGGTCAGGATCATTTTCGTAGCGCGTCCGCGTCCCACCAGCCGGGGCAGCCTCTGTGTGCCGCCATATCCAGGGATCAGCCCAAGATTCAGCTCAGGCAAACCCAGCTTCGCCTCGGGTGCAACCAACCGAATGTGGCAGGCCAATGCAAGCTCCAAGCCTCCGCCCAAGCAAGCTCCATTGATGGCCGCAATAATCGGCTTGGGAAAAGTCTCCAGACGGTCAAATGTCTGTTGCCCGCTGCGGGCCATCGCTTCGGCATCGGAAGGCTGCAGCTCTGTAAACTCCTTGATGTCAGCGCCCGCGATGAAAAAGCGCCCTTCTCCGGTGAGAACAATCGCTTTGACTACAGCGTCGCTCTCCAGTTCATCCAAAAGTGCGTTCAGTTCCTTTAAGGTCTCCTGGCTCAAAGCGTTGGCCGGAGGTCGGTTCACGCTCACCACCGCGACCCGGTCTTCCCTATGAATAGTCCAATGAGAATACATGCTTCTCCCCCTCTACCTTTTCCCAACGGAAGGGTTACTCATTTTTCTGAGCGAACGCTCAGTCTTGCTCTTCCCATTGTAACAAACGGACTCTTTCAAAAAAAGCGTTTTCTTTTCTCATTTGCCCTTCATACCAAATTGGAAGAGGTTATGAATGGGATCAACATGAGAGAGCAGGTCGTATTTGCACTCTTTCATGACCCAGGACGTCGTCACTTCATCCAGCGTGCCAAAAATCATTTTTCGCGCCAAGCGTACATCGATATCGGGACGAAATACGCCCTTTTCGATACCTTCCTTGACCAATTCCTCAATCAGGTTGAAGTACTGTTTCATGACCGTACCGATGCCTTCACTGATTTCAGGATTGGATTGACGCAATTCAATCTGCGTCACCTTGGCCAGCTCGGGATCGCGAGACAATTGGCCCAGATGAGTGTGAACAAGGATGTACAATTTTTGTTCGATGGATTCTGCCTGTTCCAGGCGTCCTCGGCCTTCCTCAATAAAAGCACCCATCTTCTCGTTGAAAAGCGAGATGAGGATGTCGTCCTTGTTCTCAAAGTAGAGGTAGATGGTGCCGTCCGCTACCTTCGCCTCTTTTGCAATTCTGGATACCTGGGCGCTGTGATAGCCCTGTCGAGCGATGACGCGAACTGCCGCATCAATAATGGCTTGATACTTTTCCCCCGTTTTTTTCGCCATGATTCCCTCCACGTTGATCTGCAAGTCTTGAAAACTGAAATGAATGACTATTCATTCATATTCAGTGTAAGACAGTTCCTCTGTCCTGTCAATCCCTGCCGTTTCACTTTGCAGCAAGCGTAAAGGGGGACCTTTCCCCGCAAAAAAGAGGCCCTGGAAATAGATGGGCCTCGTCGCTGTTTCAGCTCGTTTTCTCTTGTTCTTCCCTATGATGCCGCGCCTTTTCCTCCTCTTGGAGCTGGCGGCGGAGCACTTTGCCCACCATGGTTTTGGGAAGTTCTTCACGCACTTCGTAAAACCTCGGAATTTTATAGGCGGCCAGCCGTTTCCGGCAATGCTCGTCGAGTTCGCTGTCACCGATCTGCTGTCCCGGCTTGAAGACGACATACGCCTTTACCGTTTCCCCCCGGTAAGGATCGGGAACGCCGATCACCGCCGCTTCCTGTATGGCCGGATGCTCGAACAGCACTTCCTCTACTTCGCGGGGATAGATATTAAAACCGCCGGCAATAATCATATCTTTCTTCCGGTCCACAATGTAGAAATATCCCTGCTCATCCATATACGCCATATCACCTGTGAGCAGCCAGCCGTCCTGGAGAACCGCCGCCGTCTCTTCCGGCCGGTTCCAGTAGCCGCGCATCACCTGCGGACCTTTGACAGCCAGTTCGCCAATCTCGCCTTGCGGAAGCGCTTCACCCGTGGCGGGATCGACTACCCGGCAATCCGTATCGGGCCAGGGCAGGCCAATGCTGCCGTTTACCCGTTTGCCCCAGACCGGATTGGAATGGGTGACAGGGGATGCCTCGGTCAACCCGTAGCCTTCCACCAGCTTTCCTCCCGTCAGCTCTTCAAACCGGTTCTGTACCTCAACCGGCAACGGCGCAGAACCGCTGACACATGCTTCTATCGACTTCAAATCGTACCTCCCCAGATCGGGATGATTGATCAAGCCGATATACATCGTCGGCGCGCCGGGAAACAACGTCGGTTTGGTTTTGTCTATCAGGCTCAGAATCTCTTTCACATTGAATTTGGGAACCAAAACCAATTCGGCTGCAATCGATATCCCCTGATTCATGACCGTCGTCATGCCGTATACGTGAAACAGCGGAAGCACTCCCAAAATCCGTTCCTTGCCCCGCTCGCATTTGTACAGCACGGCACGGCACTGGATTGCATTGGCGATCAGGTTTTTGTGGGTGAGCATGACGCCCTTGGCCACTCCGGTCGTGCCTCCGGTATACTGCAGCAGAGCCAGATCATTTTCCGGGTCTACATCAGGGACCACAGGCTTGGCAGCGCTTTCTTTTAAAACGGAAAGAAAGGCCTCCACTTCGCCTCCATAGACGACTTGCGGATTTTGGCCTTGTCTTCTTTGGACGAAGGGATAGATCCAGCTTTTGAGCAACGGGAGAAAATCACCAATACTCGTAATAATCAGACGTTTTAACGGAGTAGAATGCTTGACACTTGTGACGCGCTTGTACAACAGGTCCAAAGCAATGATCGTTTCAGCACCGGAATCATGCAACTGGTGAATCAGCTCCCGCTCCGTATAAAGCGGGTTGGTCATGACGACAGTAGCCCCGGCGAACAGAGCGCCGTAATAGGAAATGACTGCCTGGGGGCAATTGGGCAGCATGATCGCGACCCGGTCTCCTTTTTTCACACCCCGTTTGATCAGGGCGTTGGCAAACTGGTACGACATGGTCAGTAGCTCACGGTAGGTCAATCGTTTTCCCATAAAATAAAGCGCATGGCGCTCGGGAAACTCTGCCGCCGCTTCTTCCAGAAAATGAGTCAAAGGAACACGGGGGTATTCCAGTGACGGTGCGGTTTCGGGCGGGTAACTGGCAATCCAAGGCTTGGCAATAGACATGGGCAATCCCTCCAATCCCATATTGACCTTACCTCTCCCGTACGATCCACATTCATAACCTCTTCCATCTCCATTCTATTCGAAAGATAATCAATTTTCCAACAAAAATTACAAAACTTGTCCATATTATCGTTGTAAATAAAAAAGATGTACCTTCGCTTCATGCGACGATACATCTCCCGCTCTCCGTTTCCTTATCAGGGAGCCAACTCCGACAAGAGGCTCTGTTTCGCTCTTTGCCGTTCTTGCTTGGAAACGAGGTGATACCAGCCGAGCACGTTATGATGCCAGATTCGCTCGTCTGCCCCGGTAAGCGTATCGGAGAGGATGGTATTGGGCGTCGGATCGCTGTAAGAAAGCAGCAAGGAAGCAATTTCCCTGTCGGTCAGATCGGTTTTCACATGCTCGCCTAAAATTTCCATCAGGGTAAAGGCCTTGGCAAATGCCTCCGCCGAGGTACCTTTCTCTGCCAATGCTTTCACGATTTCTTGCTGGCGGTTGATTCGTTCGTAGTCACTGTCCTCCTTGCCGAGGTCGCTTTTCCGATAGCGTGCATAGTCGAGTGCCTGGGCACCGTTCAACGTCTGCAGCCCCGGGTTCAGGTCGATATGGGTATCGTCAGTCGGGTCCGTATATTTCATTTTCTTTTTTACTTCGATCGGCACTCCGCCAAGCGTGTCCACGACCTTCCGGAATCCATCAAAATCAATTGTGACATAGCGGTCGATGCGAACATCCAGGTAGCTCTGTAGCGATTGCTTCACCAGCTTGGGACCGCCGTGCGCCATGGCGTGATTCAGCTTGTCATGCCCTTTGCCGGGGATCTCCAGGTAAGTATCGCGCGGGATCGATAATAAATAGACACGCTGCTTTTCCGGATGGATGGAAGCCAGCATGATCGTGTCCGATCGGGCTCTTTCCCCGTCCCGGCTGTCGATTCCCAGAACGAGCAGCACAAATGGCTTCAGTGGTTTCGTGCCGGCAATCAGCTCCAGAGGGGCTGCGGCTGATGCGGGCCTCTCAACGGTGACGCCCGGCTTTGCTTCAAGCGGTGCATACCATTCACTCGTCATTTGCTTGTACTGATAGATGCCATAACCGATGGACACCAAAAGTGAGAGGGCCACTCCCATCAGTCCGTACCAGATCACCCGCTTGCCACGCTTGCGGAACCAGGAAAAGAGATTCATAAATGCGTTCCCCCTTTGAAGTAAACAGGCCACGACAGATGTCGTGTACGAAAAAACCCCATCTCTGCTGCACGTAGATGGGGTCTAGCTCTCATTTTTAACAGGGGACGCTACTTTTAAACCACTTTTCTCTTTTTTCGCTCAGCTTCTTTCCACGATCATCGCCATGCCCATTCCTCCGCCGACGCAGAGTGCTGCCAGACCATACCGCGATTGCCTCCGCTTCATTTCATGGAGCAGTGTTACGACGATCCGGCAGCCGGTGGAGCCGACCGGGTGACCGAGGGCTATCCCGCTTCCGTTTACATTGGTGATCTCCCGGGGCAATTCCAGCAGCTTTTCCACGACGGCGTATTGAGCTGCAAAGGCCTCGTTTACCTCGATCAAATCCATGTCGGCCAAAGTCAATCCTGCACGCGCCAGCGCTTTTTTCACAGCCGGCACCGGTCCGTACCCCATCATGTCAGGCTCTACTCCCGCCCACGCATATGAGATGATGCGCCCTAGCGGTGTGAAACCGGCTTCGCGCGCCTTTCGCTCGCTCATCAAAATGACCGCAGATGCTCCGTCATTTAAACCCGAGGCATTACCGGCAGTGACCGTCCCCTGCTCCCGGAAACCCGGTTTTAATTTCGCAAGGCTCTCCAAAGTCACTCCCCGCCGCGGATGCTCATCGGTATCCACGTACACGGTTTCACCCCGTTTTTTCACGGGTACAGAGATGATCTCTTCCTGGAAACGGCCATCGTCTATTGCTTGGATCGCATTTTGCTGGCTGCGCAGGGCGATCTGATCCTGCTCTTCGCGGGTGATGCCGTAGCGGTCGACGAGCCGCTCCGCTGTCTCCCCCATCAGGATGCCGTGATGCGGGTCGGTCAACAGCTCCCACATGGAATCGGTCATCTCTCCGTGTGTGAGCCGCTTTCCCCAACGGGCATGCTTCAGGACGTATGGAGCGTTGCTCATGCTCTCCACGCCGCCCGCGATCACCACGTCGCTTTCTCCCAGCATGATTTGCGACGCTCCACTCGCGATTGCCTGCATCCCGGATGCGCATTGGCGCTGGACGGTAAACCCTGTCACCTCTTTCTCCAGACCGGCGTCCAGAGCGGCAACACGGGCAATATTGGGTTCATCCGATCGCTGAATGCAATTCCCCAGAATGACTTCGTTTACTTGCGCCGGATCGAGGTTTGTCTGGTTGATCACACCCTTGATGACCGTCTCAGCCAGCTTGCGAGCGCTTACATCTTTTAACGCGCCACCAAACGTACCGATTGGTGTACGCCCGGCGGATACAATCACTACCTGCTCCATCCGCTTTCTCCTCCTCTGGAAAAAATATCTTCTTTCTCCCTATTTTGACACAGATGAGTTACAAATGCGCAAGTTCGTTTCCAAAAAACGGACGCCTCTTCCCTATGCTTTTTCCATTAAAATCGTGACCCATTCCTCACTTGCTCTTTCGGTGATCAACGAAAAGCCTGCTTGCTGATAGGCATCTACCACATGATCTCGATTCCAGGTCACGATTCCCGAGAGGATCACTTGTCCCCCCTGAACGAGCCGTTCTTCTACAACCGGCAGCATCTCCACGTCTTCGTCTCCGCCGATATTCACCAGGATCAAATCCACCTGTTCCGGAAGCTCGGCCTGAAGCGACGGCTCGGCTGCATCGCCAATCAAAATCTCGACATCCTGCTCATCCACGTGATTATTGGCTCCGTTCACCCGGATTTGGTAATCACTCTGCGGATTGATGTCGACGGCCCAGACCGGCTTTGCCGCACCGCTCTTTACACAGAAAAGCGAGAGAATACCCGAACCTGCACCGATGTCCATTACGCGTTTGCCCGCTGGGGAGCGCTCCTGCAGCAGCTTCAGGATATCTTGCGTCGTGCCGTGATAGCCGGTGCCAAATGCAGCGCCTGGATCAATCCATAGAACGTTCTGGGCAGCCAGCACTTCCTCGGTTGTCGTCCAGGACGGGGCAATCCACCACTCCCCGATGCGGACCTCGCGAAACTCTTCCTGCCAGGAATCATGCTCTTCTGCCACTCGTTCTACCTGGTTCACGGAGACGGCATCCGCCCAATGACTGATATACGAATGAAGTCTCGCCACATGTTCCTCCTCGCTATCCTCAATCTTTTCAAACAGGTATACAATGACCGGCCCCTCTGTGTTTTCCGCATAGTCGTAGCCGTTTTCCGTCGTCAGGATTTCAATCTGCGGCTCTACCCAGCCTAGCGTATAGGGGCTGTCCAGCAATTCTCCTACGAAAAGGTCTTCTATTTTTCTGTCTACCAGCAATGTGTACTTCAACCAAGTCAGTTCCATCCCTAGAAGCCTACTCCTTTTTCTCTCGTTTTCCGTCCCTCTCTATAAATAGCAGAAACGGTCGTTTAATGATATGATACAATAATGGACTCATTTCCACGCAGGGGGTATCACATGTTTGATGAATTTTTCTATCGGCGCCGCAAAAACAAGGCCATGCTGGTCGTAATGATCGCCCTGATCGTACTGGGCATCGGCATGTTTGCAGCAGGCTTTCTCTATCTGTTCTAGGTAGCTTTACTTACCCTTGTTTACTCGATTATACTTGAGAATGTGTTTTTCCTGTACGTTTGATATAGAAAGAAGGTTCACTCCATGTCGCGTATACTCATCTCCGGGTATTACGGTTTTAATAACGCCGGAGACGATGTAGTCCTGTACGGCATTATCAGCGCGCTCAGGCGGGAACAACCGAATATGTCACTGGCCGTGTTGTCCAACCAACCCGAACGGACAACCTCCCTGTTTGGTATTCCGGCGTATAATCGCTGGAGCCTCCCCGTTATCTTGCGTGAGCTGATGAAAAGCGACATGCTGGTCATGGGCGGTGGAACCTTGATGCAGGACGTCACCAGTCCGCGCAGCGTTCTCTACTACCTGGGCATCGTCTCCATTGCCAAAATGCTTGGCAAGCCTGTGGTTTTTTACGCACAGGGATTTGGCCCCATACTGAAACCGATCAGCCGCAGACTGATCAAACAGGTCGTCAATCGCGTCGATGTCATCACTGTCAGGGACTATGAGTCGGGTGATGATTTTCAGGCCTGCGGCGTAACCAAAGCTCCGATCTATGTTACCGCCGATCCGGCCATGACCATCTCCCCTGACGATATATCCAGTGATCGGGGACGCGAGCTGCTGCAGGCGTTGTTTGCGGATTTAAGCAAACCGCTCGTCGCCATTTCCGTCCGTGATTGGAAACAGGAGCAAGCCTTTAAAGAGGTGATCGCCCGCGCTTCCGACCTGTTTCTGGACAAGGGGTGGAACGTCCTGTTTTTGCCGATGCATTATCCCAGCGATCTCGCTCCTTCGCGAGAGATCATCGGCATGATGAACAGACCGGGTGCAAAGCTTTTGGATGAAGCGGTCACCTTTCACGATATCATGTCCGTGCTGAAGCAGTGTGACTACGTCGTCGGGATGCGTCTCCATTCGTTAATCTTGGCTTGTATGCTGCAGACACCGTTTACCGGCATCTCCTACGACCCGAAAATTGATCGCTTTGTCGAGCGGGCCGGCATGCCGTGTGCCGGACATATTACCCAATTGCAGGATGCCGAGCTGCTCTCTTTGCTGGAGGAACGCATCTCACAGCTTGACCGGGAAAAAGCGATCATCCGGGAACACTCTGAGATCCTCTCCCGTGAAGCTGCCAAAAGCAGCGAGCTGGTGCTACAGGCACTGCGTCAAAAGAAATAAGCGGGCCCTGCAGGGATCAATCGTCTTCGCAGGGCTCTTTTTCCGTGTGATTTGAAAGGAGGAATTTCTGATGTCCCTATCCTCGCAGCTGTTGCTCCGCGTCAATAAAATGTTTCCGCTGCCTGTTCATCCGTTCAACCTGGCCAACGACGGACAAATGAGCTACACCGAATGGCAGTTTCAAAAAGGGGAGCAAACGATTCAGTTCTTTCTCGACTACCATACCCAGGAGCAGATGTTCCGCGACAAGACCGTACTGGATATCGGCTGCGGCGGTGGCGGAAAGACCTGCTACTACGGCACGTTTGGCCCAAAAGAGATGATCGGGATCGACATCGTGCCTCACTACGCTGAGGAAGGCAATGCCTTTGCCCGGGAAAAAGGGCTGGCTGATCGCGTTCGTTTCATGACGGCAGACTCGGCAGAGCTTCCCTTTGCCGAGAACACCTTTGACACGATCATCATGAACGATGCCATGGAGCATGTGGACAGACCAGAGCTCACGTTAGAAGAGTGCTTCCGTGTCCTCAAGCCCGGCGGTCATCTCTACATCAATTTTCCGCCTTACTATCACCCGTATGGCGCCCATCTCTCCGATGCGATCGGGATTCCCTGGGTTCACGCGTTTTTCTCTGAGCAGGCCTTGATCGACGCGTATAAAGAGCTGGTCCGCGACCTGCCAGACGGGAAGGACCGGATTTCCTTCCGTTTTGGCAAAAAACCGGATGGCAGCGATACGATCGCCTACATCAATCAAATGACGATTAAACGTTTCCGCCGCATTCAGGAAGGTGTCGCACATCCGGCTGTCTACCAGAGAGAAGTGCCGCTCCGGGAAGTGACGGCCGGGCTGGCCAAGCTGCCGATCTTCCGGGAATTTTTCGTGAAAATGGTTGTGTGTGTCTATCAAAAGCATGAAACGAACTGATCAAGAAGATCGCCGAAAGAAAGAAAGGCCCCCATTCCCATTGGAATAGGAGCCTTTCTTTTTGTTTAGCGCGGGTCCGACGAAGATTGTTTTTTCCGCAGCGCATTCATCAGCAACCGCAGCTTGCCGCCACCAGGAAGCCATTCCAATTCCTTGTCGTGAATCAGCGGAATGATAAGGAAGAGTCCCAGGTAGACGATCAGCCCTACACCGACACCCGCCACAGTTTCGGCTGCCCCCAGCATGCGTGCTTTCCAGTGAAGCAGGTACCCCACTGCCTCTGTCGTGCCCCATGCCAGCAGCAGCATCAGATTGGACACCAAGAGCGGGTACAGTGTGTCGAATTTCCAATTGATCTCGACGCGAACCAGTCGCCTGATCAGACGCAGGTTTAGCAAGCACACGATAGTGGTCGCAACCAGCCAGGAGACAGCCAGGCCTTCAATCCCCATCAGAGAGGTAAACAACAGCGTACTGGCGATCTTGATCAAAACCCCCCACAAGAGGTTCAAAGCCGGCCATTTTTCTTTCCCCAATCCTTGCAGGATACCATTTGTCGCCAGCAAGAGCGAAAGCGGAATCGCACTGACGCCAAGGATCGCCATGGCCCGCGTCCCCTCGATATCTCCATACAAGGCCAGGTTTGCTCCTTCTGCCACCGCCGTAAGCCCCAGACCCGCCGGCAAACCGATCAGCCAGGCAAAGCGCATCGACAGCTTTGTCAGCGTCTGGACGCGCTCTTCATCCCCCTGTCGTTTTGCCTCTGCAATCGCCGGAACGATCGAGAGGGCGATCGACGAACCGAACAGACTGGCTAACTGCAGCAAAGGACCTCCCCTGCTGTAAATGCCAAACCAGGTATCTGCCGTCAGCCCGTCTACTTGCCATACATAGCGAAAAATATTGATCGCCAAAAAGGAGTCGACCAGGCTGAAGATCGGGATGACCAGCGCACTTATGCAAATCGGCCAGGCGATGCGCCACATCGAAAGGAAGAACTGCCGATCGTACCACCAGTCCAGCCTCTTCCACTCGCTGCCGAGTGTAATGGGCTGCTTTCGTCTGTGCAGCCAGAGTAAAAATGCGAGGAAGCCCAGGCTGAGCATCGTGCTGATCATCGTCCCGAAATTAACGCCCGTAATGACGGTATCCGTATCCTCACCAAGCGAAACGAGATACAGCGAGGCGACCAGGATAAAGGCTACACGAAGAGATTGCTCAACAATCTGGGACAACCCGACATACAACATTTTTTGGTGTCCGTAAAAAAATCCGCGAATCACCGCAATCAGCGGAACAAACAAGAGCGACAGTGAAATCGCGCGAATCGGCTCGATTAGATGTGGATTTCCCATCAGCTTGGCAATCAGCGGAGAGCTCGCATAGAGGAGCGCAAACAGGACAAGCCCGATTCCCCCCATCAGCACCATGCTGCGGGCGAGAATTTGACTGACCGTACCTTGTTTGCCCTCGGCCAATGCTTCTGCGATCACGCGTGAAAGGGCAACCGGAACACCCGCAGTAGCCAGGATCAAAAAGGTCAGATAGAGCGGATAGACCTCCTGGTACAGGCCCAGTCCATTATCTCCCACGATCTCCTGCAGCGGGATGCGGTAAAACATGCCGATCACTTTTGATAAAATCCCTGCAAACGCCAGGATAAAGGCGCCTGCGAGAAAACTATTTTTCACCATGAGAAGCTCCTTGTACAAACGTGGTAAAAAGTCTCAAAAACATGCGTAAATCCACTCTCTATCCTACTATCAATCGAGCCTACTGGCAAACAGGTATAGGGGCCCATTTTGGCTGGAATAATGAGGAAAACGGCAAAAGGAGGAGCTTCTATGCCCCTGACCGCTTCCCTCATACGCAACGTACAATGGCCACTGATGGAGCGTTTTAAACAGAATCAAACAAGAACGTATATCCAACAACTTCTCGAAGCCCAATATTTGTCACCGGCTGACTTGCAAAAACGTCAATCTGCCAAGTTAAAACAGCTCTTGGATCACGCTGTGCAAAACGTCCCCGCCTATACCGAATTCGCCGATGAATGGAGGACGACCGCAGAGGAGCCTGAACAATTTATGCAGCGCATGCCCCTGCTCGACAAACGTCATTTTCGCGAGTCAGCCGACCGCTATCTGAGTGCGGGAGCCAATCCCGCCGAGCTGATTGCCAATCGGACCGGCGGGTCGACGGGTGAGCCCACACGTTTTTTTCTCGACCGGCCAACGGTTGAGCGCTATGAAGCTGCTCGCTGGCTGGGCTTGTCCTGGTATGGTATTCAGATCGGCGACCCTTCCGTCATGATCTGGGGCTCCCCCATCGAGCTGAACCAAAGAGAGGCTTTGCGCTATCAGTTGAAAGAAAGATGGTTGAAAAACAGGTTGATCATCTCTGCCTACGAGCTGGAAGAGAAACGGATCGCCGAGCATTTGCGCACAATTCGCCGCTTTCGTCCGGCGTATCTGTACGGCTATGCCTCGGCGTTTGCTCTTTTTGCGGAGTTGATGCTGCAAAAAGGCCTCTCCCTCGATATACCTCTGAAAGCCGTCATCTCAACCGCAGAAACATTGCACGAACATCAGCGCAAAGTAATCACGGAAGCATTTGGAGCTCCGGTCGTCAATGAATACGGAGCCAGAGACGGCGGCATCATCGCCTATCAGTGCCCGGCGGGACGCATGCATGCGTTTAGTGAAAATTGCTTTCTCGAAGTAGTAGATCCAGTATCGGGAAAACAAGTCCCCATCGGAGAAGCTGGCGCCCTGCTCGTCACGGACCTGTACAACCGGGTCATGCCCCGACTGCGGTATCAGCTGGGAGACATGCTTGCCCTCTCTGCGGAAAACTGCTCTTGCGGGATCAACTACCCTGTGCTCAAAGAAATTGACGGGCGCGTGGACGACATGTTCGTCTCTACGAACGGCACCTTCGTTCACGGGCATTTTATCAATCACATCATTCGCAGCCTGGACGGCTTCCGGACGTTTCAACTCGTCCAGCACGCTCCAGACCGTTTGACACTCCGTCTGGTCAAGCATGACGAGAAGTTTCAACCGGAGGATGAGCTTACGGTCCTTGCCGGCATTCGCTCGGCTTTGGGCGGCGACGTGAGCATTGCAGTGCACTACGTGGAGCAAATCCCGCCGACAGCCTCTGGAAAAACCCGATATGCCATCCGCGAATGTCCGCTTACGGGGAGCTGTCCGCAGGAGTAGAGCGTCTTTTCAGGACTCTCACCAGTAATTCTGATACCAGCTGCTCTTTGAAAACAGCCAAAACCGCGAAGTAGACGATGGCAGCGCCGCCCACTCCCACAAGCACGTAGAGCCAAAGCGGAAGGGCGGAAAGCCATGGGTCAACGACAATCAACGCTGCTGCCATGACCGCGCAGCCAAGCAGGGTTTTCGCTGTGGTCAGCAAAAAGCTGCGTTGGATCAGCGAGCCGACATTTCGCCACAGCAGGATAAACAGCAGCAGTGCCTGACTGCCTGCGGAAATCGCCGCACCCAGCGCAATTCCCCCATGATCAAAGACCGGAATCAACAGGAGATTAGCCGCGGCATAGACGATGACCCCGAAAGCGCCAACGATTACGGGGGTCCGGGTATTTTCCAGTGCATAGAAGGCCCTCGTGATCAAATCGCGGGCAGCCAGACCGTATAGCGCCAAGCCGTAGAAAGGAAGCGCCCAGGCCGTCAGCATGACGGAATGCTCATCAAAAGCTCCCCGCTCAAATACCAGCCTGATAATCGGCTCTGCGTACACGATGAAGCCCACTGTGACGGGCAATAGTAAAATCAGCAGATAGGAGAGGCCTTTTTGCAGCGTCTCCTTCATACGATCCATCTCTCCCCGCTTCACGAAACTGGCAAGCAGCGGAAACAGCGGCAGCGTAAAGGCGCCCACAAAGATCGCCATCGGCATTTGCACAAGCTGATTGGCATTGGCCAGCGCTGTTACTTTTCCCTCGCCCAAGCCATTGGCGAAGCTTTTCTCCAAGAGCGAGGTAGCCTGAGCTACAACAGCCCCGATCAGGATCGGCACGACCCGCTCTCCCATCTCCCGCAAAGCCTGATCCTCCCGCCAGTGAAAGGCCAATCGATGCTGGTAGTCAAACTGTTTCATGGTGAACATCATCGGGACAATCGCTGCCAGATATCCGAGGGTGGTCGCAATCGCGAGACCCGTTGACCCATAGACCGGCACCAGCAGATACATACTGACGATGACAACGGCTCCATTGGCGACGGTGGAGAGTGTCGGTGTGAAAAAGTGTTGATTGGCATTGCTGACACTGGACCACAAGCCAGCCAGCCCGATAAAGACCACGGAAGGCCACATCAAGCGCAGCATTTCCGTCGTCAGATCCAGAACATTCCCCAACTCGCCCGGCCCAAAAGCGACCACTTCATCCTTTGCTCCCAGCAGCATTGCGATCGGTCTGGCAAAGACGATGCCAAGTGCAGCGATGATTGTAAAAATCACCAGGACAATGGTAAACATTCGCTGATAAAGCGGACCTGTCTGTTCATTTTTTTCCAGCATCCCCCGCATCGTGGGGATCAGCACGGCATTGATCGCCCCCGGAACGATCAGGTATAGGGTAAGGGGAATTTGAGCAGCCGTATTAAAGGCGTCTGTCACCCCGTTGGTTCCGTAAATATTTGACAAATAAATCGTGCGAAAGAAGCCCAGAAGCCTTCCGACGAGCGTCAGCACGACGATCATCGAGGCTGTTTTTAGTAAGCTCATACATCGAATCTCCCATCTCTTTCGAGCAAGTACTTCCTATTAAAAATACACCTGTTATCATAACGCATTTCTTTTGATCCTACCAACTACTTTCCCCATCCCTTGCGACAACGAGCGCTAATTCATTATAATGTATGAGTTAATCCAATCTAGGAGGATTCAAATTCAAATGAGAGAGACTGTGTTGAAGTGGGGAAGCCGGTCTAGCACGTGGCTGTCTATACTGATTGCCTTTCCAATTATCGATTACGTCTTGCGAAAGTTCTTGCCGATACCTGTTTTGCCATCTCTATGGGATAAAGCTTTGCTTGTGGTCCTCCTGTTGTTTACGTTCTTCGCCTATCTCCAGACCGCACGCAAGCTGCCCTCCATCAAGCATCCGTTTCTGGCGTTTATCGTCTATGGAATCGGGCTGATGGTTATCGACATGACGAACTGGGCTGCCAGTTTTGAAGGCTTTCGTTCCGTCTATCAGTACATGAGTGCCTTCTTCATCGGCTTCTATCTGCTGGCTGACCATAAGCAGCTGGCTAACCTTTTGAAGATGCTTTCACTCGTCGGGTTCATCACCGGTTTGTACGGTGTGGCCCAGGTCGTGTTGGGAGTGGAAACCCCGATGGGCTGGGTACAAGAGGGAGAAGCGACAACGACCCGGGCGTTTTCGTTCGTTACCAGTCCCAACGTACTCGGCAGCTACATGGCCCTGGTTGCTCCTGTGTCGGTGGGCCTCGCTCTGTATACGAGCAACAAAAAAGAGCGGCTGCTTTGGATACTCGTCGCCTTGACGACGCTTTTGGCCTTGCTCTTGACCGGATCGCGCGGGGCATGGTTCGCTTTGGCCGCAGCCTTGTTTGCCTGCTTCTATCTTTGGAAGAAGCGCTGGGCGGGCTACCTGGTCCTCGCCGGAATTATCGGAGTGCTCGGTCTCTATTTTCTCGTGCCTGATACCGTTCCAATTGTCGGAACCATTAAAAACCGGATCTTCACGCTGTTTACGGCCGATTACATGGAAGCAAGCAGTAAAGCCGGGCGTCTCCAGCGCTGGCTGACGGCCTATGATCGCATGAGAGTAGAGCCTCTGTTTGGAGTCGGTCTGGGTCATCACGGAGGAGCCGTAGCCTCCCGCCGCTTCGGAACGATTTATACGGACAGCTATTTGTTCAAAAGT
Organism: Brevibacillus ruminantium; assembly: GCF_023746555.1. Lineage (NCBI taxonomy): Bacteria > Bacillati > Bacillota > Bacilli > Caryophanales > Paenibacillaceae > Brevibacillus > Brevibacillus ruminantium. Next base: position 3,855,697 of record NZ_CP098755.1, read on the forward strand.
CTCGCCGAGCTGGGGCTGATTGGGCTTAGTATGTTCATCGGTTTGATCCTGATGACCTTCCGCTATGGGGTTAAAGTGGCCCGCTCTCTGACTGGCAAGCCCGAATTTTTCCTCACGCTCGGGCTCCTGGGCGGGATGATCGCTGTGGCACTTCACAACGTCGCGGAAAACATCTTTGAAGTTCCGTTCATGTCGCTCCAGTTTTGGCTGTTCGGCGGCATTTTCGCAGCCCTTTACGCCGATCTAACAAATGAAAAAAGGGGGTGAACCAAGCCCATGAAACAGAATCGATTCTTACCTTTTGTGAACTGGGCCTTGTACGCCATCGCCTTGTTCCTCATTTACCAATTACTGGTAAAGCCTGCGTTTCTTGATTTTTCCTGGATCGCGCTGGTGATCTTTTTGTTGCTGCTCGCCCTTTGTTATTATCTGCCCCACCCGAGGGAGCGGCGACAGATCATTGTCTTTTCACTCGGCTTTTTACTTCTGGACCGGGCATTGAGTCAGCTTGACGTGAAATCGATCGTCGCTGTCATCATTGGCGGTGCAGTGGCCATCATCGTGATCGCGCTTTTGGCGAAATGGTACGGACGTCTCAGCTGGATGGCCGTCTGTGCGCTGGTGTTGGTTGCTGTCGTGATGAACACGACTTTTTACCGGGATAATCTGTACGCCCTCAGCCACTTCACCGTAAAGTATGAGTCTGACCGACTTTACAACGGCACCTGGGTTGACTATTTCCCGATCGCGCTCTACGACGTGGATGGCGACGGCCAGCAGGAAATCATCACTTACGGCAATTCTGAGGAGCTTCCTCTCCCGAGTGAAGAATTGACAAAACCGGAAACCGAGGAAGAAAAGAAAGCCTTGGCCGACAAGCTGCTCCATCTGCAAGCCGAACCCATTTCGCTGTACGTCATGAAATGGCAGAATGGAAAGCTGGTTCGCATCCCAAATGACCAGATTCCCGCCGAGAAATTGGCGACGGTCAAGGAACAGCTGCCGACCGATTTCCCTGGTTTCCCGTACTACACGATGAAAGACAACCAGCTTGTACCGAATGTACAGCGCCAATCCTATGCGGAAGGCATGCTGCAAATGGGCACAGCGCCGTATCGGGCACTTCTGCTGGATTTGCAGCACATCGGAGATACGCTGGCGGAAAATAAAGGAAGCATGGATGTACGCATGACTTTGGGAAGCAAATACAAGGATCTCAGCATCCATGAGGGCCTTTTGACCGGAACGTATGAAGGCAGACCTTTTGCCGCTACGACCAAAGCCACGAAAATTCTCACCACGATGAATCTGCCGGATGGGCGGGAAGGCCTGATGATCATGGGTGAACATCTGAGTGTTCTCGCCGTTGAACCGGATGGCTCGACTGTCGAAGCCTATACGTTGACTCGCAAAGAGATGTCGTTGGCGACTGCTGAATTTATACCGGCTGATCTGGACAACGACGGAGCAGATGAGCTGTTGATCGCCAACACTCCGTCCTACATCCTCAAAGCCAAGCCAGACGGGACATGGGACGTTCTCTGGTCAAGTGAAGAAGGAGACAAGAGCTTCCGTTTCTCCAATTTCGCTGCTGTCGGGAGCGAAGCTCAACCAGAGATAGTGGCCAAAGCAAAAAGCTGGGTTAGCATGAATGAAACCCGTTATCTAACCGGATACACGTACACATCAGATGGCCTGAAGCAAAACTGGCGAATCTACATGCCGCTGCTCAATGTTCAGGTGGGGGACATCGACGGTGACCAAACCAATGAAATTATTGCCACCGTCTACGATCAGCACCGGGTCCTCATCTTCAAGCGTCATAACGTGCCGGTCGTACCTCTTGTCAGCCTGCTGTTCGTCGGATTGATTGGATACGGGATCGTAAGGAGGGTTCGCCATGCGTAAACGAGCTACTGTACTTTTCGCCCTGTCTGCTCTGCTTGGCGCCTCTCTGTTGAGCGGGTGCGGTACGTATGAGTCTGGGCCAAAAGCATTTGCCAGCACGAATTACGGCACATCCACTGACATGACTGCGCCCCAGCAGACGGAATCCGCGGCCGAGTGGTTGCGCACCGCTCTGGAAAATGCAAAAACCGATGAACATGCCCAGCAGTTCTGGTACAAGGGATTTGTTAAAAACTACATTCTCAACCGTACCACAACCAGCATGTTCGACGGCGCCGTTCGCAATCCGGACGGGTACAATGTCGATGCCAGAATTGCCCGGCAGGATTACCAGTACTACCGAATCGGTGACAAGCGTTATGTCCGCGTCAAGGATGCCTGGATGACAGCGCGGGAAACACCGCTGGATTTTGACGTATGGGCCGGCTTTGAGGATTGGCTGCCTTTTATGGATCAAGCCGTCCAGCTCAAGGATGACAAAGTATACGGCACGGTCTGTGTTCCGTTCCAGTTGAAGATGACCGGCACCGACTGGCTGGCGAAAAGCAGCAGTCCGCTGTTTGAGCCGCTGAAGCAGCAACTGGCAGAGCGGTCTGACATCGAATACCTGCTGAAGGATTCCACCATTAAAACAACTTTCTGGATCGGCAAGGACGATCGTCTGATTCATCAGTACGAAACCTGGATCATCCTGCCCATGCCGGGAGGCGGCACCATGGACCAGCAAGTCCAATTCCAGATGTACAAGTACGACGATCCGGGCATCCATATCAAAAACCCGGAAGAAGTGGAAAAATACCTGTTGTACTAAAAAGAAAATCTCGTGGCACGCAAAAAGAGACTGTTTCCCAGGTAGTATGCGCTACCTCGGAAACAGTCTCTCTGTTTTCAAATGCCAGCCGCTTTCTTTTCCTTCCTCCAAAGCAGGGTACTGTAAAGACAGGCAACCAGGGAACAAACCGCCATCACCTGGTACAGGGCAGCTCCCCCCCACTGCTCAAAGACCCAACCGCCCGCAAAGGAACCGATGATCCCGGAAATTCCGAAAAAAATGACGGCCAGTACTGTTTGTCCCGTGGCCTTCCATTCCTCGGGGATGATGCTGTACAAATGCTGGATGCTGGCTGTGTAAAAGATGACGAAGGTGACTCCTTGCATGAGCTGCAAAATTACGACAAGCAGCGGGTCTGAAACGGCCGCGCAGAGAAAAAAACGAACCGCGTAAATCACCGATGCCAAGGTGATCATCTTGATTTCGCTGCCGCTGCGAAGCAAACGCGGAAGCCACGCAAAGAAAGCTACCTCGCTAATCGCCGCCACAAACCAGGCGAGTCCGATCATCCCGGTAGTCCCGCCAAGACTTTGTACGTACACGCCGAGAAAGCTGTCATTGGTCCTGTGGGGAATCGCAGCCAGCAGAATCAGCAGGAAAAAGCGAAGCGTGGCCGGATACGCCAGAAAGCGGCGGAGATCGTCCAGGGAGAGCCGTTTTCCACTAACAGGGGCATCCGGTATCACCGTGCACAATAGAAAGGCAAGGACGCCGTACCCTGCATAGACCAGATACAGCCGATCCATCCCGATCTGATCAACCGAAAAGCCAATCACCAGAGAAGCCGAAGCATACCCGATCGCGCCAAAGGTCCTGACCGATCCAAAGTGTACGCCGTGCTGCTCTGCCACCCGATAGTTTAAACTTTCGGTCAGCGGGTCTGTCGGCAGCATGAAGAAATACATTCCCCCGACGAGCAAAAACAACATCCCCAGCTCGCTCGATTGAAACAGGATGAAGCCTACGAGCAGCGAAAATCCCAGTGTAAACAGGAGCACCTTTTTAATCGTCTTGCGTCTGTCGCTGATCATTCCCCAAAACGGTTGGGACAAAATTCCGATAAACGAGCCCAGCCCCACCAGCATCCCGATGTCGGCCGGTGTCACGCCCTGTGAGGACAGATACACAGGTAGAAACGAGATAAATACGGAGAGCAGTGAAAAATAAAAAAAGTTATAGGCTCGCAGTGCCTGAATCGCCATCATCGATTTCCCTCTCTCACGCTTGCATGGTCAGTTCGTTCATCAATTCAGCCAATTGACGGGCTTGTTCCCGCCTTTCGTAAGGCTTGACCCGTTCTGCGAACTCGTCACCGCGATCTGTGTTCCCTGTGGCTCCTTGCTCTTTCCACTCCCGGTACAGTTGCAAATAGGCCCGCTTCATCGCTTCCTTGTCCTCTGGATCAGCGACTTGGCCCAAACGGAAGGTTTCGATAATCCCGGTAGCCTCCCCTGGCTTATTCAGTGAAAGGATGGGCTTGCCAATCCCCATATACTCGTAGAGCTTGCCTGGAATATAAGCTCCCGCGTCCGGGGAAACATCGCCGATCAGGAGCAAGGCATCAGCGCCCTTCATCAGACTGAGCGCCTGCTTGTGCGGGAGGTTGCCAAGCACCCGGACGATATCCCCAAGCCCCAGCGCTTCCACGCAGTCTTGATTCTCGGTGTAGCCTGGATAATCAAATACACCGGCAAAGCTGAGCAAAAGATCTTCGCGGTTTACCTTTTGCTCATCAATCAGCTCGTGAATGGCCTGAAGCAACAGACGTGGATTCCGTTTCTGGTAGAGAATGCCCGCGTAGACAGCGTGAAATTTGTCTGGTGCCGTATACGCCGGTGTCAGGCCGATGAAGTCTTCCTGGTCGAATCCGTTGTAGATGAGTTCCATGCGGCGAATCCGCTCACCATGCTTCTGACGGAAATTTTCCGCAAAAGTGGCCGTTACCGTGGTGATCGCATCGGCATCGGCCATGACCCGCATTTCCATGCGCTCTTCCAGCCTCTCCCGCCAGCCGATCCCGGAGGTATGCATATTTTGCGTCCAGGGATCGCGGAAATCAGCGACCCACTTGCAGCCGAATTCCTTGGCCAGGCGCTGGGCAATCAAGTGATTGGTAACCGGCCCGGAGGTGGAGAAGATCACGTCGATTTTTTCCTGGTGCATGATCTCTCGTCCAACCTTGAGCGCCTGGGGAAGCCACAGAATCTGATCATCCGGTATCAGGATGTACGGTTTTACTTTTTTCAACAGGCCAATGACCTGCTGCTTTATTCGGCTTTTGAAACTCGTTTGGGGCGCAGTCTGTGGTGCTGCGGCAGCTTCCCCCGCAGCCGCTTTCCCTCTGCGCGGTATCAGTTGGCGTTCTTTTGCCCGATGAATGGCAACACCCTCTGGCAACTGCGCCAGCAAGGTAGGGTCTAGCGTCGCGTGATAAACCGGATCTACAGTCAATACATGAACGTTCCAGCCAAAATCGCCAAGATATTTCGCCATTTTCAAAGCACGGGGAACCCCTCCCCCGCCGATGGGCGGAAAGTAATAGCATATGAGTAGCACGTTGCGTGTTTTCATCAGGTGACCTTCCTTATATATCGTGTTTTTCTCCTTCACCAAGATACCATAAGTCCCGTCTTATTGCGAATATACCAGCCATCTGCTATAGTGAGAATGGTTTTGCTTTTTTTCTTACGAAGGTTCGGGTGGAGTGTCATGGACAAAATACACATCCTCCATGTTATCGGCGGAGGAGAGTTCGGCGGCGCGGAACAACATATCCTAAATTTGGTAACCTCTCTCCCAAAAGACGAAGTGGAGACGACGGTCGTTTGCTTTTATGACTCTCTGTTTGCAAGCGAGTTGCGAAAAGCGGGCGTTCCTGTCATCGCACTCAATCGTTTTGGGCGTTTTGACCTGCGGCTGCTGCAGGCATTGCGAGGGGTATTTCGTTCTTTTGGACCGCATCTTATACATACACACGGGGTAAAAGCCAATTTCTTTTCCCGACTGGCCGCCAGAGGGAGCCAGGCCAGACTGCTGACAACCGTTCACAGCTACCTGCGCTACGACTATGCTCATCCCCTGGCCTACGCCATCGTTTCCTTTATGGAACGAAGCACCCGCAGGTGGAATCGGCATTATATCGCGATCAGCGGGGCCATTGCCGAGCTTTTGCAGCAGAATGGCGTGCCACAGAATGACATCAGCATTATTTACAACGGAACGGACCTTACTCCGTACAGGCAAACGCATTTGCGAGAGGCGGACCGCACGCGTCTGCGCAAAGAATGGGGCGTTCCCGAGGATGCCTTTCTGTTTGGAACCGTAGCCAGATTTGTGCCAGTCAAAGGGCTGCCTCTGTTGGTGGAAGCCTTTGCGGGACTCCTTCGTGAATATGACGGACCTGCTCCGCATCTGGTGATGGTTGGAGATGGACCGGAGCGGCCGATTCTGGAGGAAAAGGTACGAGAGCTGGGGCTGCAGGAGAAAGTCTCGTTCGGAGGCTTCCGGCAAGATATACCGGCCTGCCTGCATGCCTGTGATGCTTTTGTTCACTCCTCGCTGTACGAAGGTCTGGGGTATACGATCATCGAAGCCATGGCTTCTGAGGTTCCTGTCGTAGCCAGCCATGTCGGCGGCGTAAAAGAATTTGTGAATGATCACCAGACGGGTCTGGCCGTGCAGCCGGGAGATCCAGCCGGTTTGACAAAGGCCATGAAAGAAATGCTGGATCGACCGGAGCTGCGTGAGAGCCTGACTCAAAACGCTCTTGCGCTGGTGGAACAAACCTTTACGATTCAACACATGACAAAAGAGACGATGCGCCTGTATCGGCAGCTTCTCTCTTAGGAGCATCGTCCCCATAAAATTTTGCAGCAAGCACAGCGGGTTCCACTGCCCCCTGTGCTTTTTTCATGTCTGGCGTCTCTCTTGATTTTTCTGTTGCCTGCATCGAAACAATCTGGTTTGATTAAAAGGAATGATTGCCAATTATCAGAAATGAAAGGATGGTAGGTATCCCATGAAATTATTTCTTTCTGTCGATATGGAAGGAATCTCCGGCATCGTCGATCCCACGTACATCAATCCCGATACCGGCATGAACTATGGACGGGGACGAGTGTTCATGACGGAAGATGCCAACGCCGTCATCGAAGCTGCTTTGGAAATGGGCGCAACAGAGATCGTCGTCGCCGACAGCCACAACACCATGAACAATATTCTCTGGGAGTCCCTCCATCCCAAAGCCAAGCTGCTCGCCGGTTCCCCCCGTGATTACTCCATGATGCAGGGGCTGGACGAAAGCTTTGACGCTGCTTTTTTCATCGGCTACCACACGCGCCAAGGCGTTCCCGGAGTTCTCAGCCATACGATGTCCGGCGTGGTTCGCAACATGTACATCAACGGACAAGTCGTGGGCGAGTTTGGCTTCAATGCAGCCTATGCCGGCTTGTATGGCGTGCCTGTTTGCCTCGTCTCCGGTGATAATCTGATCGCGGAAGAAGCGCGTGCGCTCATTCCCGAAATCAGTACAGCCATCGTCAAAACGGCCGTTTCCCGCACCTCTGCCATTTGCCTGTCAAGAGAGCAGGCTACCGCCGAATTAAAGCATCAGACGAAGCACGCGCTTTCCCGTTTGGCTGATATCAAACCGCTCACCTTTTCACAGCCGCTGGAGCTCGCCATCGAATTTTCTCATGCCGGACAAGCGGAAATGGCTGCCAACGTGCCGGGAACACGCTACGAAACGGAAACAGGCATCGTCCGCTACAATCCTGTTGATCAGCACGATCTGTACAAAACGATGCGGGCCATGATCAACCTTGCTCACAACGCGGTGTTTTTCTAAGTTTATCTTTTCGAAAGTATGAAGACTAACGCTTCCTTTTCTGTGGCAAAAAATAAACCTCCAGTTCTAGGGAAAACCTTAATAGAACTGGAGGTTTATTTGATTAGGCTTATATTTTGGAAATTACATACAATATTATTATATTTATGGTAAAATTACAATATAAAAAAAGGGAGGGATTTACAATGGGGAGAATTACAACAGGAATTTGTTTTTGTTTTATTGGTGCCTTTCTCGTAGTTGCACAATATATTACGGTCGCCATTCTCAGTTTAGGGCCAAATTGGCGTTATTTTTCTTTTGAATCATCAATAGAGGATGTTGGTAAATTGCCTTTGTATTTGGGAATTGCTTTTTTCGTGTTGGGCGTACCAATGGCCATCTTTGGCAAGGAAAATAACCGCTGAGTAGATAATTTATGACGGCAAGTTCACTTCGCCTTATATGAAACAGAACTGCCTCTTTTTCACATCATTTGTGTAAGACCTTGAACTTTTACCCTTTAATCGCTAAAAAATACACCTCCCTACAATGTAATCGGAAGCCCAGTGGGTTTTCCAATGTCCATTATAAGGGGTGCGCTTCTTCCACCACCGGTGGAGCCTCTTTTCGAACCTCTTTCGCATGTTTAGGCAAGTAAGCACCAAATTCGCAATCTGTAAGAAATCATTGCCTTCACCATGTGCTAGAATAGCAATTATTCAGAAAACCAGACATGAAGGGAGTCTTTCATACACTAGCATCTGACGCTTGTGAAAGGTATAGAATCGGTTAATAGCACGACATGCTAATGATGAGGTGATGGAAAATGGGACTGCAAGCAGAGAAAATTTTTGTCAACCTGCCTGTGAAGGATCTGAAAAGATCCATGGACTTTTTTTCAGCGATTGGCTTTACTTTTAACCCGCAATTTACTGATGACAACGCAGCCTGTATGGTCGTCAGTGAAGACATTTTTGTCATGCTGCTGGTGGAAGATTTCTTCAAGACATTTACCAAAAAAGAAATGGTCGATGCAACGAAAGGCACAGAAGTGATTTTGGCCTTATCCGCTGAAAGCAAAGAGAAAGTGGACGAGATCGTCAATAAGGCGTTAGCGGCAGGCGGACTTGCCTCCAATGACCCGATGGATCACGGATTTATGTACGCATGGAGTTTTCAAGATATCGACGGTCATCTTTGGGAGTTTATGTACATGGATCAAAGGGTAACCGATCAATAAAAACAAACAGGCCCTGCCGGCATTTTTCAACCGGTGGGGCCTGTTCTTGTTAGATGCGCACGACGGAAACCTTCTCATCCAGCGAACGCGGGATGCGGTTTTTGGCATCAAAGAGGATTGGTTCCGGACTCATTTGATTGATGACGCTTGTCCAATCCAGCTCTTCAAATTCCTTTTGAACGGCTGTCAGCATGACAGCATCTGCTCCCTTGACCGCATCTTCCAGCGTAGCCGCTTTGTGGTCGTAGTGGGTTGGCACCGCCGGATCATAGGAACGAACCTCTACACCCTTGGTTTGCAGCACCCGGATCAGATCTTGGACAGGACTGACTCGATCATCATTGGAGTAATCCTTCATCGCCAGACCGAAAATAGTGACACGGCTGCCAGCCAGCGATTTTCCTTTTTCCTGCAATGCTTTTTCCAGCATGTTGACCAGAACAGAAGGCACGCTGTCATTTGTGGTACGGGCCATCTGCAGCAGTGGGAGCGGAACACCCAGTTCCCTCGCTTTTGGCTGCAGGTAATACAGGGCGTTGGGCAGACAGAAACCGCCTACACCCGGTCCCGGTGTCAAAAGGTTTACACGTTTATGTGTATTCGCAATCCGGATCATTTCAAAGGTGTCAATGCCAAAGGATTCAGCAAAGCGGGCAAATTCCTGCACCATCGCGATATTGACGTCGCGCTGGATATTTTCAATCACCTTCGCCGCTTCAATCACTCGAATGTCGGAAATGGTGATCTCTGTTTCACTGATAAAGGAAAGCAGATTTTTTCCGTGGTTCGCGCTCTCCTCGTTGATTCCACCGAGGACCAGCGGCATGTGAATAAACTCCTCAAACGCTCGTCCCTCTGCAATGCGCTCCGAACAGTAGGTGAGATAAAAATCTGTGCCCGCCCGAAGACCGCTTGCTTCTTCCAAAATCGGCTGAATCACTTCTTCTGTCGTACCCGGGACAACAGTGCTGCGAATCATGACGGTATCGCCTTTTTTCAGCACTTTCCCCAGTGTCTCCGCACAGCTTTTCAAAGGACCGAGATCGGGATCGCCGTTGAAGACAGGCAGTCCGACGGTTACGATGTAATGCGAAACCTCTGCTGCTGCCTCTTCATACGAAGTGGTCGCCCGGAACCGGCCTGCGTCGATTTGCTCACGCAGAATCTCCGCGAGAGTCTTGCCTTGATAGGATTCCAGATGGTGAGAATGCCCTTTGTTGATTTCATCGACGACATGGGGCATGACGTCCACTCCAACCACGTGGGCCCCTTTCAGGGCATAGGTCAGTGCGAGTGGCAATCCGACAAACCCTAAACCGACAACAGCAACGCGTATTGGCTGAGTCATTTTGTATCTCCTCTTTCACGTCTCTGTTTATGAGTCAATCCGTAGCCCCTACGACAGATAATATATCCCCGCCGCGATAAAGACTACACATAAAACGATGAGGACCTTGTACAACGTCTCCAAGGCCACGCCTCCTCATTTCCTGCTCGATACATGCTACCAAGCTCTAATTATACTCCCCAATTGAAAATGCTTCAACGGCAAGAAAACGGAGCCCCAGCCCCGCGCTACCGCGTAAGGCTGGCGCCGATGACAAATGAAAATCCGATGGAGAGCACCATGGAGATCAGACCGATCGCCCGGTTATCGTTGCCGATCTCCTCATCAACCCGGAAGCTGGGTGTCATAAATTCAAAGATGAAATAACTGCCGAGCAAGAGGAAAAACCCAAATGTTCCCCAGGCCAGTGCCTGACCGATGGAATCATGGTGCTGGATGGAATAACTAAAGATATTGGCGATCCCGAACAGCTTGCCGCCGGTCGCCATGGCGACGGCGAGATTGCCTCGCTTTAATTCCTGCCACACATGATATTTTGTAACCAGTTCAAATACGGAGAGAAAGACAATCATGGCCAAACCGGTTACCGTATAATAAGCAAATGTCCCAAAATAAGGATTGTGCAGCAAATGCTCCATTCTGTACCCCCGTCCAACAAGACTTATCTCAGCTCGACGATGGTGGCACCTACGCCCCCTTCGCCCTGTCCACCAAGGCGAAACGATTTAACGCTGCGATGCTGACGCAAATACTCATGCACACCTTTGCGCAGCATCCCCGTGCCATGACCGTGGATAATCGACACCGAATGAAAACCGGCAAGCAATGCTTCGTCCAAATACTGGTCAATCTCGCGAATTCCGTCTTCCACATTGTAGCCGCGCAAATCCAGCTCCATTTTTACCGTGCTCCGGCTCCGTTTGACAGCTGTATATTCTACATTCTGTTGCGGCGCCTTAAAGGAGCTAAGCACATTCATGTCATCCCGCTTTACTTTCATTTTCATAATCCCGATCTGGACCAGGAACTCGTCGCCGCCAACCTTCTCCAGAACAGTACCCTTCTGGCCGAAGCTGTTGACCATTACCTCGTCTCCCGCCTTGATCTGGGTGGCTCTCACCGCTTTTGCCGGCTTTTTCACCTTTTCCTTCTCCAGCTCCATGACGGCATTGCCCAGGCGCTTTTTAGCATCGATTAAACGATGTTCTTTGATCTCCACGCCTTCTTTCATCATGCTCCGAAGCTCGCGGATCACCGCTTCAGCCTCTTCTTTGGCTAGTTGGACAGCAATGCGCGCCTCTTCTTCGGCTTCTTCCAAAAGTTTATTTTTCTCCTGGGCAAAACGTGCCCGTTCCTCTTCCAGCTGCTCACGCAGACGCTCTGCTTCACGACGCAAATCCTCAGCCGTCTTGCGTTCCGCTTCCGCTGTTTTTCGGTTGCGCTCCAAAGAAGCAATCATGCTTTCCACCTGATTGTCTTCCTCGCTGATCGAGCTTCTGGCGTCCTCAATAATTGCTTCCGGGAGTCCCAGCCGTTTGGCAATGGCAAACGCGTTGGACCGTCCTGGGACACCGATCAGCAAACGATACGTCGGGCGCAGTGTTTCCACATCAAATTCGACACTGGCATTTATGACACCGGATCGGTCATAAGCGTATGCCTTCAGCTCGCTGTAGTGTGTTGTCGCAATCAGTCTCGCTCCGCTGCGAATCACATGATCAATAATTGACATGGCCAGCGCGGCGCCCTCAGTCGGGTCAGTTCCTGCCCCCAATTCATCAAACAGGACAAGACTGCGGTCATCCATGGACGCGAGGATGTGGATAATATTGGTCATATGACTGGAAAACGTTGACAGGCTCTGCTCAATCGATTGTTCATCCCCAATATCGGCAAAAATAGAGGAGAAGACCGTAACCTCACTCTCTTCCTCTGCCGGAATCTGCAAACCCGCCATCGCCATCAAAGAGAGGAGACCTACTGTTTTCAGGGATACGGTTTTCCCCCCTGTATTTGGTCCCGTGACGACAATTGCACTGTATGCGCCTCCCAGCTCTACGTCAACCGGAACGACGGTTTGCATGGGAATCAACGGATGGCGAGCTTTTCGCAGCCGCATGTAGCCTTCGTCATTGACGCGCGGACAAACCGCTTTCATGGCACCGGAAAGCTGAGCTTTGGCAAACATGAAATCCAGTTCGGCAAGCGCTTCGATATTTTCTTTCAACGGATCGATGGACACTGCGACCAGCTCAGTGAGGACGTAAAGAATACGCTCCACTTCTCTTTCCTCGCGCAGACGAAGCTCGCGGAGCTTGTTGTTCATCGCCACTACCGCCTCTGGCTCGATAAACAAGGTCGCACCCGAGGCAGACTGATCGTGAACGATTCCTCCAAAAACGTGGCGGTACTCTTGCTTGACGGGAATCACAAAGCGATCTCCGCGAATCGTGACAATATTTTCCATCAACATTTTTTGATAGGAGGATGAACGCGTCATCTGGTCCAGCTTTTCTCTGACCCGCGCCTCCAGCTGACGGATTTCCTGTCTGACCAGGCGCAATTCCTGGCTGGCCCCGTCGACAATCTCGCCATTCTCATCGACACATCGGCGGATTTCTGTCTCCAGGTCACGCAGCCCCTCGATGCGCTCTGCCTGAAACTGCAGCATGGGCAAAGCCTCGTCTTCACAAAGATCGAGCAAGAACTGGCGAAGACGGCGTCCCGCCCCTACTGTACCGGCGATATCCAGCAATTCCATGGGAGCGAGCATGGCATTTAAACGAGCCCTTTGAATGGCTCCGCGAATGTCCCTGATGCCCCCGAGCGGAACACTCCCCTTTAAGCGGAGAGCCGTCACTGCCTCCTGAGTGGCCTGCTGAGCAGCTTTCACTTCCTCAAGCCGCAAAAACGGGACCAGGTTTTCGGCTAATTCTTTTCCGTATATGGACGTCGCTTTATCCATCAGCAACGCGATGATTTTCTCGTATTCCAAGGTTTTTAAAACCCGCTGTTCCACGAATGTGCCTCCTTTTTCTGCCCTGAAACAAGCAATTACCAACTATTATATCACGGGGATGGGCACATGAATAATTTAACGCCTTTCCCTCAGCATAGTTCTCCTAAAAAAAAGCCAAAATGATAAGGAATCAACATCTGCAAAGGAGGATCATACACATGACGATATTGCGCCACGTTATCCGTTTTGTGGTTGCTGCTGTCGTACTGATGTTCGTCGGTTTCTTGGTGCCCGGTTTTTCTGTAAACAGCTTCTGGACCGCACTATTTGCGGCAGTGGTGATTGCACTGCTAGGGTGGGTCGTGGAAGCGTTCTTCGGTGATCGCATCTCTCCATTTAACCGCGGAATTGTTGGTTTTCTTGTCAGCGCAGTAGTGATTTATCTCACCCAATTCATCGTCTCCGGATTTTACGTGACGATTCTGGGAGCACTGCTTGCCTCATTGGTCATCGGGATTATCGACCTGTTTATCCCGATCAAAACGCACATGGATTTGCGTGACGGAGATGCCGGCAAAAGGCAAGAAACTTAAATCAAGCGGATAGATCAAGAGCCAACCAGATCGGTTGGCTCTTGTTTTCTTTATGAAGATGCACTCTGTCTGTGGATCATTCCAGCCAAATACCCGGCACCAAAGCCATTGTCGATATTGACTACGGATACACCATTCGCGCATGAGTTGAGCATAGTCAGAAGGGCGGCTATTCCGCCTAAATTGGCTCCATATCCCACGCTGGTAGGAACCGCAATCACAGGCTTATCCACCAGACCAGCCAATACACTGGCCAACGCTCCTTCCATACCTGCGATACAGATGATGACGGAGGCTCCCCGTATCTCATCCAAACGCTGAAACAGTCGATGGATTCCTGCCACGCCTACATCCGCAATCACTCTGGCCTCGCTGCCAAAGCAGCGGACAGTCCAGGCAGCCTCCTGCGCCACCGGCCAATCTGAAGTTCCTGCGGCGACAACCGCCACATAGCCTTCACGTACTGGTTCCAAGGGTGTTTTTGCGCTGATCAGCATCCGTGCCTCTTTGACATACTGTACATCCGCCCAGCAGCTTTGTACCGCTTCCGCCTGTTCTTCGCTGACCCGCGTGGCCAGTACCAGCTCCTGATGCTCTCGCAGCCTGGAAAATATGCCCACTAACTGTTCCGCGCTTTTCCCTGCTCCGTATACAACCTCTGGAAAACCGGTCCTGCGCTTTCGATCCAGATCAAGTGTAGCGTAGTCCAACCGACTACTTCCCTGAATCAGTTCGGCAGCCTGGTCAAGATCAAGTTTGCCCGCCTGGAGATCTTGAAGAATCGTTTTCAGATTATCCATGTGTCTGTTTCACATCCGTCTGCAGTACTGCGTTCATACTGCCCGTTTGGTAACCAAAGAGGTCAAGCGTCACATATTTAAATCCAATCTCCCGCAGCGTGCGGTCAATCTGGTCACGATGCTGGAGCAATAGTTCAAACTCATTCGGACTGATTTCAATCCGCGCAATGGTATCATGATGCCGGACACGCACCTGATGAAAGCCCAGGCTCATCAGATAGCCCTCTGCCCGATCGATCTGGTCGATCTTTTCCAAGGTGATCGTGGAGCCGTAGGGTACTCGCGAGGAAAGGCAGGCAAAGGAAGGTTTGTTCCAGGTCGAAAGCCCCATTTCTTTGGACAGTTGCCTGATCTCATCCTTGTAAAATCCAGCCTCCTGAAGCGGACTGCGTACACCGCGTTGAACAGCGGCTACGCGGCCTGGGCGGTAATCCCCCAAATCATCCATATTGGCGCCATCACAAATCACTGCATTCCATTCATTTTGCAAAGCCAACTCACCTAAGTGTTCATACAAGCCGTCTTTGCAGTAGAAGCAGCGGTTGACCGGATTCGAAACAAAATTCGGATTTTCCAGTTCACGAACCTCCGTCGTGACAAATCTGGCACCTAACTGCTTGGCGAGTTGCTTGGCGGCTTCGAATTCCCTGGTCGGAAATGTCTCCGAAGCGGCCGTCACCGCAATCGCCGAATCCCCCAACACCTCGACGGCGCGTGCAAGCAAAAAGGTGCTGTCCACACCTCCTGAAAAGGCAACCAAGGCGCTGCCCATTTCTTGAAGAATCGTGCCTAGTTTTTCATTCTTTTCTGTCAGAGACAGCTTTTTTGCTGCCTCAACCAGCGCTTCTTTGTTCATCAGTCGCTCTCCTCTCCGGCCTGTTTGCACGGCGGCTGACAATAGGGAAAAGAGAGGCCAGAGCCCCTCTTTTCACTACCGATCAGGTTTCGTTTGCATCTTCCTGAAGCATCTTCAGCAACGCTTCGTACTCGGTTCGCAACCGGAAGTATTCGTCTGCGATGTTAACTGCGGCAAGTACAGCGATTTTGGCCGTATCCAGACGATGGTTGCCTGTTCCAATCTCATTCATTTTATCATCAACGAACCCGGCCACCATGCGAATGTGGTTCACGCTTGCCTTTCCACTCAAGCGATACTGCTGCCCGTATATGTCAACCGTCAACCGATTCTTCCCGTCACCCTGCACGAAGGCTTCCTCCTTCAAACCCTACTGTGAGACTTCCGTACCTATTTTCCGTACCAATGCATCCCAATTTAGGTTACTGAAAATGTCAGGTTTCGTCAAGTTCTGCTTACATTCTGAGCTCGGCGCCCGCTTCGTTCTTCAGCGCCTCTACGACAGCCTGTGTCAGCTCCTGCACCTCTTCGTCCTGCAAGGTCCGCTCGGGGTGACGGAAAACGAGGGAGAAGGCCATGCTCTTTTTGTCGGAAGCAATCCGGTCGCCTGTATACACATCGAACAGCGTCAGGGATTCCAGCAGGTCACCCGCTGCTTTGCGTATCACAGCTTCCAGTGTATGGGCTGGCAGGTCGCGGTTTGCTACGAGTGCCAGGTCGCGGGTCACGGCAGGATGCTTCGGAAGCGGGTGGTAATGGCCAACCGGAGCGGCTGCACGGATCAACTCTTCTGCATCAAACTGGAAGACGTAGGTTTCCGACAGATCGTATGCTTTTTCGGTAGCCGGATGGACCTGCCCCAGATAGCCCAGATGTTTGTCACCCACCCAGATTTCGGCGGTACGGCCCGGGTGCATGCCCGCCAGTGTGGAGACTGCCCGGTACTCTGCTCCCGCAATGCCGAGACGGGTAAGCAGGGATTCAATCAGACCCTTTACCAAATAAAAGTCAACGACTTGCGACTGCGCCATCCAGTTGGTTTTGAACCATTGCCCAGTCAATGCACCCGCCAGGTAAAGGCGCTCCTCAGGGAGTTGGGACAGGTTGGCTTCCTCACTCAGGAAGACTCTTCCCAGCTCGAAGATGGCGACATTATGGTTTTGCCGGTTCTTGTTGTAAGAGACGGTTGCCAGCAGACTCGGAATCAGACTGGTGCGCAGAACGCTGTGCTCTTCGCTCATCGGCATGGCCAGTGCGATCGGCTTGACCGTTGTACGATGCAAGCCGGCCACCTCTTCTGCTTTTTCCGGATGGACCAGCGCATACGAAATCGCTTCATTCAGCCCCGCGCCAATGAGGTGATGGCGAATAGTTCGGCGAATCTTTTGATCATGCGTCAATTGTCCTTGCGTTGTCATTCCCTCTGGAAGAGTGGTCGGGATATTGTCGTAGCCGTGAAGACGAGCTACCTCTTCGACCAGATCTTCCGGCAATGTGATATCTCCACGGCGAGTCGGCACGGTCACTACCCATTGATTGCCGTTTTGTTCATATGCGAACTGGAGACGTTGGAAAATCGGCGTTACCTCATCAGCTGTCAGGGAGGTACCCAAATGTTGGTTGATTTTTTCCAGCGTGATCGTCACTACTGCTGGTGTCGGCTCTTGAACCACGGCTTCTGCAATCCCCTTGGAAACCTTGGCTCCGGAAAGCTGCTGAATCAGGTAAGCTGCCCGCTCGCCAGCTTCCACCACGCGCGCCTGGTCGACACCTTTTTCCCAACGTACGCATCCTTCTGTGCGCATACCGAGCTTCTTGGACGTGCTCCGAACAGTCTGTGGCGTGAACCAGGCTGCCTCCAGGATAATCTCCTTGGTCTCCGGTGTAATTTCGGAGTTGGCACCGCCCATGACACCGGCGATTGCCAGGCCTTTTTGCCGATCGGCAATCAGCAGAGTCTGGCTGTCCAGCAAGCGCTCTTGATCGTCCAGCGTGACCAGCTTCTCGCCTTCTTCTGCCAGCCTTACCACGATAGAGCGGTCTTTGACCATGTTTGCGTCAAAGGCGTGCAACGGCTGTCCGTATTCCAGCATGACATAGTTGGTCACGTCCACCACGTTGTTGATCGGACGAACACCGGCAGCCATCAGGCGGTTTTTCATCCACTGCGGCGAGCTGGTGATTTTGGCATCCGTAAAATGACGCCCCTCGTATCGATAGCATTCGTCTTTTGCCTCGATCTCCACCTGAACCGGATTTTGCCCGCCGTTTTCCACGATTGCAATCTCCGGGAAAATGACATCCCGGCCGAGAATCGCCGCGACCTCATATGCGACACCCAGCATGCTGAGGCAATCGGAGCGGTTTGGAGTAAGTCCCAGCTCCAGCACATGGTCATCCATGCCCAGGTAAGAAACCGCGTCCATGCCTACCTCTGCATCCTCCGGCAGCACCATGATGCCTTCTTGCTGATCTTTGGCCAGCAGCTTGTCGTTGAGTCCCAGTTCCTTCGCCGAGCAGATCATCCCTTGCGACTCCACTCCGCGCAGTTTGGAGCGCTTGATCTGGAGGTCGCCTGGCAATTTTGCTCCGACCAAGGCTACCGGCACCTTTTGTCCCCGGTCAACGTTGGCTGCTCCGCAGACGATTTGCAAGTCTTCTCCCTGCCCTGCATCGACGATGCACACATTGAGCCGGTCTGCATCAGGATGCTTGCTTTTTTCCTTTACATAGCCGACCACGACTTTGGAAACACCAGCGTTGCGGGATTCCACCGCATCTACCTCAATCCCGCTGCGGGTCAGCTTTTCCGCCAGCTCGTGGGGGGTGATATCGTGTAAATCCACGTATTCCGACAACCATTGATATGATACCTTCATCTCTGATACGACTCTCCTTTCTAGGATCGGTTAAATTGGTTCAAGAACCGGACATCATTTGTATAGAAATGGCGAATGTCTTCTACGCCGTATTTCAGCATGGCGATTCGCTCTACGCCCATACCAAAGGCAAAGCCGCTGACCTCCTGCGGATCGTAGCCAGCCATTTGCAGTACGCGCGGGTGCACCATGCCCGACCCGAGAATTTCGATCCAGCCTGTCTGTTTGCAGACGCGGCAGCCTTCTCCGCCGCATTTGAAGCACTGCAGGTCAACCTCTGCACTCGGCTCCGTGAAAGGGAAGAAGCTCGGACGTAGGCGGACCTGCTGATTGGCTCCGAACATCTGACGGGCGAAAGTAAGCAGCGTCCCTTTGAGATCGCTCATGCGAATGCCTTTGTCTACGACAAGTCCCTCGATCTGCGTGAACTGGTGGGAGTGAGTCGCATCGTCATCATCGCGGCGATACACTTTTCCCGGACAGATGATTTTCACCGGCGCTTTGCCTTCTTTTTTCAGCATGGTGCGCGCCTGTACGGGTGACGTATGGGTACGCATCAAGATTTCCTCGGTGATGTAAAAAGAATCCTGCATGTCGCGAGCCGGGTGATCCTTGGGCAGATTGAGCATTTCAAAGTTGAAATGATCCAGCTCTACCTCTGGCCCTTCAGCGATATCAAAGCCCAGCCCGATGAAAATATCCTCGATCTCCTCAATGATGCGGGAGAGAGGGTGCATCGTTCCTGCCTGCACAGGGCGGCCCGGCAAGGTCACGTCAATGGATTGGGACGTCAGCTTGGCCGTGAGCGCCGCTTCCTCCAGGGAGGCTTGTTTGTTTGCGAAGGCGTCCTCTAGTGCAGTTCGTACTTCATTGACCAGTTGCCCTACCACTGGCCTTTCTTCCGGGATGAGACTGCCCATGCCACGCAGCAGCTCTGTCAGCTCTCCTTTTTTTCCTAGATATTTCACACGCAGCTCTTGCAGCTGCGCTGCCTCCGCGACCTGGCCGAGCTGGGCCAAGGCGGATTGCTTCATTTCCTGTAACCGCGTTTGCACGTTTGATCGCTCCTTCTACATGTTTTTGAAAAAAAGAAAAAACCCGCCCCCTAAGGGACGAGTCATTACTCGCGGTACCACCCTTGTTAAGCAGAGCCGAAAAAAGCTTTGCTTCACTCGATCATGATAACGGGTTGCCCCGGTTTCCCCCTACTATGTTCCTAGTTCAGAAACGGTTCAGGGAACAGCTCCAGAGTGAATTCGGCAGACTTGGCTTGGGATGCTTTCAGTCAGCGGCATCTCCTCCCTGTAAATCCATAGGTCCTGCGTACTAGTCTCTGTCATCGCTTTCCGTTATAATGAAGTTGTAGGAAAATTATAGCGCAACCAGAGGGAACTTTCAATTCTACAAATGTTGTATATGGTTCGGAATTTCTCCTACGAAACACCCTCTTTGAAAGGGGACTTTTGGCATGATCGAACAAATTACAGCTCTCTATGACAAAAATCTAAGTTGTCCTCACTGTCAAGCCGCCTTTTCAAGCAAGCGGGTACGCAGCGGATCACTTTCCATGTTGAAGCGGGACAGTGATTTTTGCACCTACTTCAAGGAGCAGGCACTTAACCCGATTTTGTATACAGTCAATGTTTGCCCATCCTGCGGTTTTGCCTTTACGGATCTGTTTGATGAGCGATTGGCTCCCGGACAAAAAAAGCTGGTAAGTGAACTGATTTCCGCAAAATGGACCCCAAAAGAACTGGGCGGGATTCGCAGCCTGCCAGCAGCCGTAGCAGCTTACAAGCTGGCGATTTACGCAGCAGAGCTGACCGACCAGGTCCATTCCGTCAAAGCGGGACTCTATCTGCGCCTGGCCTGGCTTTACAGATTCACTGCCAATGCCGCCGAGGAAAGACGCTTTCTTCAAATTGCGGTCCATGAATATGAACAGTCCTATATCCATTCCGATTATACCCGCGGCGAGAAGGAAATGTCAGAAGTTCGCATTTTGTATCTGATCGGCGATTTGATGCGCCGGATCGAGCAATACGACAAAGCGATCCAGTACTTCTCCCACGCTTTGGAATTCAGAAACCGCACCATTGAAACCGGCATTTTACAAATGGCGCAAGATCAATGGGCCCAGGCGCGCGAAGAATATAAGGAAAAGAAAAAGCAGCCGCAAGTGGCCATGATCAGTTAGCTGGAGGGAAGGTGCGGTGTCGCTGGGCTTCGTAAACGAGGATACCGGCTGCGACTGCCGCGTTTAATGATTCTGCCCGACCATACAACGGAATATGTACATAACTGTCGGCAAGATCAGCGACCTGCGTGGAGACTCCTCGTCCTTCGTTGCCGATCACCAGTGCCACTTTTCCGCCATATGCAGCCTCGTGATAAGCGAGGCTGTTTTCTTTGAGCGAGGAGACCAGGATGCGGCCCCCCTGCTGACGTACTTTCTGAATCGCCTCGGGAAGCGGCCGTACAAAAACAGCCAGGCGAAACAAGGCGCCCATTGTCGACCGGATTACTTTTCCGTTGTACAAATCCACGCTGCCTGCCCCGAGAACAACACCATCCACGCCAGCAGCTTCCGCCGTTCGCAGAATCGTGCCGAGATTGCCCGGGTCCTGGATTTCATCGAGCAAAAGAAGCATATAATCCCGGTTCGCCGCGCTTTCCATCCATTCTTGCCAATCGCGTGTATTTTTTTTCACTTCCGCAACAATTCCCTGCGGATTTTTGGTTTCTGTCAGCTTGGCCAGCACAGCAGCAGATACCGCCACCACTTCGATTTCCGTTTGCCGCTTTTCGATAGCGCGCAGACAGGCCGGATCGATTTCGCGCTGTTCATCATACAGCACCGTAACTACCCCGGCCCCGCTGTTTAGCGCTTCCTCCACCAAATGCGCACCTTCTACCAAAAAGCGATTTTGCTCCTCCCTGCCTTTGCGGTCCAAGAGCTGGTGCAAGCGCTTGACCAGCGGATTTTGGACG
This sequence comes from Brevibacillus ruminantium, assembly GCF_023746555.1. NCBI lineage: Bacteria > Bacillati > Bacillota > Bacilli > Caryophanales > Paenibacillaceae > Brevibacillus > Brevibacillus ruminantium. Next base: position 3,876,931 of record NZ_CP098755.1, read on the forward strand.
GAGGTAATCAGCTCATGACGCATTAATCCTGCTCCTCAAACGTTTTTAGATGCTTGTTGTTGCCAATCACAACGAGTACATCCCCGCTCTGGATGACCTCATCCGGGCTGGGGGCGATGTTAAATTTATCCCCGCTCTTGATCGCAATGACGTTCACCTCATAGCGAGCCCGCAGGTCCAGTTGACGCAGGTTTTTGCCGAGCATTTTCGAAGAAGCCACGACCTCTGCCACACTGTAATCTTCCGCCAGCTCGATAAAGTCAAGGACATTGGCCGAAATCAGATTGTGAGCCACACGAACCCCCATATCCCGCTCAGGGAATACGACACGATCGGCGCCGACTTTATAGAGAACCTGTCCATGCCGCTCGTTTTGAGCTTTGGCGACGATCTTTTTTACACCCATCTCCTTTAGGATCAAGACAGTCAAAATACTCGCCTGGATATCGGCGCCAATCGCAACGACAACGACGTCGAAATTGCGGATACCAATCTCTCTCAGTGCCCGTTCATCGGTTGAATCAGCCGCAACCGCATGTGTGACAAACTGGATATTTTCATTGATTCGCTCTTCGTCCTCATCGATTCCCATGACCTCGTAATCCATTTCGTACAAAGTCCGGGCGACACTGGAACCAAACCTGCCCATGCCGATAATGGCAAACTGCTTGGACATCTCTTCCACTCCTTCTTTTTTGGGCCGCTTAAAATTGACCAAATTTCCTGCATGACAGACTGATGAATACCAAGCATTATAACACATCATGGGCTGGCTTCAAAAACAGGTATGAGCCAGCCTGGAAAGACGAATACTAGGGGTGCAATCCATATGAAAAACGAGGTGATCTCCCGTCATGAACATTGCTGCGCTGAACCTCCGCCAGGCGATCATGTACAAGATGCAGGGCTCTGACGCCGGTGCCGTGGAAGACACCATCAAGGATGCGATCACAAGCGGTCAGGAAAAAACGCTTCCCGGGCTAGGTGTCCTTTTTGAAGTGCTATGGCAAAACAGCGATGCCTCCAGCCGGAAAGAAATGGTGCAAACTATTGCAGAGCATCTTCCTGCGCAAACAGACCGCCCCGTGTAAGCATGCTCAAAAGGGAGGGACCTCGGGTCTCTCCCTTTCGCTTTCAGTACATTTCCATGCCCAACCGGCGCAGCTTGATCGTATATGTAGCTTTTATCGGAAAGTCTTTAAAGTCCTCCAGCCACTTGTGTTCTACCCAGTAATCGAAATAATGATGGGCATGGAGAGCGAGACCTAGTTTAAGGACATCGCTATTATGCTCATCCTGTAACTGATGAAACAATTTTTTCGCACGGTTTTCCATTTCCTTTTTAATCAAGTCCTGCAGCATCGCGATCATTTTTTCCTTGGGGACATCGGGTTTTGACGTCATCTCGATAATGTCTCCCTGTACGACACAATGATAGGAGGCGGCATGACCACGATACTTATCTGTTTCGCCGAGAAGGCCTCCCTGCATATCCAGTTTGGTTCTGACGAAATGCGGACGAAAGGTCACGTAGCCATGCTTTGTTCCGGGAAGCCGAATCACGACGTCTCCCCCGCGTTTTCGATCCCGCAGCTGCAGCAGTGACCAGGTCTGGATCTCGTTTAGATTCCCCACCATTTTGTATCCCCGAAAGATCGCCACTCCCTTCCAGCTCGCTTCATCATCCTTCACTTCTACATAATTCAGCATCGCTTCCATGGCATCACTGGTCGTCTGGATATAGAAATCACCCATCGTCTGATTGGGTATCAGGCCGATTCGTCTGCCGTTCTCAATCATCTCCATGATGTAGACGACCGGGATCTGCACCAGCCTCGGCTTGATTTCGAGCAGTGCCGCCGCCTCACCCTTCACTACAATCGGCCACAATAGTCGGCGAATCTGCGGGTCCCGCCGAAAGCTGTCAATAATTTCCTTTGTTCCTCTCCTCGCGACACTTTCACTTATCGCCAGTACCCTCGTATGTCCAAAGAATATCCGCTGATTCAGCCGTTGCTGGATATTGTTGGTCGCCTCTTTAATGGTTCGTCCTGTCACGCTCATGATCCGTACAGCATCTGCACTGCCCCCTCCTCCCTTGCCCGTGCTGCCGGCAATCTTTAACGGGATCGGAACCTGGATCGTGATCTTGTACAAATCCTCGTTTCCCTTGGCAAAATCAATGGCAATGCCGACGACCGATATTCTTTCCTCCAGCTCACGTCGATCCCAGCAACCAGCTAGCAACAGCAGACAAAGAAGCAGACAACAGATGCGGGACCAGACCTTACCCACCAGCCGTCCCCTCCTTGTTGAGCTTATTTCTCCGGTCTTGAAAGAACAGCACCACTAAATGTATCAACGGAGAAAAAAAAGACACCCATACTGTCGTATATCCAACGACAGTTGTAACTTTAAATATTTCGATAATATTTTGGGGCCGAAGTACAAGGAAGAACAGGGGGATCATCAGAACAATCGCCAGGATTCTCTGGAACCTGATCCCTCTGTGAAACAACTGGCGCAAACTGTAGATCATGGCGTAATACCCGTTGGCCACCGTGGTAAAAACCGCAGCCACCCAAACAGCCAGAAAAGCAGACTCGAGCCTCTCCAGGATCAGTCCGGGCACCTGTGTCGTCTTGACCAATTCTAGTGTGGGCCAGGTTACACGCTGCAGCTCTTCGTATCCAAAGACGGCGATTCCCGCTACCACAATTAACAGGTAGACAAAGACAGCGATGCCGATCCCATAGATCCCCGACCGGATTTTACTCGTGTTTTCATGGGCAAAAGCAAAAAAGATGAGCATAATCTCATAACCCTGATAGGAAAAATTGGCTTCGAACGAGCCCTTAAGCAGCGTATGCATTGGTACTCTTATCAGTGGCATCAGGTGATTCCACTCCGCCTTTTGAAAGGAGGCGATCGCGATAAACAGAACGGGAAAAAGAATCAACGGAAAGAGAATTTCGTTTACCCGCGCAACCGTATCCGTTTCATGCATGCACAAAATGAACGCAAGGACAAACATGGTAATAATGATCATTTCGAGTGGCGTGTCCAACAGGACGGCCGTAACGACCACCTCTCCAAACATGCGTGCGGTGATCCCGGTTGTCACATAGAGAACCGTCAAAAAGGCAAAGATCCAGGGGAGGCTCAGAACAAGGCCCAATCGGGGATGCTTGCTGCCGCCCCAAATGATCCGGCTGTATTGAACGAATGTCAGCCCCGGAAAACGACGGCTCAATACTGCGATGATCAGAATGGACAGAAACGGAAGGACAGACCCAATCAATGGACCCATCCAGCCAGCCTCATACAGCTTCGATGTCGTTGTCCGAGGCAGTGTCAGTACGCCCACCCCGATCAAGGTGCTGGTGATCAAGCATGTCATCTGCCAGAGGGAGAGCGAATTCGGCCTGTTGCTTCCACCACCATGGCTCATGAACGCCACCCTCCTTTCGACCTCTTCTCATCTTCTGGATGGAACATGGCAGGTCTATTTTTCATCCAGTTCAAGGGCGCGCGAATGATATAATCGCGCAGCCCCAGCAGGTTGACTGGGCTGAACGGTGTCATATACGGGACACCAAATGATTTGAGTGACGCAAGATGGATCAGTATGATGATCAGAAAGAGCATAATCCCATAAAGCCCGAACATTCCCGCCAAAATCATCAGCGGAAATCGAAGCATCCGAATCGCGATGGCCGCGCTATAACTGGGCGTGGCAAACGAACCAATCGTGGTGAGTGCGACAATGATCACCATGATGGGACTGACCAGTCCGGCCGAAACGGCTGCTTCTCCGACTACCAGAGCCCCGACGATACCGATGGTAGGTCCGATTGGACCCGGCAGCCGAACGCTTGCCTCCCTCAGAATCTCAATGGCCATTTCCATGATGATCGCTTCTACGACAGAAGGGAACGGAACAGTTGAACGCCCTGCTGCCATGGCGATCAACAACCGTGATGGAATCATCTCCGGATGAAACGAGCTGAATGCGATGTAAAGGGAAGGGAGCAATAGCGCGATGATCACACTCGTAGCGCGAATAAGCCGGATAAACGTAGCAATATAGAACCGTTCATAGTAATCCTCAGGACTCTGGTAAAACTGCGAGATAACTGCTGGCGCAATCAGTGCAAAGGGAGTGCCGTCAACGAGAATTGCCACTTTTCCTTCCAACAGATTGGCCACAACCTTGTCAGGCCGTTCTGTATTCTGAATCTGCGGAAAAGGGGACCAGCGCCGGTCCTGGATTATTTGTTCAATATAGCCGCTCTCTAGAATCGCATCGATATTGATACTCTCGATTCTTCGGTAGATTTCCTGAACAATGGGCTGGTGCGCAATGCCTTGAATGTGCATGACGTGCACATCGGTCTGCGTCCGCTGTCCGACGACAAAATGCTTGAGGTGCAAATTAGGGTCTTTCAAACGGGTACGGATTAATGCCGAGTTGACAGTCAATGTCTCTGAAAACCCGTCGCGCGGCCCCCGTACGACTGACTCAGTCTTTGGTTCTTCGACTCCACGTCGATCCCAGCCGCACGTATTGTTTAAATACGCCGTGTCCTGGCCATCCAATAGCAGAACCGAGTTGCCAGTCAAGATATTGCGTATGGCTTGCCGCAATTGGTTGGTAGATTCCAGCTCATTGACTTCAGGTCCCGTCATCGAGAGGTTCGTCGAAGTCATCGAGCGAATAATATAATTGTTGATTATTTCGCGGTCTACCATCCCTTCAATGAATAGAATAGCGGCTTCTTGGCCGCTTTTTACCTGAAATCGCCGAATCACGAAATCATCACTATTCCCCAACTGCGCCTCAAACAAGGAGAGGTTGTCTTGTAGACTGGAGGACAGGCGTGTTTCGGGAATACTCTCCATACTTTTCAAGGAATGCTTGTCGAGCTTGCGTTGCTTCTGGCTTCTTTTTCGTTCTTCCCACGCCTTCCAGAACTGACTCATCACTCGCCCTCCTTTATCAAGGATGAGGATAGTATCTCCAAAAAAAGGAGATTCACTCTTATTTTCAACATGAGAATAAGAGGTTCAGTATTATGAACACAAAAAACCCTTCCAAAGCGGAAGGGATACTTGTTCGCATCTCTCAACGATTTAGAAAGGCAAATACAAGAAGAACCATCTGAATGATGAAAAAAAGCGGGACGGCGATCATAAAGGACGGATGCTTGGTTTTATGGCGATACAGCATCATGACAGCCCAGGTACCGGCGGCGCCTCCCAGCCCGGCAATAAGTAGAAGGCTCGACTCGGGAATGCGGAACCGTCCCTCTTTCGCATACTGCTTATCCTTGGCCATCATGACGGCTGCGTACAGATTGAGCAATAGTCCGCCGACCAACAGCCATCGCATCTGACTGCTCCACCAGCCATAGCCGATCAACAGCCAGGATGCTGCAAGCACCCCGTTTCGCGCCCGCCGATAGGCGGATAAAAACCGTTGTTTCATCGCTACTCTCCTTTTGCCCGGAATGTCCGATTGGCGAGGTAAAAGCGGCGGGCCACATACCCCACGACGAGCAGAATAAGCAGGACCAGAAGAGCATACAGGCCGTAGGAGCGGATCATTCCGATGATCCCCTCAACGTTGCGGCCAAAAATATGGCCGATGTAGTAAAAGGCAGCGGTCCAGATCAAACCGATCGGATAAGAAAGGATGGCATATCGGCGATAACTCATTCCGCTCATGGCTACAATATACGGAACCACGTGACGGACTACCGGGAACAGGTAGCTGAAGCACAAAGCGAGCGTACCGTATTTCTCCAGCAAGGCCGTGGATCGCGCCACGGTATGTCTCATCTTCTCACTCTTGGACAACCACTGCAGGATCGGTTTGCCAAAAAATTTACCCAGCAAAAATCCGATCGTCAAACCGGATGCCACCCCAAAATAACCAGCGAGAAACGCATAGAGCGGGTTCAGTATATTTATTGAAGCTAGAAATCCCCCCGTAGCCACAACCAATTCGTCCGGAATAGGCAGACCGACAATGCCCAGCCAGAGCAAAAAGAAAATGGCAAAATAGCCGTATTGCTCGATTATCGACATCAACAGGTTGATTTCCATGACGTAAAATCCCCTATTCTCACCGCTCAGCGCTTTCAATTGAACGAGCGGCAGTTTTTACATGTACTCCATTACCAATACAGTTCCACTCACCATAAAGTTACGATTTCAGGGAGATCCGTTCACTTTAGCCCAGCTTGCCTGAGCGAACCTCCTTCTGATGAACAACCGTATAGGAGTTAGCCTGACCTTCTTGATAGGGATAATATACGACCAGCACATAAGCACCGGGAATGAGTTCGCCCGTTTGCTCCCATTTCTCCAGATCAATGGAAACCAGTGCCGGCAGCGTATGCTTGAAATACTCTTTCTCTGAGGCTGCATGGCGGGCAAAATCCGCACGAAGCTCATGCTGCTTGTCTGCTACCGCCTGATGAAGTCCCTGGAGCTCAGATTTATCCAGCATATCTTCCCACCAGAGCCTCCGTGGCCGATGCTTTTGGTTTCGCAAATAGTCGAATTTCATCAAGCTGAGGATGTGATCCATCTGCTCCGTCCCCCGGTTCTCCAGGAAAAGGCGCAAACGGAGAAACAGATCCTCCAGTTGATGCCCGATCCGGCTCCACCCTTGCTCTTCCCAGTAATCCCCGAATTCCTGGAAGAAATCAAACGGCGTGGCAAATGTTCGCGTTACCAGCCATTCCAGCGTGTGGTCCATGCGATGGGCATTCCAGTACTTCTCCAGTATATCCTCCGCTCGCTTGATCCGCTGCATGTCTCCGAAGGACAGTACGTTGTTCCCGAGGATTTCATAGGGTGCCTGATCCATAAAAATATATCCGTGATTGGCTGCCCTCGCTCGAACGCCCGTCCCGCGCAGCATCTTCAGGAAGCCGAGCTGAAGCTCTTCCGGCCGCAGCGCAAACACGTCATTGAAGGTCTGACGAAATGACTGATAATCCTCTTCGGGCAATCCGGCAATCAGATCGAGATGCTGATCGATCTTCCCTGAGTTTTTAATCTTGGTCACGGTATTGGCCAACCGATCAAAGCGCTGGATTCGCTGTACGAGTCTGTTGGTCTCGTCATTGGTTGACTGAACGCCGATCTCAAAGCGAAAAATTCCGGGAGGGGCATTCTCAATCAGGAAATCAAGGACGTCAGCGCGCAAAATATCGGCTGTGATCTCAAATTGAAACACCGTTCCATTGTGATTGTCGATCAGGAACTGAAAAATCTCCAGTGCGTACTTTTTATTGATATTAAAGGTGCGGTCAACGAATTTAATTGTTTTGACGCCGTGATTGATCAGGCGCAGCAAATCTGCTTTCACCCGATCAAGTCCAAAATAGCGTACACCGTCCTCAATGGAGGAGAGACAGTATTGACACTTGAACGGGCAACCTCTGGACGCCTCAAAATAGACGACGCGGTTGTTCAGCTCGTCCAGATCGTCTTCGTAAGGGGAAGGAATAGAGTCCAGCTCCTCAATTTGGGGACGCGGCGCACTGAAACGGATATGCTCTCCTTCCCGGTAGGCGATACCTGCCACCTCTTTCAGCCGCGGAGGCTCGCCGGTACGGAAGGCCTCGTCATACGCTTTCATCAGCTCCAGAAAAGTCTGCTCCCCTTCTCCCAGCACGATCACGTCGAACTCGGGGTGCTGCTTCAGCCAGTGATCGGCATCGTAGCTCACCTCGGGTCCTCCCAGGATAATCGGCAGGTCAGGACAGATTTTTTTCAGGCTGGCGATAACATCAGCCGTCTCTCGAATATTCCAGATGTAACAGGAAAAAGCGGCAATATCCGGCTGCCGCTTGTATATATCTGCGACGATGTTCAAGGTCACATCATTAATCGTATACTCGGCCATCTCAATATCGGGAAACGTCGGTCTGGTGTAGCTGCGCAAATAGCGCAAAGCCAAAGACGAGTGAATAAACTTGGCATTTAACGTGGATAGCAATATTTTCATTCGTACGTGTACTCCTCTTGTAAGCAATCTCGACCCTGTCCTGCGACCTTCATAGCAAGCTGAGCTGCCTGCTAATTTTCAATTGCTTCATTCTCCCGGCAAAGGGTCAGGCATTTTTGCCTTCTGTTACAGTATCACATGGGAGTGCCGTGCAGCAAATAAAGATCGTCTCCAAAGGGATGCGCAGATGCTCCCCAAATCGTTACTTTGTAAGCTCCCTGACGACGTGCCCCAGCTCCGGTACAATCAAACGGGTCATCGCCAGCCGCACCGCACCCGTCGAGCCCGGAGTGGAAAAGATCGCTTTTCCCTGTCGGACACCTGCCACCGCACGACTGAGTATGGCAGCCGAACCAATGTCCTCCGTGAAGCTGAGCATGCGAAACAGCTCGCCAAAGCCAGGCATTTCTTTTTCCAGTAATTCACGTACCGCCTCAAAGGTATTGTCACGCGGAGAAATCCCGGTTCCGCCGTTTATCAAGATCACCTGGACCGCAGGATCAGTGATCCCCGCCTCAATCGCAGCCGTCACTTCGGCAGGCTCGTCTTTTACGATCCGGTACTGCTGGAGAGAATGTCCCGCTTCCAGCAGCATCTCCTTCATCAATTGACCGCTTTTATCCGTCTCCACTGTTCTTGTATCCGACACCGTAATAACCATGCATCCAACCTGCTTGGGTGCCTTCGCTTTGTGTTCTGCTGTGCTCATTTTCCTTCCTCTCCTTCATCCCGCAGCCATTCTCACCGGGTTAGGCTGTCTATACCGGCAGTCATGTCCTTCTCTTCTCCAGCCATGATAACATGTGCGGCCAAGCCTATCCAGCAGGGATTACCAGCCGCCTCGGGTTTGATTTATAATGGGGTCAACTTTTTCATACACTGATTTTGAACGAGGTGCTCGCCTATGCCCAACCGGCCATTTTTCGCATTTCATTTTCAGAAGCATGCAAAAACACCGCTCTACTTGCAATTGTTTGAACAGCTACAAACCGCAATCCTGCGCGGGGCCTTTCTGGACGGCGATCAGCTCATCTCTTTGCGGGAAATGAAAGCCATCAGCGGCTGCTCTCTGGAAACGGTGAAAAAAGCCTACGACCAGCTTGCTCACCATGGCTGGGTAGAAGCGAGCCAGGGAAAAGGGTACTTCCTGACGGCTAAAACCCGCGAGCTGCGCACCAAAGAGCGGCTGCCGCTTACGGATATCCCGCTTTTTTCACTCGCCGATTCCATACCCGTGCCAGGCGCAGATTTGCTTCGGCGTCTCCGCACTGCTTTTTCGGAATGTGTCGACATCTTAAGCGAACAGTCATCCGAAAAGAAACTCCGCCGCATACGGGCCGCTGCTGCCTACTCCACCCATTTAAACAGGAGAGGAATTCCCTGTGTTCCAGAGCGCCTGCTCTTGTTTAACCGCAGTACCAGCGCATTCTCTTTTGTGGTCCAGCAATTGATGCAAAAATCCGACGTTGTTTTTATCGAAGAATACCATTATCCGGTGTTCTCGGCCATGCTCCATCAATTTGGTGTCACCGTGAAAGCGATACCGATTGATAGTAAAGGGATCTTGATCGAGGCATTGGAAGAAGCAACCGCTGCTGCTTGCCCGCAATGGCTGCTGATAAATCCGCACCACCATTTTCCCACGGGAATCAGCTATTCGCGCAAACGAAAAGAGCGTCTGATCAATTGGGCCAAAAAACACGGTGTCGCCATTTTGGAAAATGACCATCACGGGGATCTCTGGTTTCGCGAGCCCCGCCTCTCCCTGTACCAGTTGGCTGACCAAGAGGATGATCCTCCCGCTGTCTTCAGCTTGCACTCCTTTTCGAAAACACTGGGCCGGGATGTGCAGCTTGGGGCTTTGGTTCTGCCCAGCCGTCTTTCGGGAGACGAACGAGAGCGGCTCAGACAACTCGTGGCTTTGACCGGAGCCGAGCCTTCTTTGCTCATCCTGGAGGCGGCCGCCCAACTGATGGATGATCCCTGGTTTTACGAAGAGTACCTCCCCGGGCGGCGCTCACTCTTCTTTGCCAGCTGGCAATACCTTTTGCAGGAACAGCAGCGGGCGCTGCCAGCTCATGCCCGTATCCTCCCTATCAAGGGCGGGCTCAACGCCTGGATCGAATGGGGAGAACTCGTTCCAGACGCTGCTGAACAGGAAAAGCAGGTCATCGCGCTTTTACGTAAGGAAGGGCTGGAGCTCAGCGGCGGCCACTCCTTTCGCCTGCCGGTTGAATCAGCAGACGTCCGCCGTCCAGCCGTCCGTTTCCCCTTTACTGCCTTGGACAAAAGAGAGCTAAAATACTGGTTGCATCGACTGGGGGCAGGAATCTATTATACTTACAGAGGTTCGTGGCATACTAAACATACCCCATCGATCCCATCAAACAGTAGAGAGTAGAGGGATGATCACGAATGATACAAAAAAAAGTAGGGAAGCTGCATCTCGATCCGCCCAAGACCCTTGTCGTGGGCTTTGCACTGATCATCCTGTTGGGCGCTTTCCTGCTCACGCTGCCCGTCTCCACCGTTGACGGTTGGGGACTTCCCTGGCTGGACGCCCTCTTTACCGCAACCTCCGCTACCTGTGTGACCGGTCTGATCGTGGTGGATACGGGAAGTACCTTTACTCTTTTCGGACAAATCGTCATCTTGTCGTTGATTCAGGTCGGCGGGCTTGGCTTCATGACGATCGCCACGCTGTTTGCTCTGCTGATACGAAAACGGATTTCCTTGAAAGAACGTCTTTTGCTGCAGGAATCCCTCAACCAAATCTCTATCGAAGGAATCGTGCGGTTGGTCAAAATGATTCTTGTCTTTACAGCCATTACGGAAGCAACGGGCGGGCTGCTGCTTTCGCTCCGCTTTTCCTTTGACATGCCTGTCGGACGCGCTTTCTACTACGGCTTCTTTCATGCGATTTCCAATTTCAACAATGCGGGCTTTGATTTGATGGGCAATTTCTCCAGTTTGACGCATTATGTAGAGGACCCGGTTGTAACCCTGGTCGTCTGTACCATGATTATTCTGGGGGGGATTGGTTTTATCGTCGTCAGCGATGTGTTTGAATATCGCCGCTCACGGCGATTGACCCTTCATACAAAAGTAGTTCTGTTCACGACAGCTTGTCTGGTTATCATCGGCACCACGCTGATTTTCATTTTAGAGTTCAATAATCCCAAAACCTTGCAGCCACTGTCACCCCTTGGAAAAGTGCTTGGCTCTCTGTACCAGTCCGTGACTGCCCGAACAGCAGGATCCAATACCCTCAGCATTGGAGACATGAGGCATTCTTCCTTGTTTCTCATCATCATACTGATGTTTATTGGAGCTTCCCCCGGCTCTACAGGCGGCGGGATCAAAACAACCACCTTTGCTACCCTGATCGGCGCTGTCATCGCCCAAATCAAAGGAAAGGAGGACGTTATTTTTTTCCGGCAACGACTGCTTCCGCACGTCATCTACAAATCGCTCACTGTGGCGGTCAGCGGCATGTTCCTGGTTGTGATGATGACCATGATTCTTTCCATCACGGAGGGTGGAGCAGAGTTTCTCGCGATTTTATTTGAGGTCACCTCTGCCTTCTCGACCACAGGCCTCTCTATGGGGCTCACCCCGAGTCTCAGTCCAATCGGAAAAATGATGATCATTTTGACCATGTTTGCCGGCAGGGTGGGGCCGCTTACCATCGCTTTCGCCCTGGCTCAAAGGAAGCAAAAGGAATATTACCGTTTTCCAAAAGGAAAAATCATGATCGGATAGACAGCGAAAACCCCGTTCTTCAGCTTAACGGCCGAAGAGACGGGGCTTTATTTTGTGCACGGAAACGTCCGGCGAGCAAAAGGAGCAGGCTGAAGAGTCCGCTCACATAAAGCGGGTCAATCCCGGTGATGGGAAAAAGGGTCCACGTCCACAAAAGAGCCACCACCGGAGCGCCCCAAATCGCCGCTGCGGCCCACTGGCTGTGTACGGGCCGCACCTGAAACAGGAAAAACATCACCGGTAAAAAGACAGTCACTCCTCGCAATGTCATGGCCAGGAAAGCCCAATGCAGGATCAGGGCATTTTCATCCAGGCAGACAAAGAGATAGGCTAGCAGGATCACTCCCGTAATCAGCCAGCGCGACAGTGCCAGCTTTTGCCCGTCGGATTGAAACCGGCTCGTGTATTTCTGCAGCACGTCACGATTGAGGATCGTCGCAATGCTAAGTGTGAGCGCTGCTCCCGTCATCACGACCGACAACAGGATAATAGCGTAAGCAGCCCCTGCCAGCCAATCAGGTGAGTGAAGCAGGAAGAACTGGGGAACAGCTTCCCGGGGAGTGATGCCGGGATGGGCATCATGCATGTACAGACCGATCCATGCACTAACCAGCCCGATCATAAGAATCACCACCCCCGCGGTAATCGCACCTGTCCGTGCTTCACGAGCATTCCGACTGGCGAAGATCGGCTGTAAATAAGCCTGTGTGGAGAAAATGCCGATGATCATCGCGGCTCCCTGAGCCCAGCCCAATCCGGCCTCAGACACGACCAGGGAAAATCGGCCTTCCTCCCACCAGTTCACATAGGTTTCGCCGCTAAGCAGCCACCAGAGCCAGCCACCTGTGCCAAACAAGAGCAGTATCAGCATGCCTGTTTTCAGCGAGCCTACGATGCTGGCGCCCATGAACCCGCCTGCCAGCACATAGGCAAAGATCAGACAGGCTGGAATGAAGGCCATAATGAGCAACGGTCCCTTCCAAAAGACGGACACGAACGGCAATGCAGCCAGCAATTGGGCGATGACCTGGATGAACATGCCTACAGACAGAAAAATACTGGCTCCCAGCTGCGATGAAGAACCGTAGTGGGCACCGATCAGCTCTGGCAAGGTCTCGACCCGCATGCGAATGAATCGGTTCGCGCACACTCCGAGCAGCATGACCGCCACACCGCCGCCCATTGTAAACCAGATCGCCGACAATCCGTATTGATAGGCCAACTCACCTGTTCCCACGATGGATGTGCCGCCTACAAATCCGCCAACCAATGCTCCTGCCACCATGCCGGCGGAAAGCGAGCTACCTGCATTGCTAAAATCACTGCTGCCGCGAACAGATCGCTTCGCGGCAACCCCGGCAATTACTGTAGAGAGTAAGATTGCAAGAAAACTGAGTAGAAACCCGATCGAAGACACGATGTTCTCCCTTCTGATGCTGCATTTTTCGCGTAACGATGAACGGCGCGTCATCTGTCGAAAGATTAAAATAATGACTTAAGTATATTATGAGAACTGGTTCATTTACAAGAGTTATCCGAAGGAATACTTCCTATAGGTATATGGTGCTGGATGTAAACGGGGGCTGGGAAGTTGCTGTTTGCCATTCATGTGACCTATAATTTGTATTGAACGTATAATGAAGGAAGAAATTTTTACGAATGCATCAACTGGAGAGCTTCTATTATTCAACGGACAATCTGTATTCTGTCTTGTTGTGGTGAGGTTGAGGATATGGGATACATTCAAATCACAAAAGCCAACATCGAAACGGAACACATCTGCTGTGCATTAGGCGCAAAACAATACGAGAATGCGGTAATCGAAAAAAAGAAATGGCTGACGGAACGAATGGATGAAGGATTGGTGTTTTACCGTCTGGATGAACGCGCGAAAGTTTTTATTGAATTTATACCCGCTGAGATGGCGTGGGTTCCTGTTCAAGCGCCCAATTATATGTATATCAATTGTTTATGGGTTTCCGGGCGGTATAAGAAGAATGGGCATGCAGCGCAATTGTTGCATTATTGCAAAGAAGATGCGATGAAACGCGGCATGGATGGAATTGTCCACATCGTCGGAAAGAAAAATTACCCGTATCTAAGCGAGAAATCTTTCTTCGAACACATGGGTTTTACATTAGTAGACCAAGCAGAACCCTATTTCCAATTAATGGCATTGAAGTGGAATGAACAAGCTGTCGTACCCTCTTTTTCAAAGCAGGGCATAACTTCTCCCCGGGATGAGGGCGTATGCATCTATTACACAGCGCAATGTCCCTTTGCTGTCGGTATGCTTGAAGAGCTGAGAAAGGTAGCGGAAAAGAGAAATGTCCCCTTTCACGCTTACCAGATCACGACAAAAGAAGAAGCACAACACTCACCGCTCATCTGGACAACCTTTGGTCTGTTTTATAATGGCGAATTCATTACACACGAAATATGGAGTGCAAACAAATTTGACCAATTGCTGACAAAACGGTTAGAGAAAGAATGATTTGATAAAAAACAACCCTGTTGATTGGCTGAACGCCGCCCATTCAGGGTTGTTTTTTCTTTAAATCTTATTGAGCAATGGCGTTTCCGGAAAGAGCTTCGCAAACCAGTCGACCCATTTCTTTGGTGCCAATCGCTTTGCTTCTGTCTGCGGCGATATCGCCAGTGCGATAACCTGCTTCCAATACGGACCATACCGCACGTTCAACCGCTTCTGCTGCCTCATCCATTCCAAAGGAGAGACGAAGCATCATGGCTGCAGACAGGATCGTCGCCAATGGATTGGCAATCCCTTGACCAGCGATGTCCGGTGCAGAGCCGTGAACCGGCTCGTAGAGGCCAAAGCTGCCTTCAGCAAGGCTGGCAGATGCCAGCATCCCGATGGAACCTGTCAACATGGCAGCCTGATCGCTCAAAATATCGCCAAACATATTTTCCGTCACGATTACGTCAAATTGCTTCGGTGCCCGGACGAGCTGCATGGCGCAAGCATCAACCAGCATGTGTGAAAGCTCGACGTCCGGATAATCGGCCGCGACGCGCTCCGTCACTTTGCGCCAGAGACGAGAGCTTTCCAGTACATTGGCCTTGTCGACCGAAACGAGGCGTTTTTGCCGCTTCCGAGCTACATCAAAGCCGACGCGGACAATCCGCTCAATCTCATTTTCATGATAGATGCATTGATCTTCCGCTACTTCGCCATTTGGTCCGTCATAACGTTTTTTCTCACCGAAGTAAATGCCGCCTGTCAATTCGCGAACGACGATCAGATCAACGTCCGATACGACTTCCGGCTTCAGTGAGGAAGCCTCGACCATCGAGGAATGCATCGTGGCAGGACGAATGTTGGCAAACAAGCCAAGCGCCTTGCGAATGCCGAGCAGTCCTGTTTCCGGACGAAGATGTCCGGGGTTCTGATCCCATTTGGGACCGCCCACGGCACCCAGCATCACAGCATCTGCTTCTTTGGAAATGGCAATGGTCTCTTCCGGCAGCGGCGTGCCATCCGTATCGATAGCGATTCCGCCGATGCGACCGTATTTGAACTCAAATGTGACTCCTTCGCGTTTCTCCACCAGAGAAAGAACTTTGACAGCTTCCTCCATGATTTCCGGACCGATTCCATCTCCCGGGAGAACGGCGATGCGATAGGTTTTTTTCATCTTCATCCCGCTTTTCCTTCATATAATTTTCTCAGTATGGATTATCGCTAGGTTATGTGCAGGCTGATTTTCTTTTTTCTTTCCACCTGCTCCTATCCGTCTCTACGATAAGGCCGTTCCTCTTTGGTCTCTTCCACTCTATCTTCGTCTCGGCCGGGGAAACAGCTAGTTGGCTGCTCCCACCAAGACCTCTCCGCGGCGTTCGAAGATTTTGTTGATCGCCCGGACGTACGCAATGGCACTAGCCTCCAATACGTCGGTACTTACGCCGCGTCCACTCACCGTCAGGTCTCCCTGCTGCAAGCGAACAAACACTTCACCAAGTGCGTCCTGCCCTTGTGTGACAGAGAGAATCTTGTAATCGGCGAGGGTAACATCTTCTCCTGTTGCACGATCGATCGCCTTGTAGATGGAGTCGACCGAACCGTTTCCGCACGCTGCTTCCTCGCATACGGAGCCATCTGCCCGCACCAGTCTTACGCTGGCCGTCGGTACAGAGAGGTTGCCGTAGGAGAGCTGTACCGATTCGAGACGATACATCTCGGCACCCCGCACCATTTTAGCGTCAACGAGCGCAAGAATATCATCATCGCTGATCTCTTTTTTCTTGTCGCACAATTCTTTAAAAGCAGCAAAAGCTGTGTCAACCTCTTCCTGCTCCAGATGGTACCCCAGCTCTACCAGCTTTTCTTTAAAAGCATGGCGGCCGGAGTGTTTGCCCAGCACGAGCTTGTTGGACTTGAAGCCGACGGACTCTGGACGAATAATTTCGTAGGTCGTCGCTTCTTTCAAGACGCCATCCTGGTGAATGCCGGATTCGTGAGCGAAAGCATTGGCACCGACAACCGCCTTGTTGCCAGGGACGATCATCCCGGTCAAACGACTGACCAACTGACTGGTCCGGGCAATTTCCTTCAGCTGCATTTTAGTGGTCGCCTGATAGAAGTCTTTGCGTGTCTCCAGCGCCAAAGCTACTTCCTCCAACGCAGCGTTTCCGGCACGTTCACCAATCCCGTTAATGGTGCCTTCCACCTGGGTCGCTCCTGCTTCGACTGCGGCCAGACTGTTGGCTACAGCCATGCCCAAATCGTCATGGCAGTGACAGCTCAAGCGAACACGTTCGATACCGGGTACGCGCTCCCGCATTTCACGGAAGATGTTGCCGTATTGCAGCGGGGTCATGTACCCCACCGTGTCAGGAAGGTTGACGGTCGTGGCGCCCGCTTTGATGACGGCTGCCACTACCTCCGCCAGGAAGTCGATTTCTGTCCGTGCCGCATCCTCTGCGGAGAACTGCACCTCAGAAAAATATTTCTTGGCATAAGTTACAGCTTCTACTGCTTTTTCGACGACTTGCTCCTTCGACATGCGCAGTTTGTGTTCACGGTGAATCGGGGACGTTGCCAAAAAGACGTGGAGGCAGGCGTTTTGTGCATGGCGCAGCGCTTCGTATGCCTTATCCATATCACTCTTGACGGAGCGTGCAAGACTGACGATTGTGGAATTCTTCACACGTTTCGCTACTTCGGCCACGGACTTTTGGTCGCCCGGGGAAGCAGCAGCAAAACCTGCCTCAATTCGCGTCACGCCCAGCTTTTCAAGTTGCAGGGCGATCTCCACCTTTTCGTTCGTGCTGATGTTGACGCCAGGAGACTGTTCCCCGTCGCGCAATGTCGTATCAAAAATCTCAATGGTCCGCATGAACTCTCCACCTCCACAATTTCCTTGTCCTTCTTATTTAAGTTTCTTCTATTATTTATTGATCCAGGACATCATGCCGCGCAGCTTTTCACCCACTTGCTCGATTGGATGTTCAGCCTCCATGCGACGGCGTGCGTTGAAGCCAGGACGGTTTGCTTGGTTTTCCAAGATCCAGTTGCGTGCAAAGGTACCGTCTTGAATTTCAGCCAGTACTTTTTTCATTTCTTTACGCGTCTCTTCCGTGATCACGCGACGGCCGGTGCTGTAGTCTCCGTACTCAGCAGTATCACTGATGGAGTAGCGCATGCGAGCCATGCCGCCTTCATACATCAGGTCTACGATCAGCTTCAGTTCATGCAAGCACTCGAAGTAGGCGATTTCCGGCGCATAGCCAGCTTCTGTCAAGGTGTCAAAGCCTGCTTTCACCAGCTCGGTCACACCGCCACAGAGAACTGCTTGCTCACCGAAGAGGTCTGTTTCTGTCTCTTCACGGAAAGAGGTTTCCAGTACACCTGCACGTGTGCAGCCGATTCCGCTTGCATAGGCCAGAGCCGTTTCCTTCGCTTTGCCGGAAGCATCCTGATAGATCGCGATCAGACCAGGTACGCCGAAGCCCTCTTGATAAACGCGGCGAACGAGATGGCCAGGGCTCTTCGGTGCAACCATGATTACGTCTACATCTGCCGGCGGTACGATTTGACCGAAGTGGATGTTGAAGCCGTGGGAGAAGCAAAGAGTGGAGCCAGCTTTCAGGTTTGGCGCTACCTCGCTTGCGTATACTTGTGCCTGGCGCTCATCCGGCATCAGGATTTGTACAACATCTGCGCGGCTTGTTGCATCAGCGACGCTCAATACTTCGAAGCCGTCTTTTGCTGCTTGATCCCAGGATTTCCCTTCACGCAGACCAACGATTACCTGATAGCCGCTTTCACGCAGGTTTTGCGCTTGTGCATGCCCTTGGCTGCCATATCCGATGATCGCAATTGTTTTTCCTCTCAGCGCTTCTTTGTTTACGTCATTTTCATAGTACATAGTTACCATTTGTGTAGCCTCCCTAAATTTGTTTAGTTGTCATCATTATTCTGAATATATTGCCCTTACACATTAGCTGGCACAGGCACCACACTGCGCGCCATCGCCATCGAACCGGTGCGGGTCACTTCAGTAATCCCATAGCTTTCCAGCAAGACCAGCAGGGCGTCGATCTTCTCTGTATCACCCGTGACCTGGACGATCAGTGAAGCAGGGCCCACGTCGACGATTGTCGCCCGGAAAGGCTCTACAATTGCATTCAGCTCGGCAAGCTGGCTGGGGCTGGCATTTACCTTGATCAACGCCAATTCCCTCGAGACATAAGCATTTTCACTGAGGTTCGTGACCGTGATGACATCAATCAATTTATATAGCTGCTTCATTAATTGATCGATCTTCTGCTCGTCTCCCCCTGTGGTGATGATCATCCGGGAGAGACCTGGCTCTTCACTGCCACCGACCGTAATACTGTCGATGTTGAAGCCGCGCTGACCGAACAGTGTGGCGACGCGCGTCAGTACGCCGGGTTGGTCGTTGACGAGGATCGCAATCGTATGTCGCTGCATCTATTCGTCCCCCAATACCATTTGATCTAGTGTGTTTCCTGCGGCAACCATCGGATAGACGTTTTCCTCCTGAGCGACGCGGAAATCCACTACCACCGGGCCATCGTGCGCGAGTGCTTCTGCCCACACGGCTTTGGCCTCTTCCGGTGTCGAAGCCCGCAGGCCCTTCACCCCGTATGCCTCAGACAGCTTGACGAAATCAGGACTGCAAGTGAGGTCAATTTGGCTGTAGCGATTGTCGTAGAACAGCTCTTGCCACTGGCGCACCATGCCGAGACATTGGTTGTTGATGATCGCTACTTTGACCGGTACTTTGTACTGAGACAAAATCGCCAGCTCCTGATTGGTCATCTGGAAGCCGCCATCCCCTACTACGGCGATAACTGTGCGGTCAGGATGCGCGATTTGCGCACCGATTGCTGCCGGGAAGCCGAAGCCCATCGTCCCCAGTCCGCCAGAAGAGAGGAAGGAACGGGTGTGCTTGAACTTGTAGTACTGAGCTGTCCACATCTGATGCTGTCCGACATCCGTCGTCACGATCGCTTCGCCGTTGGTCGATTGGTACAACAGCTCAATGACTGCTTGCGGCTTCAGGACATCTCCGTCTTTTTTGTAGCTGTACGGGAACTCCTCCTGCCATTTCTTCAGTTGGTCAATCCATTCTTCTGAGTCGCAGCGCGATACCAGCGGAAGTGCTTTTTTCAGGGTGCTCTTCACATCGCCGGTCACCTTGATCGCTGTGGAGACGTTTTTGCCCAGCTCGGCCGGATCGATGTCGACGTGAACAATCCGTGCTTTGGGAGCAAATTCTTTGGTTCGTCCCATCGTGATCCGGTCGTCGAAGCGCGCTCCGAGGCCGATCACACAGTCTGCATTCAGGAGTGCCTGGTTGGCTGTGTAGCTGCCGTGCATCCCCGGCATTCCCAATGCGAGCTCATGCACACCCGGGAAACCGCCCAATCCCATGAAGGTGTTGATCACCGGAATCCGTGCTGCCTCCGCGAAGGCAAGCAGTTCCTGGTCTGCACCTGCCGAGATGATTCCGCCCCCCGCCATGATGACTGGCCGTTTGGATTCGGAAATGGCTTGAACAAAAGCCTGTACTTCTTCATCGGTTGGCTCCACAGCGGATTTGTACGCGCGAATCTCGACCTGATCGGGATACGTAAACGGTGCGACTGCGTTGCTTACGTCTTTCGGTATATCGATCAGTACCGGTCCCGGACGGCCTGTCGTCGCGATATGGAACGCTTCTTTTACGACGCGCGGCAGATCCCGGATGTCTCTGACGAAGTAGCTGTGCTTGGTGATCGGAATCGTGATTCCCGTGATATTGGCTTCCTGGAAGGCGTCTGTCCCGATCAAATTCTGAGCGACGTTTCCAGTGATGCAGACCAGCGGAACAGAGTCCATCTGAGCCGTGGCAATTCCTGTGACCAGGTTGGTAGCCCCAGGACCAGAGGTCGCGATGACCACTCCAGGTTTCCCGGTTGCTCTTGCGTACCCGTCTGCCGCGTGTATCGCACCTTGCTCGTGACGCGTCAGAATGTGCTTGAAGTAACTCCCATAGAGTGAGTCGTAGATGGGAAGAACCGCACCACCCGGATAACCAAAAATGTACTCGACTTGCTCCAAGATCAGACAGCGCAGCAGCGTTTCCGCACCTGACACCTCTTCACCGAATTTGACTGGCGGCAAGCCGTTTTTTCCTTGCAATTCGGCGATTTGTACACTCATCTTTCTCTCCTCCTCCCACGGTCTCTTCATGCATTGAAAAAACCTATTGGCTAATAGAAAAACCCTTTCGCCCCGACACGGTTTTCTTTTCCATGTCTGTTTGGGGCGAAAGGGTTCGCGGTACCACCCAACTTCATCGGCGCCTCACGGTCAGCCGATCTCAGCCAGTCGATTGAAGACTGCAACACGTTAACGCGTGTCAGACGGCCCAACCTACTAATCACTTTGGCGGAAGCGACTTTCAGCTGGACGGCTCGAAGGCGAGCAATGCTCCACATTCTTTGCCCAGTTCTCAGCATCCTGGGCTCTCTGTTAAAGAAGAGGCGGGCACCATCCTTGTCATGGCCGGTTTATAGCAATATTTTTAATATTTTATTTTTGTCTGAAAATAAAGTGTTACGTCTGATTATAGCCACGTGCCCAAGGGGTGTCAACGAGATAAAAAACATTTTGCCGGACTTTCGTCCGAACGAATGATCAGTCAAAATCCCCTTTTCCTTGCCGTTTTTTCATGTAAGCGGATACATCATTCTTTCAAAATTACGAGACCGATGTCCCATTTTTTTGTGTCTGGAAACAGCTTGGCTGTTTATTGCTTCCGTCGGTCATGAAAAAAAGTCCGGGTATCCCGGACTTCCCTCCACTGTTTTTGCTCGGCTTTACTTCCAGATTTTTCATCATATTACAATTTTGCCCCTTTTCTTTCCGCCATTCCCTGGATCAAGATTTTGGCTACCTCGGGGCGGGAAAATTCTGGTGGTGGTGTGATCCCCTCCTTCAGCATTTCCCTTACCTTCGTGCCGGACAGTGTGACATGCTTTTCCCCCGGATGCGGGCAGGTTTTGCTCGTGGCCATTCCCTGACAGACGGTGCAGTAAAAGCTATGTTCAAAAAAGAGCAGTTCGATGCCCAACTCTCCTGGCAAAAACTCGGAGAAAATATGTTGGGCGTCATAGGTGCCGTAGTAATCACCGACACCTGCGTGATCCCGGCCAACAATAAAATGCGTGCAGCCGTAATTTTTCCGAACCAATGCGTGAAACACGGCTTCCCGCGGACCAGCATACCTCATGGCTGCCGGAAAGGAACCCAAAAAGACGCGGTCCTGCGGATAGTATTGTGCCAGCAGCGCCTGATAGCTTTCCATACGCACAGCGGCCGGGACATCGTCTGCCTTTGTCTCCCCCATAAGCGGATTGAGGAACAGGCCATCGACGATCTCCAAAGCCGTTTTTTGAATGTATTCATGGGCTCGGTGGACGGGATTGCGTGTTTGAAAGCCGACGATAGATTTCCAGCCTTTTTTCTTGAAAACCTCCCTCGTTTCGGCAGGTGTGTAATAGGTTTCCGCGAACAGCGCGGGAATCAGTCGTTTCTGGACAGATATCGGCCCCCCGAGATAGAGATCCGGTTTCTCAAAGAGCTTTTTTACACCGGGATGATTGGCATCACTCGTCCGAAATACATGTAAGGCTTCTCGCCTTTTATCCGGCTTGTAGATACTTTCCACTGTCATGAGGGCGATCATTGTCCCGTCCTCATCAGCAAGCAGGACCTCCTCCCCGATCCTGACATCGCCATACGCCGCTTCGTCGACAGCCAGCGTCACAGGAAGCGGCCAGATGATGCCGTTTTGCAAACGCATATTATCCACGACTGTCTCATAATCAGTCTCTCCAAGGAAGCCGGTCAGGGGTGAAAAAGCGCCGATGGCGATACATTCTATGTCCGACTGGGTCCAGCGATCTACCGTAACGACCCGGCGATTTGCTTTTGATGCCAAAAGCTCCGTCGACTCTGTCAGACGATTGATCAAAATGCCGCCGTGGGGCAGGCTGGTGATGGTCATGTTGTTTTCGCTCCCTTGGCTCATTTATGCAGGCCGCATTCGGTCTTGTCAAACCCACTCCACCGTCCTGCCCGGGGGTCTTCACCCGGCGCGACTGGACGTGTGCATACGCTGCAGCCAATGCTGGGGTAATGCCGATCATGCAACGGATTGTAAATGACGTCGTTCGTTCGTATATACGACCATACCTGCTCGCGGGTCCAATCAGCCAACGGGTTCAGTTTGACCAACTGGAACTTCTCATCCCACTCCACTTTTTTGGCGTTCGCCCTCGTTGGTGCCTGCTCCCGTCGAATCCCTGTAATCCACGCGCTATATTTCGAAAGAATTTCTGTCAGCGGCTCAACTTTGCGGAGCTGGCAGCAGAGATTCGGTTCCCTTTCCCACAGCTTTTCGCCATACGCAGCTTCTTGTTCTTCGAGACTGAGCTTTGGCAGCACCTGAATAAACGACATCCCGTAGCGCTCTTCCAGGCGATCTTTGGTCTCCAACGTCTCTGGAAAATGCTTGCCCGTGTCGAGGTAGAAGATCGGGGTCTGCGGGGCAAGCTGGTGGAGCATGTCGATCAACACCACGTCCTCTGCTCCAAAACTGGATGCCAATATGATATCTGTTCCGAATTGTTCCACTCCCCAGGCGATCACGTCCTGCGGCTGCTTGTTTTCCAGTCGATAAGCAGTCAGGTTCAGCTCTTCTCTGGAAAACCTCCCGTGATAGGTCATGCGGGTACTCTCCCTTCCTGCTAGACTTCCCCATATCATATGAGGGAGGGGCGCAAGTGGATATATGTCCCCTAAACATTTGCCTATACAACCCGTGTGAGCCCCGGAAATGAAGTAAAAAAAGCGCGCTGATGGATCAAAGATATCTCCAAGCAGCGCTTACTTTCTGAGAAAAACGTCCCGTACCTCGGGGAAGGATCAAATTCTCATGTTTTTCGAATTGCCGCATTGACGCATGCGGTCTGCAACTGGGCTGTCGTCACGGTGTTCCCTTACTTGTCAGAAACGCCACTTTCTATGGGCGCAAAGAAATGGACGGCTGGGGCTGCCTGCACAGTAGTCGTCGTTTGGACAGTCGGCTGACTCTGGACGGTTGGATTCGCCTTCCCGAGAACTCCCATCGGCGGGGCAACATAGGCTCCATCGTTCTCAGTCTCTTTGGCAAATGCCCCTGTCGCCAGAACCGCAGAGCTTGCTACAGCCAAAAGACCAACCATCATCCATTTTCCTGTTTTCATCTCAAAACACTCCAATCCAAGATTTGTTCTTTACGCTCTTATCGTAACGGACCTGGCCGAACACTCGAAACGGACGCGCGATGGGTTTTCTTTCCATCCTGAGACGGAACCGTTTGCTGGATTGAGGTCGGAGAGAGACTGGTGTTGTCAGTCATAGCCGTTTTTCACAAAGAAAGCCTGCGAAGTGAACGAACTGGGAGAAAGTTTCATCTACTGCTCAAAAAAAAAGAAAAAAACCGGCCATCCTCTAACGGGAAGACCGGTTTTTACACGCTAATTACGCGTTCAGTTTGCCTTTTGCTACAGCAGCCAGCTCGTTGAATGCCACTTTGTCATTCACAGCCAGGTCAGCCAGCATTTTGCGGTTTACTTCAACGCCAGCCACTTTCAGGCCGTGCATCAGACGGCTGTAGGACAGGCCGTTCATGCGAGCTTGTGCGTTGATACGAGTGATCCACAGTTTGCGGAAATCACGTTTTTTCTGACGACGGTCGCGGTACGCGTACATCAGGGATTTCATTACCTGTGCGTTCGCGGATTTAAACAGGCGATGTTTGGAACCGAAGTAACCTTTCGCCAGCTTCAGGATTTTTTTATGACGACGGCGTGAAACAATGCCACCTTTTACTCTTGGCATACTAAACTCCTCCTGATATTCCAGCATGGCGGCCGGATGCAAACGGCAGCGTGCAGACTCGGGATGCGGGCCTGTTTACGCGATCACTGCAAGGGCGCTTAGGGAGCACATGCTGAGAAATGTGTTTGTTGGTTCAAAAGACTTTTTACAGATACGTAACCAGTTGCTCGATGCGTTTTTGGTCGCCTTTGGATACCAGAGCGCCTTTGCGCAGGTGGCGCTTCGCTTTGGTGGACTTGTTGGCGAACAAGTGGCTGGTGTATGCGTGATCACGCTTCAACTGACCGGAGCCGGTTTTTTTGAAACGTTTTGCAGCGCCTCTGTGAGTTTTCATTTTCGGCATAGTAGTAAATCCTCCTGTCCTAAACTGCTGATTCGAGGCAGCGTGGCCTCAACTTTTACTTTTCCGCTTTCGGCACCATAATCATGATCATGCTGCGTCCTTCGATCTTCGGCTTGCGCTCTGGAGCGGCAATATCCTCGCAAAGGGTCGCAACACGTTCCAAGACTTGTTGCCCGATCTCGGAGTGAGTGATTTCACGTCCACGGAAGCGGATGGAGCACTTCACTTTGTGCTGATCTTCCAAAAACTTGCGGACGTTGCGAAGCTTCGTTTGAAAATCGTGTTCCTCGATGTTGGAAGAAAAACGGACTTCTTTCAACTCGATAATTTTCTGGTTGCGACGAGCTTCCTTCTCCTTTTTTGCCTGTTCGTACTTGAACTTGCCGTAGTCCATGATGCGACATACCGGCGGCTTCGCAGTAGGAGCAACGTTCACCAGATCAAGATCAGCCTCCTGCGCAATACGCAGAGCTTCTTTAATGGGCACGACTCCCAACTGGCTCCCGTCTGATCCAATCAAACGGACTTCACGGGCACGAATCGCTTCGTTCACTATCAGTTGATCCTTGCTAATACTTGCCACCTCCGTCATTTTCGAGAAGGACAAAACGGCCTGGACCGTTTTGTTGACCGCAAGCGGCCACATCCAATTTTACGAAAAACGCAAAGGCGTTTTTCAAAGAAAATGTGCGAACGCTAACGCGCCCGCACATATCTCACCTAGCAAATACAACAGATTCACAAATTGCATTGCGAGTGACCTGCCAACAGTCAAACTGACGTCGAACCAGGTGAGAAGCTGGGCGCTCCTGCTTTTTCTCGAAGGTATAAGTGTTTATACTCTACTAAGAATAACGGTTGTTGCAAACCTTGTCAAGGGTGACTTCCCTCTCTGTTTGCAAAGCGGGTGTATAGCCCGCTGCCTAGCCTCCGATATGGGACATTTCGACCTTGTTGCGCTTGGGCAGACCCGGCGTGTTTTTCAGCCGCTCTTCCGAATAACGGTCATCCCGTCGATGCCAGATCGAACGGATCATCTCCTGTATCTCTTCGTCGCTTTTTCCCTCCCGCAGCGGCTCGCGCAAATCTTCACCGTTGGACGCGAACAGACAGTTGTACATTTTCCCTTCTGCTGACAATCGGGCACGCGTACAGGTGGAGCAGAAAGCTTGCGTAACCGAAGAGATCAAACCGATCTCCTGATCAGTCCCCACATATCGATAACGCGATGCGACCTCGCCATAGTAGTTGGGATTGGTCGGCTCCAGCGGCATTTCACTGTGGATCATCTGGATAATCTCTCGGGAGGGCACCACCTGATCCAGCTTCCAGCCGTTGCTGTTGCCCACATCCATGAACTCGATAAAGCGCAGTATGTGGCCCTTCTCCCGGAAGTAGCGAGCCATCGGCAGGATGTCCTGGTCATTGACCCCGCGCTGCACGACCATGTTGATTTTGACGCCAAGACCAGCTTCGGCAGCCGCCTCAATTCCCTGCAAAATCTGACTGACGCGATACCCCCTGCCGTTGATCACTCCGAAGCGCTCATCATCCAGACTGTCCAAACTGACCGTCACTCTGTCCAGCCCGGCACGTTTCAGCTCCTCGGCATGCTTGGCCAGCAAGGAGCCATTTGTCGTCATGGCTATATCCCGAACGCCCTCCACTTCGCGAATCATGCCGATCAAATCCGCAATGTTTCTGCGCATGAGCGGCTCTCCGCCGGTGATGCGTATTTTTTCCACGCCCATTGAAGTGAAAATAGACGTCAATCTCGTAATCTCTTCAAAGGTAAGCAGCTTGTGCTGCGGCAAAAACGGATAATCCGGCCCGAAAATTTCTGCAGGCATGCAGTACTGGCAGCGAAAATTGCATTTGTCTGTCACGGATATACGCAAATCACGGAGAGGACGTTTTTGTGAATCAAACACTTGCTTATTCATCGCTGACCACTCCTTTGTTCGCCGTTGTTTCCTTAGTTTTTCATCATCTTGGTCAAAATGGAGGCGACATGTATATGATACTTCCTGTGTCCCGGCAGTTGTAGCCCCCGAGGCGCTCCACTTCGTGAACAAAATTCTGGGAACGAATGCACTCCAGAAGCTGGGCCCCTTCTTTGCTCCGGTAAAAAGAGCCGCTCATCAAAAGATCGTACCGTTCTTCCGCCACCGGGAGAAAATCGAGCCCCATCGCTTTTGCCGCGGAATAGATGCCTAACCCGACATCGGCAGTCCCGCCAGAAACCGCTGCCGCCACACTGAGATGGGAGACGGCTTCACGTGAATAACCATAAATCTGTTCCCGGTCGATCCCTTCCTGCTTAAGCAGATGATCGAGCAGGAGCCTGGTTCCGGCCCCTCTTTGGCGGTTGATATAGGTAACGTCCGGGCGGATCAGGTCGACTACGGTGAAGATCCCCAGCGGATTTCCCTTTTTCACCATCCAGCCTTGCTGGCGATAGACGAGCTGGAGGAGAACGATATCCTTGCCCCGCAGGTACTTTTCGACAAACGGCAGATTATAAGTGCCGCTCTCTTCATCAAAGAGGTGAACCCCGGCAATATGCGCCTCTCCTTTTTGGATCGCCATGATCCCCCCCATGCTTCCTACATGGGAGGAGACGAGGAACCGATCAGGACCGGACCTGCGCAAGAGGGCATCCAGCACGTCCATCGTTAGATCTTGGCTGCCGGTGGCGACAATCGTTCTGTGTATTTGTTCCAGCGGGCGATACAGCTCGAGCTCTGCAAGCTCACCCTGCTCGTATCCGAGGTCTCCTGGGGGAATCCGCAACAGTCCGTCTGCCCTCACCATGGACATGGTTACGCCGGCAGCTCTGGTAAGCGGGTTGGCGATGTATTTCCCGTCGATATAGCCAATGGTCATGCGGATAAAGTCCTCTGCTCCCATCACCGAGACCACGCGCCTTCCCATCGTCGCGTGAATCCGCTGACGCTCTTGCTCCATCACTCCATAATAATGCTGAACGAGTGAACGAGCAAACCATTCCAAATTCAGATAGGCGGAAACCGGATATCCCGGCAGGCCGATGACCGGCTTGCCTTCCACGATCCCGACGACGACCGGCTTGCCCGGACGTGTCGCCACGCCATGGGTCAAAACCTCGCCCAGCTCCTCTACGACATGAACCGTATAATCCTCACGTCCCGCTGACGAACCCGCATTCAGCAGCACGATATCCGCTTCCTGCACGGCAGCGCGGAGCGCCTCCCGGATGGTGGCATAGTCATCCTTTACAATGCTGTGCAGGACCGGCTCTGCCCCCCATTCTTCCAGATAGGCGGCAAAGACCGTGCCGTTAAATTCGATGATTTCACCCTCGGCCACATGCTCGGAAGGCGGGATCAGCTCGGAGCCGGTCGGAATGATGATCACTTTCGGCTTTCGATAGACCGGGACCTGGAGATTGCCGCCTGCAAGCAGCGCGCCCAGGTCGACAGGGCGCAGCTTGTGATGGGCCGGGACAATTACCTCCCCGACCACCACATCCTCTCCGATCGGACGGATATGCTGCCAGGGAGCGACGGGCTCCAATATCTCAACGGTCTGCTCGTCGACCTGATGCACGTACTCGATCATGATCACCGCATCAAACGGAGCGGGAATGGGGTCACCCGTATCTACCTCTACGTAATCCATGCCATGCTTGAGTCTGACCGGATTTTGCTCATGGGCGGCGTATGTTTTTTCCGCTTTTACCGCGATTCCGTCCATAGCGGATGCGTGATAGTTCGGCATAGAGACCTTGGCGTAGACCGGTTCGGCAGTCACACGGCCCAGTGCCCGGGCCGTCGGGATTGTCTCGATTTTTGGCAAAAAGCTGATTCTCTTTTTGAGCTGCTCTTGTGCTTCCCGAAGCGGGGTATCTTCCAAGTAGATTTTCCGCATGCTTCTCCTCCTGCGATCATTTCAATATATGGGGCTGTGGCTTCATCTGCGCATGGGTGCTTGACCTATCACACCCGTTCTTACCTGTTACGTCCGTTCCTCGTATTCCGTTATGAAAGCATATATACCTTGACAGCTTCGCCCTCGATGATCCCTTCTTTGTTCTGACCAATTTCCACGATTCCTTCACTCTCGACGAGTGTAGAGATCAGGCCGGATTTTCCAAAGACAGGGACCGCCCACAAGCCGTCCGCCCGCTCTTCCAGCTTCACCCGGATGTAATCTGTGCGCCCGACCGCCGATGGGACATTGCGCGAAATCTTGGCCGAAAGCCGCGTATCAGTTTCACAGGGACGAAGGCCTTGCAGTTTGTCGAGCAGCGGAAGGGCGAAGAGTCGAAACATGATCAGTGCGGAGACGGGATGGCCGGGTAATCCCATCACGGGCTTTCCGTTCGCTTTGGCGAGAATCGTCGGCTTTCCCGGTTTGGTCGCTACGCCGTGAATCAGCACGCCCGGTTCACCGAGCGCCTGCATGACCTGTACGGTAAAATCCCTCGTCCCGACAGAGCTGCCGCCGGAGAGAATGAGAAAATCAACTTCCTCAAACAACTGGCGGGCCCTGGCTGCAAACGTCTCGTAATCGTCCCGGACGATCCCGCCCTGAATGACTTTGGCTCCGTACTGCTGAGCTGTTGCCCCCACTGTGACACTGTTGATGTCTCTTACTTCTCCGGGAGCAAGCTGTTTTTTATCCGTCGGGACGACCTCGTCGCCCGTCGACAAAATGCCAACGATGGGACGGGGAAATACCCGTACCTCCGTCCTTCCGATCGCCGAAAGCACCCCCAAATCCTGGGGGCGAAGCCGATGACCTGCAGTCATGACCAGCTCCCCCTGCTGGACATCATCTCCAGCGCGAATCACGTTCTCTCCTGGAGCGACTTGCCTGTAAACATTGAGTAAATCATCGATTTCTTCCACGTGCTCGATCATGACGACGCTGTCTGCTCCCTCTGGCAGCATGCCTCCCGTCGGTATTGCCTGAGCCTGCCCCTCTTTGAGAAGCTGCTCCGGTGCCTTGCCCATCTCAATTCTTCCGGTGATGTCTAAAAACCCCGGCAATGAATCAGACGCGCCGTAGGTATCCCTGGCCCTCACGGCAAAACCGTCTACCGTGGAGCGGGAAAAATGCGGCACCTGCTCACCAGAGACGATATCTTCTGCGAGCACCATGCCACATGCATCAGCAATCGGCAGTTGTACAGGGGGCCGGAGTGGACGGAACTGATCAGCGATGATCGACAACGACTCAGAAACGGTTTTTACTTTAAAAAATTTCATGTCTGCCTCCCTTTCGTTTCAGCATTTTGCTTGCTCTTTGGATCGATTATAATAAGTAAGAAAAAGGGGAAAATTCCGATATGATTGTAAAGGTATTTGCCAATTTTCGTGAAATCTGCGCTGCGAAGTCAGTCGATGTGCCGATGACAGACGGCAATCGCGTGATTGACATTCTGGAGTCGCTCATCCGCATGTTTCCTGCTTTGGAAGAGGAGGTCTTCACACCGGAGCGAACACTCAAACCGTTCGTACATGTCTTCATCAACGGTCGCAATGTCATCCACGCGGAGGGCCTGGAGACCAGAGTCCTGGAAGAAGATCAGTTTGCGCTGTTCCCTCCCGTGGCAGGAGGCTAGTATGGTCGAAGAAACCCTGGAGCTTCGCGGAATCCCCCTTTCCCATCTGATCACCTATCTGGAGGAATGCGGCGGAAAACGGCTGGGTGGCACGGACAATGCACTTCCGATTACGATCAGAGGAGAGGGCTGGCAGGCGGAAGTGCAGCGGGAGGAAACCGTCACGATTACCTCCCGTTTTCACGTCCAGGCTGTATTTATTCACGTTCGCGCCCATGATCAGCCAAGCTTTGATCGTTTGCTGAAACAATTTCGGATGAAGGTGCTCAGAGTAGGCGGCTAACTTTCAGATCGGATGAGTTGGGAAAAAGGTGGATGAAATCTCCACCTTTTTTCATTGGCACTCAAGCGATGCCCAGCTCTTTCAGTTTTTCCTCCGGTACGACGCCGTCAACCCAGCCGCGCACCTGATAATACTCATCCAGCATGATATCCATTCTGCTGACGTGGCCGGCGCTGTTGCCCGTACCCGGTTCTTCCGTAAAGCGCTTCGGCAGGTAGTCGTCCTCCCGTTTGTCAAAGCCGGCCAGATTATTGTAATGGCGCTCCAGGTTGTAGATGCGCTCACCGATCTTCATTACATCATCGGCGCTCACCTTTTGGCCGGTCATGGCCGAATACTGCTCTGCGTAGTTCTCCGCATTTTCCGAGAAGGAGGAGAATTTGCAGATATTCATCGAGTCGGAGAAAGCGAGCAGGTCCTGGAACACCTTCAGCAGCTCGCCCTTTCCTTCTGGCTGCAAGCGGTCGGTCGGCATCGGAATTCCCGCGATTTCACTTGCCACTGTGTACCCGCGCAGATGGCATGCTCCGCGATTGCTCGTCGCATACCCCAGTCCGATCCCCTGAATCCCGCGCGGATCGTATGCGGGAATCGCTTGCCCCTTGACGCACATGGCCAGGTTCTCGTCACCGAATAGTTTCGCTGCCCGGGCTGTCCCCTCCGCCAGCACATCGCCAACCCCTTTGCGGAAGACGAGCATTTCGGTCAGCTCGATCATCCGGTCAGCATCGCCCCAGTCAATATGCTCTTCGGTCAGCCCTCTTTCATAGGCCTCCATCATGCAGGAGAGCGTGTTTCCCAGCTCGATCGTATCCATGCCGTGCTCGTTGCAGAGATTGATGATATAAGAAATGGCGGCAGCATCACCCAGACCGCAGTTTGCTCCGAGCGCCCAGCCGGATTCATACTCGAAGCTCTCGACGCGTGTCTTGTACTTTCCTTCCTTGACCTCCACTTCTTTTTTGCAAGCGACCGGACAGGCATGACAGGTATTGTCGGCAACCAGCAGCGTGGCATTGACGGTCTCACCGCTGTGTCCCTCTGCGCCCTCCCAGTGCGAATATTTGGAATTCATCGCCGGCAGTGCGCCTACTTCGTTGATGATGTTGGTCAACACGTTGGTGCCGTATACGGACAGACCGCCTTTTTTCGGTGCGGTCAGGCCGCCTTCCATAATCGCCTTGAGCGCTTTCTGGTTGGCTTGCTTGTACTCTTCATCCTGAACTGGCACCGGCATGTTTCCTTTTTGAGCGGCCTTGATGACGATCGCCTTCAGTTTTTTGCTTCCGGCAACCGCACCCGTGCCGCCACGGCCTGCTGCACGGTCGTTTTCGTTGATGAATCCGGCATAGCGCACCAGGTTTTCTCCCGCTTGTCCGATGCAGATCACACTCAGATTTTCCTTGCCGTACCGATCTTGCATCGCTTTGACGGTGGCGCGGGTCCCCTGTCCCCAGAGATCGCTGGCATCGCGAAGCTCTCCTTGACCGTCTTCGATATAAAGATAGACAGGCTTGTCGCTTTTCCCTTTAAAAATGAGATTGTCAACTCCCGCCCACTTAATCCGCGCAGCCGACCAGCCGCCCATATGGGAATCGGTTACGGTATTGGTCAGCGGGGACTTTGTCACCATGCAGAGACGGCCGCTCATCGCAGAGCGCGAGCCGGTCACCGGTCCGGTCATGACGCAGAGGATGTTCTCTTCGGAGAACGGTTCCACCTCCGGTCCATTGTCATACACGTACTTCACTCCCAATCCGCGGCCGCCAATATATTTCTTCGCCAATTCCTCGTTGATTTCCCGATAATCAACGGCTCCGGAGGAGAGATCGACCACGATCTCGCGGTTTTTAAAACCTCCCAGGTTCATCGCATGCTTCCCCCTTTTTTCTTTGGTTTGACACGTGACATTACCCTCCTAGTTCGACTTGTATGTAGCATATCCTCCCCTCAGAACAGAGGTGAATCTGCAAAAAAACAAATTTTTCGATTATTTTCTTAAGTCACTCTATTGCCAATTCGTCCTTTCCTCAAGTATGTTAGTTTCAAACAAATGAAACCAAACGATTCCCAACTGAACCAAACAAAACCAAAAAAAGCCTCAAAAAAGGGGGTTGTCATGGACAGGTCTTACTTGACCCCGGAGGAGGTCGCTTCCGCTTTAAAGCTGTCCAAGTACACCGTTTACGAAATGATCAAGCGCAAAGAGCTGCCCGCATCCAAAATTGGACGAGCACTGCGCATCCTTCGTACCGATCTGGACCACTTCATGCGCCAGCATAAATCAGCGCCGGACGAAGAAGCTTCTCCCTATGGGCGAGCCGGCAGGGAAAGCAATCGGAAACCGTCAGCAGAGATCTATTTTGCAGGCAGTCACGACCTCTCTCTGGATCTGCTTACCCGGGCATTGGGCAAACGGGGAATTACTCTGTTGCCTGTCTTCTCCGGCAGCATGGACGGGTTGATCGAGCTGTACAAGCAGCGCGTCGATATGGCTGGCTGTCATTTGCTCGACCAAAGCACCGGCGAGTACAATCTGACGCATATCCGCTCGCTCCTGCCAAATGAAGAGATCGCGGTCGTCAATCTGGTCAATCGTTGGCAAGGCTTCATCGTACCACTAGGCAATCCGCGAATGATCACCAGTTGGGAAGAGTTTCTCTCCGGACGGCATCGGATTGTGAACCGTCAACGCGGCTCGGGCACTCGCCTCCTGCTCGACTGCAAACTGCGCCAGTTTGGCCATGCTTCCGAGAGCATTCCGGGTTATGAGCACGAGGTCAGCACGCACTACGAGGTGGCCTCCGCTGTGCTTCGCGGTGATGCTGATGTCGCACTGGGGATTGAAAGTGCTGCCAAAGGGCTTGGCCTCGACTTTTTTCCCGTACAAGAAGAGCGTTATGATCTGGTCATTCCTACCCGTTTGCTGAATCAGGAGCGCTTTCGCGTCTTTCTGGAGGTGTTGCGCGATCCTTCTTTCAAACAAGCTGTGGTTGCATTGGGCGGCTACGGTGTTTCCTCGACCGGGAAAATTCTTGAACGCCTCTAAACCATTTGAAGCCAATCTACAAGGAGATGATGGATTTGAAACGCATGCGTGCCTTCTCGCTTTTTTTCGCAATGGTCCTGTGCTTGCTGCTCACTGCCTGTACTTCCTCCACAGGGTCCACCCCTGCCCCGCAGGCGCCTTCCGGGCAAGAGCAGCAGGGTCAAACAGCTGGACAGGCTCCTGCTGCACCTGACCCTGCTTCAACAGCGGCTTCTGAGGTGAAGCAGTCTGGTACCGGTCAGGAGATCATCCTGGCGACGACAACCAGCACGCAGGATTCCGGCTTGCTGGATACGCTCCTTCCCCTTTTTGAACAAAACAGCGGCATCAAAGTAAAGGTGATCGCTGTAGGCACGGGACAAGCCATTAAACTGGGTGAGGACGGAAACGCCGATGTAGTGTTGGTGCACTCGCGCAAGTCGGAAGATGAATTCGTCGCAAATGGCTTTGGGATCAATGCGTATGACGTCATGTACAACCAGTTCTACATCGTAGGTCCGGCAGACGACCCGGCAGGCGTAAAATCGGCCAAATCAGCCACAGAGGCTTTGAGCCGCATCGCGGAGAAAAAAGCTACTTTCATTTCCCGGGGCGATGACTCCGGCACGGACAAAAAAGAGAAGAGCATTTGGAAAGAAGCAAGCATAACGCCTGAAGGAAACTGGTATCTCTCCTCGGGTCAAGGCATGGGAGCAACCTTGCAGATGGCCGACGAGAAAAACGCCTATACCTTGACTGATGAGGCCACTTTTCTTTCCCGTAAAATGAACCTGCAGGTGCTGAAGCAAGGAGACGAATCTCTTTTAAATCCGTACGGAATTATTCAGGTGAAAACCACATCCAAGCCAGATGCTGCGGAGAAATTGATTCAGTTCTTCGTTGGCGAAGAAGGTCAAAAAGCAATTAGCCAATTCGGCGCGGATAAATATGGAAAAGGATTGTTCGTTCCTTCCGCGAAAAAACGATAGGAGCCCGGCAATATGATAATCACTCCAGAGGTATGGGAGGTTGTCTGGCTCTCCCTGAAAGTGACAACAACTGCCATTCTGCTTGGGTCACTGATCGGCATTCCATTAGGCGCGTTTCTCGGCCTGTATTCTTTCCCGGGAAAAGGTCTGGCCGTCGTTTTGATCTACACCTGTATGGGACTTCCTCCCGTTTTGGTGGGGGTCGTCGTCTACCTGCTGCTTTCTCGCTACGGTCCTCTGGGATCGCTTGGCCTGCTATTCACACCGGAAGCGATGGTGATCGCACAAGTCGTCCTGGTTACGCCTATTCTGGCCGGACTGAGCATGTCAGCCGTCCAGTCCAAGGAGAGGGCTTACTGGGAAACAGCCAAAAGTCTGGGAGCCAGTCCAGCTCAGATGGTCCTGACCATCGTAAAGGAAGCGCGCAAAGGAATCTGGTCGGGGGTGGCGGCTGCCTATGGCAGGGCGATCTCCGAGGTTGGGGCTGTGATGCTGGTTGGGGGCAATATTGAGCATCACACCCGCGTCATGACCACAGCGATTATTCTGGAGACGAGAATGGGCAACTTCACTTCCGGGCTGCAGCTCGGAGTGGTGCTTCTCTTCATCAGCTTTTTGTTTAACAGCTTTCTTGTCATGGGAGTACTCCAACAACTAAAAAGCGGGCGGAGATGACGAAATGAATCAACTGGAGCTGCGTGATCTGCAAGTTGTCTATTCGGGAAAAAACGTATTGCAGGTAGAACAGACTTCCTTTGAGCGAGGGAAAATCGTTGGCATCGTCGGTCCCAGCGGATCGGGGAAAAGCACATTACTGCGTGTCATGTCCCTGCTGGAGCGACCAGCTACAGGCATGATGAATGTATTTGGTACCTCAGTCCATCTCCCTTCCCTCACTCATGCAAACGGCCTTGCACTTCAACGAATAATCGGCTTCGTCCAACAAAAACCGACGATGTTTGATGCTACTGTATTCGACAACGTGGCGCTTGGTCTGCGTTACCGGAAAATGGACAGGGCGACGATCCAGGCACGTGTAACAGAAGCCCTCAAACTGGTAGAATTGGAAGATGCTGAAGCCCAGCGTGCCCCTACCCTCTCTGGCGGGGAAGCTCAGCGGGTGGCTTTGGCCAGAGTGCTGGTGTATCAACCGGACCTGCTCTTTCTGGATGAACCCACAGCCAATCTCGATCCCTATAACGTCTCTATCTACGAACGCGTCATCCAGGCTGTTCACAGGCAGCATCAGACGACGATTCTGATCGTCTCTCACAATCTCCAGCAGGCCCGCAGACTGACGGACAGATGCCTGTTTCTCCACAAAGGACGCATCGTGGAGGCATGTGATACCGCGTCGTTCTTTGAGCAACCACAGACAAGTGGTTTGCAGGATTTTCTCTGCGGCCGGATGATCTACTGAAGTTGGGAAGACACACATGAGGGGAGGTAGATGCCCGATGGTGGGACAACGCTATTCCAGGCAGATTCTGTTTTCCCCGATCGGTGAGGCCGGGCAAGCCGTATTGCAGCGAAAGAAAGTAGCGATTGTCGGAATGGGTGCATTGGGGACTGTCCTTGCCAATCATCTGGTCCGGGCAGGTGTAGGGTATCTGCGGCTGATCGACCGTGATTTTGTCGAGGAGAGCAATTTGCAAAGGCAGATGCTTTACGAGGAAGAGGATGCCCGCCAGCATCTGCCCAAGGCGGTCGCCGCGATGAACAAGCTGCAAGCGATCAATTCCGGGGTTACGGTCGAAGGGGTCGTTGCAGACCTCGGTCCGGGAAATGCAGAGGCGCTTCTTGCAGATGCGGATGTAATTCTCGATGGCACAGACAATTTTCATGTCCGTTAT
Organism: Brevibacillus ruminantium; assembly: GCF_023746555.1. Taxonomy (NCBI): domain Bacteria; kingdom Bacillati; phylum Bacillota; class Bacilli; order Caryophanales; family Paenibacillaceae; genus Brevibacillus; species Brevibacillus ruminantium. The sequence continues at coordinate 3,913,238 of NZ_CP098755.1, forward strand.
TTGATCAATGACGTGGCCGTCAAGCACCAGATTCCCTGGGTCTACGGCGGTGTGGTCAGTGCGCGCGGCATGTTTGCCGTCATCCGTCCGGGAGTGACCCCCTGCTTTCGCTGTCTGTTTCCTACCTCAGCTTCTGGACGGGGAGAAACCTGTGATACCGTCGGAGTGATCGGGCCCATCGTTCACATCGTCGCTTCCTACCAAGCGACAGAGGCACTGAAGCTGCTGGTAGGAGCGGAAGACAAATTGAATCCACATCTGGAGCAGCTGGACATCTGGCAGAATGATCAAATGCAAATGGATATTTCCACAGGAAGAAACCCGTCGTGCGACGTATGTGCATCGCGGAACTTCCATTATTTGGGCATAACTGAGCCGGAAGGGGAGGATTTTGCCCTGCTCTGCGGCAGAGATACGGTACAGATCAGCCCGCAATACCCGCAAACCGTTGATCTGGAACAATTGGCCCATCGTTTGCATAAGATTGGAGCAGTAAACCTCAATGCCTTCCTCCTCCGCTTTCATATTGACGCCTATACGCTCGTCTTCTTCAAGGACGGCCGTGTGCTCGTACAAGGGACGGATGAGATCTCGGTAGCCCGGACTCTCTACGCTAAATATGTAGGCCATTAGTGAGAAAATACGTTTGCGTGACGCCCCTGTTTGGTGATGATAAAAAAAGATGCTGCCCGTGTAAAAACGGACAGCATCTTTTTCATTCACGTGTCAAACCGTTTGATCGCTCTTAGTCAAAGCGCGATTCGACCCGTCTGGCTTATTTCATTTCGCTGATTTCTTTATTAATCTTGTCAAGGAACGCATCCACTGTCATGGCGCCTTCGTCGCCTACTCCGCGTTTGCGAACAGAGAGTGTGCCCTCTGCCACTTCGTTTTCCCCGATGACCAGCATATACGGCACTTTTTGCACCTGGGCTTCACGGATTTTATAGCCGATCTTTTCATTACGCGCATCCAACTCGACGCGGATGCCGGCTTGCTCCATTTTTTCCTTCACTTTTTGTGCGTACTCCACATGCACTTCGTTGATGGTCATCAGACGCACTTGTACAGGAGTGAGCCAGACTGGGAAAGCGCCCGCGTAGTGCTCGATCAGGATACCGATGAAGCGCTCCATCGAGCCGTACATCGCGCGGTGCAGAACCACCGGGCGGTGCTTCTCGTTGTCCTGGCCGACATAGGTCAGGTCAAATTTCTCTGGCATCTGGAAGTCAAGCTGAATGGTACCGCACTGGTGACGGCGCTTCAGCGCATCTGTAATTTGGAAGTCAATTTTCGGTCCGTAGAAGGCTCCGTCTCCTTCCTTAATCTCGTACGGCAAACCAGCCTCTTCCAGTACATTTTTCAGCGAGCTTTCCGCCAGTTCCCACAGTTCGTCGGATCCCATCGAGTCTTCCGGACGAGTCGAGAGCGCGACGCTGTATTCGAAGCCGAACACCTTGTAGATGCTGTCGATGAGCTTTATCATGCTTTTGATCTCGCTTTCGATCTGGTCGGGACGCACGAAGACGTGGGCATCGTCTTGGCAGAAGGTGCGTACCCGGAGCATGCCGTTCAGAGCACCGGAGTATTCGTGACGGTGAACCTGGCCGAACTCGGAGTATCGGATCGGCAGATCACGGTAGGAGTGCATCTTGTTTTTGTAGATCAGCATGTGGCCCGGACAGTTCATCGGCTTCAGAGCGTAGGTTGTGTCATCCACCTCGGAGAAGTACATGTTCTCATGGTAGTGATCCCAGTGTCCGGACTGCAGCCAGAGACGCTGGTTCATGATGAATGGTGAACGCACCTCTGTGTAGTGAGCGAGCTGCTGCAGACGGCGGGAGAATTGCTCCAGCTCGTTGCGTACGGTAAAACCGTTTGGCAGGTAGAACGGCATGCCCGGAGCCTCTTCCGAGAACATGAACAGCTCCAATTCCTTGCCGAGCTTGCGGTGATCACGCTTTTTCGCTTCTTCGATGAAGTGCAGGTATTCATCCAGCTCCGATTTTTTCGGCCACGCTGTACCGTAAACGCGCTGGAGAACCTGATTGTCTGACTTGCCGCGCCAGTAAGCACCGGCCACACTCATCAGCTTGAATGCTTTGATCAAACCGGTGGACGGCAAATGAGGACCGCGGCACAAGTCAAAAAATTCGCCTTGCTCGTAGATCGTGATGGTCGCATCCTCAGGCAGATCGCGAATCAGCTCCAGCTTCAGGTGATCATTCAGCTCCTGGAAGATGGCAAGTGCTTCTTCACGGCTTACCTCTTTTCGGCGGATAGGGAGATCTTCTTTAACGATTTTCTCCATTTCCGCCTCGATTTTTGGAAGATCTTCCGGATTCAGTGATACCGGGATATCCATGTCGTAGTAAAAACCATCCTCAATTACCGGGCCAATCCCCAGCTTTACATCTTTGCCGTACACACGCTTGATCGCCTGGGCCAGCAAGTGAGCCGTACTGTGGCGATACACTTCCAATCCGTCGGTGGAATCGAGGGTGACGATCTCGACAGCCGCATCCTCCAATACCGGTGTATACAAATCGACTACTTTGCCGTTTACTTTCCCAGCCACTGCTTTTTTCTTCAGGCTGGAGCTGATCGAGCCGGCGATATCTTCAATGGAGACGCCTGCCTCATACGGACGCACGGCTCCGTCCGGGAATGTAACGTTGATTTGTGCCACGATCCATACTTCCTTTCTTTTCCTATTTTTTCTTTACTGGGAAATAAAAAAAGCACGCATCCCCTGAAGGGACGAGTGCTTGTTACCCGCGGTACCACCCTACTGATCTGTCAGATGCCAACTTCCTGCGGGAAGGGCCATCCAAGGCAGAACACTTCATTACCATAACGGTTTTTCAACCGGCTCGCCGATACTGTGAACGTGTATTCGTTCTTTCCCGGCGGCTACTCGAAGGGGGTAGATCGACACCTGTATGCAGCGGGCTTCCAGCCAGTGTCCCGCCTCTCTGAAGCAACAACAGCATCATCCATGTCCTTCTCATTGTATTTTCGGTGTGGAGTTGTTTTTCGTATTATAGCGGAGTTGGTTTGTTCCCGTCAAGTATGCGTCTGCCTGATAAACACAAGGGGCAAGAGTGACAGGTCATCAGCCGAGTTTCGAAGATGCTTTTCACCGTCTGAATGAGCGAGGGCCTGTCCTCTGCCAGATGCAGCACGATTCGTTCGGGAGCCAGCGTGACCAGCGCACTGACCAAATAATCTTCGTCCCGGCATTTCTGCTCGTCAACCGAGAGAATCGCGTCCAACTGCTCCAGCCAAATTCGCTCTCCGTGCTTGTCATAGAGATGGAAAGGTTTGTCCACACTAGGAACGACGTGAACCACTTCCTGCTTGGTTTCCTGATCGGCAACGAAATAGCGGAGCAAATCGACAAACTCCTGATACTGCCGGTCTTCCAGATAGTCATCCAAACCGGTCTCCACCAACTCAAACAGTTCATTCCAATGATCCTGCAGTCGGAACCGGACAAAGCCAAGTACGTTGATGTGCCGCTCGTCCTCCAGGTAGTCAAACACCTTGCGATAGATCCGGGCCTTCCGCGAAGTCATTTGCAGCGTGTCGCCCGGAATTGTCTCCTCCAAGCACAAGCGTTGCACAAACGGGATGATGGACGGCCATTCCTCTTCCAACTCTTCGGACAGGATCAGATCTGTCGCGATCTCTTCCATCACTTCCGGTTCTTTTGCCCGAAGGACCCATTCAGCAACTGCCAAGGAGATGTACGCACGCGCCCATTCGATCGTCTCGGCGTTGTATTCTTCCTGGCACCAGCTCTGAAAACGAAACAGCGTAAAGGAATCCTGCTGCTGCTCCTCATATGTAATGCGCACCGGATCTGTTTTTACCCGCTCCTTCATGTCATGCAAGATGGAGCGAAACACTTCACAATGCGCAGGGACATTTTCAAAAAACAGGGTATAGGTTTGCATCATTATCCCCCCCAATCCGCAATGTAGTTACAGTATATGTCCCGCTAGAGGCGATATACTTTTAAACGCTTGGAAAGAGAGGGAAGGTTGCAGATGGCAAGAAAAAACACGGCGCTGTCAACCAGGCACCGTGCATCTTTGACCCTTCCGGGGTCGTTTTATGTGGTTAATTTTGCATGACAAAGTCCACCTCTGCCTGCTCTCCTTCCTGGAAAACACGCAGGATTTCGTACTTCGTATTTCGCTGGGCAGGGATTTTTCCCGCCTCCCTGATCAATTGCAAGATCAGGTTGGTATTCACCTTGTAGGCGCATTTGGCTGCGGACACGACGTTTTCCTCCATCATCGTCGAGCCGAAGTCATTGGCGCCATAGGAGAGGGACAGCTTGCCGATCTCTGGTCCCATGGTAACCCAGGAGGATTGGAAATTCGGAATGTTGTCCAGCATCAACCGGGCGATGGCCAGCGTTTTCAGATATTCCTCCGGCGTGTTGTTGACAGCCTTCATGTTGGTATTGTCCGGCTGGAACGTCCAGGTGATAAAAGCCGTAAATCCGTTGGTCTCATCCTGTGCATCGCGAATGCGCATGAGGGAGAGAACGCGCTCCTCCATCTCCTCGCCAAAACCGATCACCATAGTTGCCGTTCCGGGCAATCCTGCGCGATGGGCCGCTTTCTGCGTATCAATCCATTCTGTCCAGGAGCCTTTGAGTCGGGAGATTTTCCGTCTCGTCCGATCATCCAGAATCTCACCGCCCGCCCCCGGGAGAGAGTCAAGTCCGGCCGCTTTTAATTCGCGCAGTACTTCTTCGATGGAGCGTCCCGACACCTGGGCCATTTTTTGCACCTCGGCCGTAGAGAGCGAGTGCATGGTGATTTGCGGAAAACGCTGCTTGATGCCGCGCAGCAAATCCAGGTAGTACTCCAGCGGCAAGTCCGGGTTGGTTCCGCCTTGCATCAGAATCTCGGTTCCGCCGACGTCAACTGTCTCCTGAATCTTTTGGTAGATTTCCTTATTGGAGAGTACATACCCTTCTTTTGATCCTGGCGGCCGATAAAATGCGCAAAATCGGCAGTATGTGTCACAAACATTGGTATAGTTTACATTTCGTCCGATGACGAAGGTCGTGATGGGATCGGGATGCCATTTTTGCATCACGAGGTTGGCGTAATGGCCAATTTTCTCCAGCTCATTGCTGTCAAACAGGGCCAGTCCATCTTCCAGACCGAGGCGTTCACCGGCGAGGGCACGTTCCAAAATATGATCGATCAAAAGGATCACTCCTTCTTCCCTTAAACAATTCATCCACGCTTCATGGTATCACAAATCAGGCCCCGATACGAGGCTGTGATGAGAAGAATCATGTTTTCCCGCTCAGCTCCGGGCTCCGCCCTGCAGGGTGGATTCGCCATGGTATGATTGTCAATTACAAGAATCGAGTAGGAGGGGGTGGCTAACCCCGTCCTCTCACACCACCGTACGTACCGTTCGGTATACGGCGGTTCACCAAGCTTGACGAATGTCAAAATATCGCTGTGTTAAGCTTTTGAGCCCTTGTTGTTGCCAGTAGGCAATGCCGAGGGCTTTGTGTATATGCGGAGTCTTTGTAGTACGCCATGCCCCCTTGCGGGTGTTTGCAATTTCAATTGCTTTTGTGTGAGATATACCAAGAGAACGGAGTTCTCGATATCTGGTTCTCACTCGTTTCCACTGCGTCCACAAGCAAAGACGGAGCCTACGCCTTGTCCATTCCTCAATGGATTGTAAGATTCCCTTTGCGTCTGCAAGGGCAAAATATCCAATCCAACCCATGAGATACTGGTTTAACCTTTCAACCCGTTCCTCAAGCGAGATACTCCACACTGGATTCGTGATCGTGCGGATTTTCTCTTTTAACTTGAGAAGGGATTTTGGGTGGATACGAACCGTTGTCTGTTTTACGAAAGTAAAACTAAAGCCAAGGAATTTACGTTTCCACGGCCGGTCCACCGCACTTTTCTCCTCATTTACTTTTAGCCTAAGCACCTTTTCCAAGTAATCTTTCATGCTCTTCTTAACCCGTTCTCCTGCTCGTCTTGTTTTCACGTAGACGTTGCAATCGTCCGCATAGCGGCAAAAGCGATGTCCCCTCTTTTCTAATTCCTTATCCAGATCATCAAGCAAGATATTTGCTAATAGTGGGCTTAGCGGTCCACCTTGCGGTGTCCCCTCACTTGAGGTAGTACAGATTCCTTTTATCATGACACCTGCGTTTAGATAGGATCGAATCAGCTTTAGAAGGCGCTTGTCTTGGATTTTACGAGCCACGCGGCTCATCAGGATATCATGGTTGACACGATCAAAGAATTTCTCTAGATCGATGTCCACCACGAATCTGTATCCTTCCCTGATATACGCTTGCGCTTTCCTTACTGCCATGTGGGCGCTACGTTTCGGGCGAAATCCGTAACTGGACTCCGAGAAGGTGGGATCGAAGATCGGTGTTAATACTTGGAGGATGGCTTGCTGGATGAAGCGGTCCACCACGGTGGGAATGCCTAATAACCTTACGCCTCCGTCAGGTTTCGGGATTTCGACTCTGCGGACAGGTGAAGGTCGATAGGTTCCTCTTTCCAATTCCTCACGGATAGTTTGCCAGTGTTCGTGTAGATAGTCGCGTAGTTGTTCGGTTGAAACACCATCGACTCCACCAACACCTTTGTTTGCTTCTACTCGTTGAAGTGCCATCCGTAAGTTTTCCCGTGATAAAACTTTCTCCAGCAAGTCCATAACGATATTCCTTCCTTCGCACATGCGGGTTCCGTGTTTGCTGAACGATACTCAGCCCTCTTTTTGTACCCTCGGGGCTTCACCCCTGCTCTTCAAAAGTAGTTCCTTTCTGGAATTCTGCTTCGACGTATCGTAACAAAAGACATGGATCGCGTGCTGACTTGATGTTCAGCCCTTCCCCATTCAAGCGTCCTCTACTCGGGTACTATGGCCTCTGCTGACTTCTGCATGTTCAGCGCCTCCTTACGGAGGCGGTTACCAACAGTTGAAGGCGTTCCATGCAGACCTCCCCAGGTAAGAACGATAACTTTCATCCCATGTACCTGCCCAAGTTTACTGCTGTATCCCTTGGCTGTATGGGGCTTTGTCTTGTTTAGCAGACTCGCCCGAATACAACAGCCTCAAATTGGGTTCGTGTACCTCAGGTCGGGATTTTGCCGCTGGCTTCCTTCAGATTCGACCTCACGGTCGACACCCTTGCCTTGAGCTAACGGTTGGGACAGCCACCCCCCGTTCGGGACTTCCACCCTATAGCTATCGCCCATGCTGGGCGCACTAAAAAAACAACCCTGCCTCAAGGCAAGGTTGTTTACCACCGCTCTTAGGATTCGAAGCCGATTTCCTCGTATACTTCCGGGTCCCAGTAAATCACGGATTGGCCGACCGGAATATTCATTTCACGAGCACCGTTCGGCTTTCCGTTGAAGTAGATAATCTCCGTAATCGCCACCCGATCCCCGCGCACGTCGATTTCCCCTTTGAATTCCAGCGTGGTTCCGTTTGGCGCAAAAAAGATGACTTTCCCCGATCCCAATGTTTTCATCGGTACCTCCCATTTTGTGGTCTGTACCTCTATAGTAGTAGACATTCTTTCCCATCGTCAATAAGTCGGAAAGGACTTTCTACCCAATCGTGGAATCGGAGCTTCCTTTCTTTCTTCCCCGTTGCTGCTTTCCATCCTGGGCTTGGGGCAGACTGGAGTAGGCTTCTCCCGACAGAGTGCCCTCGTGTTCTGTCGTCATACCCAGCTCATCTCCAGTGCCATAAGTCTCCTGTCGATACTGGGGAGAAGAAAAAATCTGGCTGGCATTCATCGAATAGGATGGTTGGGGCGGCCCTCCCGGGTTTGTCATGCCGGAAAGAATCGAGGTCTGCTGGGAGACAGGATTTTCGGGATCAACGACATTGGTAAACAGTGTCCCGTTTTGTGCCGGAGGCTGGGGAACGGATGGCGGCATCATCTGCTGAGATGCTCCCGCATTTGTGCCAGCAGTCGGCTGATAGCCTTTCAGAAGCTGAGCCTGAGCACTCTCAGGCAACGCAACAAACGGGTAATATCCCCTGCTTTTCATGTAGTTCCACACTTCGTATGCCTGGTTTGCACAATTGACGGCACTTTGCAAAAGTATATTGCGGAGCTGGGGATGGGCTGCTTCCAGTACTGCTCTCATCTTGCAGGTAGCTCCCGTTTTATGCAGTCCCAACAAGGCGGAAGAAATGTCCCGGTCATCGATTTGATGGGGGTGCGTGTTTGGTTGCTGCGGAGGCTGTGCCTGTGACTGTGTCATTTGGGACATCGTCAATGCTTGCTGAGATGGCGGCATATGCATCTGTGACATTGGCTGCATGTGCGATGGGGCAGCAGCCTGCTGCGAAGAGATGGTGCGATAAGGGATACCCTCTCCTACACCCAAGCCTTGAACCATATGTACCATACTGTTGTATTCGGTTTCCATAAATTGAAGCTGGTGACGGAGAAGCTGCACCAATTCGGGATCACGGGCATAGGGCGCGTATAATTGCGCGGTATTGATTGCATCTACTGCCCCGTTCAAGATTTCGTGCAGCTCCATCACTTCATGAGCGCCGTACACATGGGGTTGCATAGACCAATTCCTCCTTTTTCAAAATCCCTAACAGTATGTCCCACTCCATTGGCAATTAGAAGCAGGAAGTGCCGATTTCGCTTGTCCGTCTGTAACTCTTTTGGCCGCCAAACGTAATACAAGGCATATCTACTGGTACAAGGCATATATAAAACTACAGAAACCATTGGCTTTCCTGTATAATGGAACGAGAGTCAAGGATAATTCGCTTGAGGAGACGCTCATGTTTGATCAAATTACGCAAGCTTTTATGCACTACGGAATCTGGGGCCTGTTTGGACTTGCTTTTCTGGACTCATTTATCGTCCCTGTACCACCCTTTTTCCTGCAAATCGCGATGAGCTTGATCGATCCTTCTGCTGCTCTGCGTTATGCAACTGTAGCTTTCACCGGTTCCATCCTCGGTGCGCCTATCGGATACATGCTGGGGAAATGGCTGGGCAAACCGATTTTAAAAAAGATTCTGCCTGAGAAATGGACTGCACTGGCAACCGAGCAGTTTGATAAAAATGGGGATGCGGCCGTGCTGATCGGCTCCTTTACCCCTATCCCTTTTAAAGTGTTTACCATCCTGAGCGGTGTTTTTAACTATTCCCTGTCCAAATTGATGCTGTTTGCAATTTTAGGTCGGGGGATTAAATTTTATCTGATCGGTATCTTGTTTCATTTCTATGGACAACATGCCAAAAAACTGCTGGATGATTACCTCGAGATTTCTGTACTTTCGATTGGAATCTTCATCGCCCTCGCTTGGCTGATCTGGAACAGACGCAAAAAAAAGTTTGCACAACATCAGTAATAAATGATAACGCGCTTGGGAGCCCTTCACTCCTCGGCGCGTTTTATTTTTGGGACATTCACCTATTGTGAACCGTTCAATATATTGGAAGTGTGAGTTTTTTAGGAGGAGGTGTAGCGATGGCCGTGATACAAACAAACTCCAGCGATGTGGATTTGTTGGCTCGACTTATGCGTGCAGAAGCAGAAGGTGAAGGAGATCTAGGGATGCTGATGGTAGGGAATGTCGGTGTGAACCGCATTCTCGCCAATTGTCTGGACTTCAAAAATATTCGCACCATGCGCGACATGGTGTTTCAATCTCCCGGAGGGTATGAATCCGTTCAAAAGTCGTACTTTTATCAACGTGCAAGGGATAAAGAGAGACGGCTGGCAAGACGGGTGATCAACGGAGAAAGACAACATCCCGCCTCAAACGCGCTCTGGTTCTTTCGGCCGGAAGGGGCCTGCCCCCCTGAGTGGTTTAATCAGACCAATTCCGGGCGTTACAAGGCTCATTGCTTCTTCATTCCTACCCCACAGGATTGTCCGCGCGTCTTTTAAGCTGGATTACGATGATGGTGCTTGCAAGACAAAAAAAGGAGAGAGTTCATCATGAGTCAGCAAAATCCTTATGTACAGTTTCCGTATACGGAGATGTACCCATCCTCAGCCTATCCCTTCCAATCAGCTCAATCCCCTCTGCAACCGGGAGTGCTTGGCCAGCAGCAAGCTGTACCCATGCAGCCAAGCGGCTCCATGATTCCGGGCGTCCCTCTGCCACCGGGTCAATTTGTGGAAGAGTCCTACATCGAAAACATCCTTCGTCTCAATCGCGGCAAAGTGGTCACGGTTTACCAGACATTTGAAAACAACACTCAATGGAATGCAAAAATCTTCCGCGGTGTGCTGGAGACAGCCGGACGGGATCACATCATTTTGAGCGACCCGCAAACCGGAAAACGCTATCTGCTGTTGATGGTCCATACCGACTACATTACAGCGGACGAAGAACTGAATTACATTCCCCCCACTCTGCCATCTGGCATCCGTTAATGAGCACCACCTGCACCCGGGATCACCTGAAAGCGAAAAGACCTCATCAGCCACGATGAGGTCTTTTCTATCAGCCTTACACCGGCTGTTGTTCCGTATTCTTCATGTTGGCAAAATAATCGAGACGCTCTCCCTCCAAAAACCGACCGCTTGGCAATCTGCCTCTTTGTCGGAAACGGATCGCGAGTGAATTGACCAAGCGATTGATCTCGGCGTGCGCAGATTCATCCATCGTAAATTTGACAGCGTATTCATAAATCTGGTCACTCCATACACTACTTCTCACGACGTGACCGTATGTTTTCAACTGCTGAGAAAATACCTCTGTCTCAAACTGAAGCACGAGCTGGTCATTTACAGGCAGCTTCAAATCAGAGAGAAAACGGAGACCGCCGCCCCCGATGTCCTCGATCAAAACTTCAGCACTCCCTATTTCCAAAGACTTGCCTTTGATCATGACGATTGTCATGCGCGAACAGAGAGGAGATTCCAGCTTTAACCGAAAATAATCCCGTTGTTGCCGCGTGATGACGCCGTTCACCGCTTTTCCCCCCATTCTTCCTGTAATCTGGATTCGTCACAGACGCTCCGGCAAAGCTGGGTACTGCCAATGGAAAAAACGCCGCTTGCACGGCGCTATTTATAAATTCCCGCTCGAAATAGCACTTCCCTATTATTTCTTTTCAGGATACTTCATTTCCTTCTTGGTAACGCGAGAATTTTCCCATAAATGATTCCGATCATACTTGATGGTATCGGAGCGAATAAACCGGAACAAAAGATCAATCACCAGCCAAACAAAAACCATGAAGATACAAAAGATGAGAACGGCTCCCCACACGGACACATCCCCTCCCCTTTATCACCAGCATATGGGGAGAAAGTGTGAAAAATGCTCTTGATTCTACTAAAAGGCAGCCGTACAGCGCGGTTTCTGCGCGATGTCAAACAGGCGATCAATCAGGTCCAGATGACCATCATGAGACAGATCAGCTAATCCATACGTATAGAGGCTGCGGAAGCGGACCGATCCCATAGCCAGAGATGAAAAGTCAGAAATATCCATGGTCACCGCGGCATCCGCTTCGACCGAAGAACCGGGATGCTCAATCAGCTCAGGTACCCCGTCACAAAAGCGAACAGTGTAGGCCCCCTCATTTTCCGGCAAAAAACTGTCGCGCACATGAAAAGTCAGCGTGCAGCTCCCTTGTCCGATTTTTTGTCCAGCCAACTGACGAAAATACGCCCCAACATCAATGATCCGATACATCAGCCCCACACCTGTGGCATGGCTTTCATGGTAGTAAAAGGGAATCAGACGGTCCGAATCGTTTCGCGGATCAGTAAGCAGAACATGAAAATCCTCCTCCTGCGTATAAAAGGCAATACGTCTCACCTGGTCTGCCTGACTGCGCAAAAAGGCAAGCAGGGCACTTAGCGCTTCCCGGGTTTCGTACACCAGATCCCGCACATGAATATCGTGGATGCTGGCATTGTCCTTGCTTACCTGCTGGAACTCAAGCATCAGGTATCCGCTCAACAACCCATCCCGACGAAAGCCGAAGAAATGAGAGTCAGGGCGATCCAGCATGAGCTGCAGCTCACGCTCCGTCTTTTCCGTCATCCCATGCGTGCGGGCTGCATAGCGATTGTAGCAGTCAAGAATCCCTTGCCGATCCTCGCTTGTCAATGCGACCACGTCACGCTTGTTGCCTCTAGGCAAACTCAAGGGATGAACCCGGTACTCGTTCATCTTGGTTCCTGCCCCAAAGCCCATCTGCCTGTAAAAATCGACGCGGAAAGGATAGAGCGAGACCAGAGAAACTCCCCTTTCCCGATACGCGTGCAAAAACCGGGTCATCATCGACTTGGCGACCTTTTCCTTTTTATGGAGAAGATCGACGGCGACCGTGCCAATACCGCCTGTCAGCAGGCGTTTCCCATGAACATTCGTCATAAAGTCACGCCACTTCATCACGCCGACCAGCTTTCCATCGCGAAAACATCCCTGAAAGGAACTGGTCGCATCATGTTCAATCGCCTCACGAATTCTCTGAAGCCATTTTTCTTTTGCTTCAGGCGCCTGTATTTCCAGTCGCGGATACGCCATTCCGACTATTCTGACAAAATCTTCTGCTTCTGATTTCTCTAATGCCCGAATCTCTTCCATCTTCTCGATCCCCTCTTCCTTGTCAGTCCTCTTTATAAAAAATATTTTATCGAATAGCATATTGAACTGACAAGGAAAAAGTGGAAAACCAGGAAAATACCGAATAAGAGAAGCCGGCGGCCACGCTTGCGTATCAAGCTGAAGGTAAATCTGATTTGGATCGATTCTGTCAGCGCGGCGAGGCTGCAAAACCCTCGATTGCTCGAAAGACAGCTTCATAATAATGGGGCTCATGCGGCACCAAATCGTCCCATGCTACCCTCTGGCAGCCCGCTGTCTCCCGGCCGTCCGCATCACGGACAAAGCCGTTCGCCTCCACTTCGGCTACCTCTCCTGCGGCCAAACGCTTCACGTCATTCAGCCCGATCCAGAGAAGGCCGATTACCTCGTCTTGCTGGAGCTTGTAGGCGGACAAGGGCTGAGCAGATTCGCAGGCGTACACATGACACCACTCTTTGTCATGAATGCCGGGCTCATGCAGGACATCGGGAATCACACCGATCGATTGCAACCTCTCGATTGGAACCGTCATGCCCAGCTCCTCTTCCAGCTCACGCACGCCTTCCTCCGGCTGCTCACCCGCCAGCAAATGTCCGGCTGACGTGATATCTAGCTTTTCTGGCCAGGTGTCTTTTTGTGCATGTCTTTTTTGAAAAAGCAGATAGATGGCATCCTGTTCCCGACGATAAATCCAGCAGTGAAAGGTCCGGTGCCAGAGCCCGAGCCGATGCACTTCACTTCGCGACTCAGTTCCGATCCAAACACCTTCTTCATCAAAAATATCGAGCAACTCATTTTTCATGAGCAGTATCCTCTCTGCATTCTTTTCGACGCCATGGATTCGAATGATGCTGTGCTGTTGGTGTACAGCCGATCAACTGTGAATGCCCAGCAACGTATCCAGCCCTTTTTGTACGGCAAGCCCGGTATCAAAGCCGACGAGTCTCGCTTCTTTCCCATCCAGCGCATTGGCCATCTCATCCAGCAGCAGAGAGAGCCGATCCTGTTCGGGCATGGTTACTTCTACTGGCAGCTCTCCTTTTCCCCCGGCAAGAAGCGTATTCCAATTTTGGACGGTGAGTGTGCCTTCTGTCCCGTAGATGGTGTAGGTCAAATGCTCCTTCTGTCCGATGCCGCCCAAACCGTTTATCGTCACAGGTGTCCCGTTTAGCAGACGGAGCAGCGCGGAGATTCCCACTTCACAGGCTTCCGGGTCCTCAGGGTAATCGACATCACTGCGAACCACCTCATAGCTGCCAAAAAGCGCCTGGGTCAGATGCAGAAAATGCGGCAGCACTTCCCGTACAAAGCCCCCCTGCTCCCGTCCGGACAACCATGCGGTCTGCTGCCAAGGGCGCGGCCATTGATGAAAATGAGTGACGATGTCGATTCGGCGGATATTTCCGATTTCTTCGATTCTTCTTTTTAGCTCAAGAAAGAGGGGACGGTAGTAGATCGGGAAGTTCATCGCGTGAATGACTCCTGCTTTTTCTGCCGCCGCAAGCATCTCGGCTCCTTCTTTTACTGATCCTGCCAACGGCTTTTCACAAAGCACATGCTTGCCCGCTGCCAGTGTGTCCAAGGCGACACCATGATGAAATTTTGGCGGAACAGCTATGTAAACCAAATCAAGCTCTTCTTTGTCCAACAGTTCCTGATGGTTTGTGTACCAGGCATTAATATCGTAATGTTCCGCTGTTGCCTTTGCTCGATCTGCAGAAATATCACAGACCGCTATCACCGAAAAACGCTCATGGGCCACCATTGCATTCAGCAAACGTTCTCCCATTACTCCCAATCCAATAATCCCGACAGCATAACGCTCTTTCATAGGATCTTCTCCTTTTTGAGGAACTTTTGGGCTCAGCTCGTTTCCTAGTCACGGACAGACATCCTCCCCGTCTCATCATACAACAAAAAAAAAGCCCTTCGCCAGTCATACTGATGAAGGGAGAGGCAGTTATCAGGCCACTTGTGCTGTCGTTTCCTGAATGTATTCTTTTGCTTTTTGCTGATCAAACTGTCCTTCCCAACGGGAGACGACTACAGCGGCGAGAGAGTTGCCGATGACATTGACCACGGTGCGGGCCATATCCAGCAAGCGGTCAATCCCCGCAATAAAGGCGAGACCTTCCAGTGGAATTCCTACCGAGCCGAGCGTGGCCAGCAGTACCACAAAGGAGACGCCAGGCACGCCGGCAATACCTTTGGAAGTTACCATCAAGACCAGCATCAGTGTGATTTGAGCGCTGATGGGCATGTGAATGCCGTACATTTGTGCAATAAATAAAGCAGCCAGAGCCTGATAAAGCGTGGAGCCATCCAGGTTAAACGAATAACCCGTCGGAATGACAAAGGAGGTAATCGCTTTTGGACAGCCCAAGCGCTCCATCTTTTCCATGATCTTTGGCAGGACGGTTTCGGAGCTGGCTGTGGAATAAGCGAGCAGCAGCTCGTCCTTCAAAATTCTGATCAGAGAAGTAATTCTGATCCCGCTCATCCGGGCGATAATGCCCAACACGACGAGAATAAAGAAAAGCATGGTCAGGTGGACCAGAATAACCAGCTTGCCAAGCGGTACCAGTGAAGAGAGACCAAACTTGGAAACGGTTACGCCAATCAGTGCAAAAACCCCAAACGGAGCAAACTTCATGATCGTATTGACGACCCAGAACATGGCGTCAGCTACACCTTGGAAGAAACGAAGAACAGGTTGTCCTCGATCACCGGCAGCTGCAACCCCAAGCCCAAACAGGACGGAGAAGAAAATGATGGCCAGCATGTCGCCTTTGACGATTGCCTCGAAAACGTTTTTCGGGACGATGTTCACGAACGTGTCCGCAAAGCCATGGCTTTGCGTGGATTCTGCTGTCTCCACGTATTGATGGATATCTGTTTTGGTCAAATGCGTCATGTCAACCCCAACACCGGGGTGGAACAGATTGGCCGCAACGAGACCGACGATAATGGCAATGGTCGTGACGATCTCGAAGTAGAGGATCGTCTTTCCGCCAATTTTGCCAAGTTTTTTGACGTCACCTACGCCAGCTACACCGACGATCAACGTTGAGATGACGATCGGAACGACGATCATTTTAATCAGGCGAATAAAGATATCACCTATAGGCTGCAGATAGGTGGCTACAGCGGGATTTCCGTAGAAAAGTGCACCAACCAAAATACCCAAAAACAGACCAATAACAATTTGAATAGCTAATCCAAATCGTTTCATCCTGACACCTCGCTGTCTATTCTAAAGATGTTGATTAAAACAAAAAGTGCAGTGCATATGTCGATTTTTGTCGACGAGACAAATATATAGTATCAGACATATTTTTTTCACTCAATGTAAACAGTTTCCTACTTGATTAAAATGATATATGGTATCATAGCATATAATGTTTAAAACTATTAATTTTTTTATAATTCTTTTTTTGATTGCTATTTTTTGGTTATTTCTTTTTTCTCCTACCGTATATCGAGGCCGTGGTGAGAAGAATCATGTTTCCCTGCTAAGCTCCGTACTCCGCCCTGCATGGAAGATTCACTGTCCGCTCCACAGCGGGTGGCAGGGGGCCGCAAAAGCCGTGTCGCTCCGAAGCGAATCAGGGTTGCGTCCCTTTTTCCTTCCACCCGCTGCTCCGCTGAGCTGGGCTTCACAGTCGCACGCAGGGAAACATGATTTTTCTCACTACAGCTGCGTTGCTACGCCTATGTGTAAAAAAAGAAAAGAAAGACAGGATTCCCCCGCCTTTCTCCCTTGCTGTTTAAAACTCCTATTGTGTAATTCGGGTACCGCTCTTTCCTTCGAGCGCCAGATCTGCCTTGTTCAGTGCGCAGATGATGGCAGTGCCACCTTGCTTGGCAAATTTGTATGCCGCCTCGATCTTCGGCCCCATGCTTCCAGCGCTGAACTGCCCTTCCGCGATATAGCCTTCCAGTTCTTCCAACGTGACGTTTGTCAGCGCTTTTTGATTTTCTTTGCCGTAGTTGATGTATACATGCTCAACATCTGTCAGAATAACAAAAATGTCCGCCTGAATTTGCTCTGCCAGTTTGCAACCGCTGCGATCCTTGTCGACGACGGCTTCTACGCCTTGATAGCTGCCATCCGCTTTTTTCACGACCGGGATGCCGCCGCCGCCGCAGGATATCACAATATGACCGCCGTTGATCAGATCGACGATGGATGCGGATTCCACGATGCTTAGCGGCGTTGGCGATGGCACAACACGGCGCCAGCCACGTCCGGCATCCTCTGCCACGGTCCAGCCTTTCTCTGCACTTAGTTTTTTCGCCTCTTCTTCACTGTAGAAGACGCCGATTGGTTTGTCCGGATTGGCAAAGGCAGGGTCGTCTGCCGACACTTCTGTTCGGGTGACCACGCTCACCACATGTTTGGGGCTGCCGATACGGTTCAGTTCATTATGCAGAGCTTGCTGCATCATGTAGGCGATAAAGCCTTGGCTTTCTGCACTGCACACGTCCAGCGGCATGGCGGGCACAACGTGGCTCGCTTCTTCATTTTGGCGCAAAATCGTTCCTACCTGGGGTCCGTTTCCATGAGTTACCACGATGTTGTATCCGTTATGTACCAACTTGGCGAGAAACTGACAGCTTGTTTTTACATTCTCATACTGATTTTGAAAATTTGCTTCCTGCTTTGGTTGCAAAATCGCATTTCCCCCAAGTGCAACCAACACGGTTTGTTTACTCATTTTCTCTCTCCAATCTAGTGCACAGTACCGAGGAACGGCACCCTGCCCGCAAGTAAAACGGCCATACCCATTGAGAAGGATATTACTTGAGCTTCCCGATACCAGTCAACTGGTTTCTTCCAAATTGATTTTTTCCATCCATCTTGTTTTCGACGACCTGTACATGATTTTTTCTGTCCCCTCATCTTCCACGCGTTTTTGCGACAGGCGTGATCAAAGAAAACAGACGATTATGATGGGATCGCCGCCAAGTACCCATCATCCGGCTCACCGTTGGATGAACGCGATTGGTTAACGTGATCAGCGTAGCCCTTCTGAACGGGTCCCGCCAAATGGACGTACCGGTAAAGCCCGTATGGCCAAAGGCATGCTCCGAGAGACAATCTCCTCCCGTGCAGCCGACGCTCAACTGCTCCAGATTGCCGCCTGTCGCCGCTGCTTCCCAGCCAAGTGCCCGCATCGGCGCAAGTCCACCTGTCTGGCAGCGGCAAGCCAACCTCTGCAGCAGCGGATCAATCCGGACAGGCGCTTCTGCGGAGGTCCAGATACGCATGTATCGCTCGGTATCTGGACAGGTAGAAAACAGGCCGGCATGACCGCTGATCCCAGCCAGCCCGTGATAGGCGTTGCAGTCATGTACGATGCCATGAATGATCCCGGTCCTCCAGTGAAAGGAAGCGATCCGCTCCGACAGTGCCTGTGCAGTGGGCAAGCCCAGTGCTTCCTCGGAAACAACCTGCTGCATCGCCAGATTCAGCTCAAAGCCGTCGCCCTTTTCCATGGGGGCAATTCGCTTCTTCTCCAGCTCCGGATGCACCAGGGGCAGATAACAGGTGCTGCTCATTCCGCTCGGCTGAAAAATAAGTCTTCGGGCCAGCTCGTCCAAAGGTTCATCCCAAACCCGTTCCAGGATAAAGCCCAGGAGTATGAAGCCCAGGTCACTGTACACGACCTGCTTGCCGGGTATGCCGATCATCGCTTCCTGGGCGATCCGTCGAATATACGCCTCGCACCCGCTGTCATGGAGAAAATATGGGCGCCAGGCAGGAAGTCCGGCGGTATGGGTAAGCAGGTGAAGCAGTGTAATCTTTCGTTTCACGGCTAAGTCCGTACCCGTTTCCAGCTCCGGCAGATGTTGAGAAATTGAATCTGTCAAGGATAGCCTTCCCTCTTGCACACTGAGCAGCAAAAGCGGAAGCGTCACCATGACTTTGGTCAAGGAGGCCATATCATAAATGGTTGTCTCATCAACTCTCTCCTGAAGCTCCAGGGCAAGTCCCGTGTCTTCGGCTGCTGACAGAGTCCCCGCCGCAACCGTGACGGCCGACTTACCATCCTGAATCAGCATGGAAATCCCGCCCGGAAAAACCCCCTGGCTGATCCCTGCTTCCAGGCTTTCCTTTAGGCTTTTTTTCAGTATTGTAGCAAGCTCTACCTGACTCACCGCCGTCCCTCCGTTGCTTGCCGCGATGGCGCGGTACAAGAATATCGCGTATAGCATCTCCAAACATCATACCGGACAAAATGGTCACCGTCATCGCAATTTAAGGAGAGTGATTGCCAAGCCCCGGAAAGCTGAGCGTTAAAAT
This sequence comes from Brevibacillus ruminantium, assembly GCF_023746555.1. NCBI lineage: Bacteria > Bacillati > Bacillota > Bacilli > Caryophanales > Paenibacillaceae > Brevibacillus > Brevibacillus ruminantium. Next base: position 3,932,163 of record NZ_CP098755.1, read on the forward strand.
AAGTGTGGAGTTTTCTCGGCTGCTGTATATTCTATCAGGAGAACTAAGCATGAATGGAGGGCTTCTGCTTGATACCTTCTTCAAAATGGAGTCTGCACCGCTTTTTCGCCAAACATCCCGTCATCAAAGGTTATATGCCTCCTACCGCCCTTTATCGGCCAACTCTTCTGGGAACTTATCTGCACCGATACCATACCGTCTTTATCAAACCCAGTCGGGAGCATATGGGCCGGGGCATTATCAAGGTATGGAAAACTCATCGCGGCTACTCTTTTGTCAAACAACGCGGCCAAACCGTTTCCGTCCCTACACTGTCACGGTTGAGACAGAAGCTACAACAAAAAATCGGGGAAAAGCAGCACATTATTCAAAAGGGAATTCCCCTTTCGAAGGTAAAAGGCAGGCCCTTTGACATCCGCGTGATGATGATGCGTAATGGTTCAGGCAAGTGGCAATACGCTGGCATGCTGGCTAAGGTGGCGGCAAAAAATAGCGTAGTCACCAATGTGGCCGGGGGCGGAAAAGTGATTACCGTTCAGAGAGCGATTGCTCAATCCCGCAGTGTCAAGCCGGAGCGGAGAGCGAAGCTCATGCGTGAGTTGATTAAAATGAGTTATCTCATCTGCGACCACTTTAACAAATACAAGCATTCTTCCCTGATCGGGATTGACTGGGCCATCGACAAAACCGGCAAGCTTGTCCTGATCGAAGTCAATTTTGACTTTCCTGGCTATGGTCCTTTTGCCGATCTTCCCACGAAAATCTACTATCACCGGATTAAACGCCTTCGTTCGGAATATCTGGCTTGGCGAAAGCAGCGGAAAAGAAAAAAACCGGCCCTCTCTTCGTAAAGAGAAGTGCCGATTTCTTTTTCATGTCTGCTATATGCGTATCGCGCCACGAGCGAATTTACGCTTTTGCCCCGACAGCTTCTCCCTCGATAAGCGGCGAAGTGCACTGTGGACAGCGTGTCGCTTTGAGCGGAATGGCCGAGATGCAGTACGGACATTCCTTTGTCGTAGCTGGCGCCTTTTCCGGCTCATTCTTTTTCCGAAAACGATTCACCTGTTTGACGGCAATAAAGATTGCGAAAGCAATAATTAAAAAGTCGATTACGGTATTGATAAACAATCCGTAATTGATCGTGGCAGCCCCATCCTCCTTGGCTGCGGCCAACGTCGGGTAGACCTTGTCGCCCAGATTGATATACAGATTGGTAAAATCGATTTTGCCAAGCAGCAGGCCGACGGTCGGCATGATGATGTCATTGACCAGAGACGTTACGATTTTGCCGAAAGCGCCGCCGATGACAACCCCGACAGCCAGATCAATGACATTCCCCTTTAATGCAAACTCTTTAAATTCTTTGAGCATCCTCTCACCTCTTTTATTGACTGTCTCTCTATTTATATCCATGCACAAAACCCTTTTCTATTTTTGTCTGGAAAACACATGCTGAAGAAAATGCGTGACAAAGCGCTCCTGGTCGACCTCAAGGCAGACCTCCACATTGGGAGCTGCGGCAGGCTGCTTCCGTCGATCGCCAATCGTCCGAGCATCGGACGGACCACCAGAGGTATCCACCGCGACATGCATTGGCGTGGCCTTCACGAAGGTCGGATCGATGACAACTCCAACAGCCAGCGGATCATGCAGGGCACAGCCCTTGACGTTGCCTACCTGGGCGTAGGCGTTCATGTAAAACTCGCACATATCTGCAAACGAACGGCTGACATGGGTACCCAGCTCTCTCCAGGCCTGGAGATGTTCCCGGGTCAACAATGTCTGCATCGTAACATCCAGCCCTACCAGCGTGACAGGGATTCCGGATTGAAAGACCAGAGAGGCAGCCTCGGGGGCGGCACAGATATTAGCTTCAGCTACGGGGGTCCGATTTCCCGGCACTGTCACCGCTCCCCCCATAACGACCACGCGCTCTACAAGGTCAACAAGCTTTGGCTCAGCCATGATCGCAGCAGCCAGATTGGTCAGGCTGCCCACGGTGATGATCGTCACCTCACCTGGATGCTGTTTAGCCTGAGCGATCATGAAAGAAGATGCGCGCACGTCTTTCGCCGCCGTTTGCGGTCTGTCCAGCTCAATATTGCCCAAACCGTTTTCGCCGTGGAACAGCTTGGCTTTTTCCTTCAACTCGCGAAAAAGCGGCCTGCTTGCCCCGGGATATACCGGAATCTGACTGGCACCCAGAAGCTCCAGGATTTGCAGGGTATTGCGGGTCGCCTCCTCGACAGCGATATTGCCAAAGGTTGTCGTTACTCCCAATACCTCCAGGGCCGGGGAATGGACGGCATAGGAGAGAGCCAAGGCATCATCAATGCCGGTGTCGACGTCTATGATCACTTTTTTCATTGTACTCCTCCCGCTTCCAAAACTTCTCGGATATGCTGGACAACGCGCTGTCCATCTACATCGACGCACACTTCAACATCGGAGCCGATGCGCGGGATCGCCCGCAGATCAGCCAGCACTGCTCCCCGTGAAAGCACGCTCTGGCAATCGACCGTAAGCTTCATCTTTGTCTTTTGGAGTGTCTCCGGTTCGATCACGGCCAGCACCGCCGTACATGCGTCCAGCCCTTCTACGTAGTCCTGTCCCATGGGAAGCGCGACCTTTTGTGTCACATCCAAAGGAACTAAGGTCAGCGGCAATTCCGAAGCCAATACGAACGCGGCGGCTTCCGGGTCGCTGTAGATATTTGCTTCTGCCACGGCTGTGACATCTCCCGGAACACGGATCGCTCCCCCCATCACAATCACACCCGCCAATTTATGCGGCAAATCAGGGTCGATGGCCAGTGCTTTAACGAGGTCCGTCAGCGGGCCGAGCACTACCAGATGCAGCTTGCCCGTATGCTGATTTGCTTGGGAAACGATCAATTCGGATGCAGTTATGCCGGCTTTTGGGTCGGTGAGTTCCAATCTTTGTGCAGACAACAATGCTTTTTTCTCTCCTGTCGCTATCGGCAATGCCGCTACACCGTATGTCTCCAGAAGCTGGGCAGCCTGCTGCGCTGCCTGGTGATCATCACCGCGAACAGTGATTCCGCTCAGTTCGGCCGAGGACGACTGCAGGACGAGCCGCAATGCCAGCAGTTGGTCCCCTCCCACACCGCTCACCAGTATTTTTGTTTTCGTATGTGTCATCCTGTCACCTCAATTTCTATTCGCACTTATCCTAATCGAATCGGGAATAGCAGTCAAATACAAACCTGCCCGGAGAGCTTGAAAGTTTCCAGGGATTCTCTTACACTATTTAGGACGATACCATCTGGCAGAGATTGGAGCGGATTTCGGGCTCCATCTTCACAACAAAGGAGCTCGTGCGACGCATGTATCTCGATGTTTTCACCACACAGCAGGATTTGCTCGTCGACCTACAGAAACAGGTGGTTGACACCCTGATCCGCCATCGCAAGAAGCCGTATTTGCCGGTTTGGGGAGAGCTTTTTTATACGCTCAGAGAGATTAGCAAAATCGGGACACGGACGGATCAGGATGTCCTTGTCTATTCCCTTCATCCGTCGGGTTCACTCCATTTCAAGCACCAAACGGGTTTATTCCTGGTCACCATACCCGATCCGGGCTTGACCATTTCTTTATCGCTCGAACAATTGATTGACGCATTGATTGCCGGCCGTTTTTTCCCCGGGACTCTTTCACAGAAAAGAACCTCCCCTCTTTCGGAATCGTAACATCCGAAAGGGCGGGAGGTTTTTTGTATCGGTTACCATTTTATGGGATTTAATTCTTGGAGTGCTTCTGGTACAAACAAGCCGTCCTTCCTGATCAACACATCGTCAAACCAAATCTCTCCCCCGCCATAATCGGCCCGCTGGATGGAAATCAGGTCCCAATGGATCAGACTGCGGTTGCCGTTGTCTGCGTGTTCATAGGCACGGCCGGGAGTCAGATGAAAACTGCCGGCGATTTTTTCATCGAAGAGGATATCATTCATCGGATGGAGGATGTACGGATTGACGCCAATCGCAAACTCTCCGATATAACGGGCTCCTTCGTCCGTGTCCAGGATTTCGTTCAGCTTGAATGTATCGTTGGCTGCTGTTTCTACGATCTTGCCCTCTTGAATGGTAAAGCTGATTCTCTCAAAGGAAGTGCCTTTGTACTGGCTGGGTACATTATAGGAGATCCTCCCGTTGATCGAGTGTCGAACCGGTGCCGTATACACCTCTCCATCCGGGATGTTGCGCTTGCCGGCGGCAATCTGTGTCTCGACTCCCCGAATGGAGAAGACGAGATCCGTACCCGGACCGATGATGTGCACCTTGTCTGTCCGATCCATCCACTCGTATAACGGCTGACACGCTTCCTCCAGCTTGCGGTAGTCAAGCGAGCATACCTGGTAGTAAAAGTCTTCAAAGGCTTCTGTCGACATATTTGCCTTTTGCGCAAAGGATGCGGTCGGGTAATGGATGCGTATTCCTTTGGTCTTGTTGTCGATATAATGCGCGATCTGTTCAAATGCCTGCCCATACAGGCGCTGCTTTTCCACGGGAACATCGCTGAGCTCCGCGTCATTGGTCATGCCGTGTATGCCGATATAGGCGTGCATGCCATACCACATCTCTTGCTCAAAGCGGAAATGCTGGACAATCTGCTCTTCTGTCAGTCCCCTCAGCCATTCCCGTTGCAGCCTGGGCTGAAAAATTTTGACGTACGGATGTGCTCCGCGCTCGTATAATTTCCTGACCAGCTCGATTGCCAGCGGTTCGCCTTCTCCATGCAAGGCAATGCAAACATTTTCCCCGGCCTGTACATCCAGACTGTACGAAATCAGGTTTTCAGCCATCTTTGTGATTCGCGGATCTTTCATTGTGCTTCCTCCCATGCATGTGATTTCTTTTTAAGCATAAGGAGGTTATGTCAGAGGAAGATCAGAGCATAAAAAAAAGCCCGGCACCAGCCAGGCATTGTTGTTCTTTTCCCGAAACGATAGGCAATAGTACCTACCATCTCCAGCTAGAAAAAAGTAGAGCGGCTCTCCTGCACAGTTTCGAGCCGCTGCTGCAAGTTACGAACTCCCCAAGTTCGCTTACTACAGATTGTACTATGTAATTTCAATATCGAAAAGTGTCGTCTTTTGTTTTGGCAATAAAAAATGGGATTCGGGCTCAGAATTAGGAAAAAATAAGCAGGAAGAAAGGAGCGATTTTCCTAGATTTCCGTAGGGAAAAAGCTCCTTTTCCCGTTTTTTTGAGAAGTACTCTTTTCCTGATTTTTTAGTGATAACGTCGGCTGTACAGCCAGTCTACATAACTGAGATCACGCGGATTGAGCTGCTCCATGATCGTATTGCGAAGCAGTATCGTAATCGGGTCTTCGGCATGGATGATCTCTCCCCAGACGCGAGCATTGCGCTGTACCTTGGTCGCGCGCGGGATTCTATCCTTCTGATAGGCAGTGAAGGCAGTCTCCACATCCTCGCCATGCGCCTCCAGCATTTCCCCCAGGCAGGCGGCATCCTCCAGCGCCTGGCAACCGCCTTGGGCCAGGTACTGCAGCATTGGATGGGCCGCATCACCCAGCAGCGCCACACGTCCGGACGTCCAGTTGGCTATCGGCTCTCGGTCGTACATCGGCCAGCGGCGCTGACGTTGGATATACGTCACAGCATGACGAACCGGCGCACAGCAGCTGCCGAAATGCTCGTCAAGCTCCTCCGGCGTCCCCCAGTCGTCAGAGTCTTCCTTGTAGCGGAAGCTTTTAAACACCACAACCTGGTTGTACAGCTCTTTGCGACGCACCGGATACTGGACCAGATGCAGATTGGGTCCTATCCACATAATCACATCATCATCGTCCAGCTTCGCATGCGGCGTCACCTCTGCCATCGGGATCGTGCCCCGATACGCCACGTATTGTGAGCAGACCGGTGTGTCATCACTGAACAGTTTTCTCGTCTTTGACCACAGGCCATCCGCTCCGATGACGGCATCCGCCAGATACTCGTCACCACTCTGGCAGACCACCCGTGCATGCTTCTCCAGCGGCCAAACAGACTCGACGACCTGATCATTCAGCAGAGTAATATTTTCATGAGCCATGCAAGCCTCCAGCAGCACTCTGTGCAAATCAGACCGATGCAGCACAATATAGGGATAGCCGTAATACTTTTGAAAAGCTTCCCCCAGATCAAGCGCACACAGCTCTTTTCCGCTGAGCGCATCCATCAGCACCAGACGCTTGGGAAACACGGCAAATTCGCGAATCGTATCCAACACACCGAGCTGGTCGAGAACAGCCGTCGCATTGGGGGCAAGCTGAATACCGGCACCGATCTCGCCAAATTCCCTGGCCTGCTCCAGTACATGCACAGTGCGTCCCGTTTTCGCCACTCTCAGCGCAGTCGCCAGCCCGCCGATGCCGCCGCCGACGATCAAAAAGGGAACCTTCATACCATTTGTCATAACCTTTTGCACCTCATCTTCGCAGTCTTTAAGGAAGCAGCGGCTTGAACTCGGAGACAATCTCCTGATGCCCCTGATGCGTATCCAGCGCTTCTTCACGCTGTACGTCGAACCTTTCCATAATCGGAAGGTCGCTGACGGAGAACAGATACGAATCTTCCGATGCGACATGCTCATGCATCGCCCAGTTTGGCACCACGAAGTAATCTCCCTGGGACCAGTCAAAGCGCACCCCATCGATCACCGTGTAGCCGGAGCCTTTGTACACCTGATAGATCGTAGAGCTGGTATGACGATGCGCTTTGGAGTGGAAGCCTTTGGGCAGCTTTTGCATCCAGGCGGCAATGGTCGGATTGGCCGTCTGCCCGTTAGACGGGTTGATGTATTCAACCGCGTACCCATCGAACGGATCGGGCTCAAATTTGCTTAGACCTTCCAAAGCTGACAAGGTCTGTCCCCATTTGTACGAGCCGAGCGGAGCGACCTTCGGGTACCGGTCGGAAATCGGGCGAACCATGCCGCCCGCATACCGCTGTGAAGAAAAATTGTCTGGCACCTGCGGCTGCTCAATTTTCTCCGGGTAATTTTCAAAAAAGGTTCCGCCAATCGCATAGATTGTCGGGATGTCGAGGCAGTCCATCCAGATCATCGGCTCATCCCCCGGGTGGGCGTGACCGTGCCAAAGACCTTTTGGCGTGATCAGGAAATCTCCCTCTTCCATATAGATGCGTTCCCCCTGGACGATGGAGTAAGCGCCGTTACCGTTGGTGATAAAGCGCAGGGCACTTTGTGTATGGCGGTGCGAAGGAGCTGTTTCACCGGGCAAAATCAACTGGACCGCAGCGTACAGCGTTTGCGTCGTGGAGGCCCAGCCCCAGGGCTCGCGATTTTTCAAACCGGGATTTTGCAGGTAAATCGCCCGTCTCTCTCCGCCCCGATCCGGTGTGAAAATCTCGCGGGCTTCCATCAGCTTGGCATGCAGCGTCTCCCATTTCCAAAGATAGGGGAGCGCTTGTGATTTAGGCGTTTTATTCATCAGCTCGGGGATGGCATGCCACAGGGGTCCGAGGTGGTATTTGGCGATTTCCTTGTTAAAGTCTTGAACGATTTGGCTTTGGAAATGGTCATTTTTTTCAGCCATGAGAATCCCTCCGTTTATTTAGTGAGTGTTTGATAATCCGGCTTCCGCGTATTGACGCAGGTTCCGCTTGATCTGCTCCACATGCGTCTGGAGATGCTCAACCAAGAGATGGTCCACGATAAATTGCAGCGGCTTCGTTCCAAAGCGCGGATTGCGGCTGGGCGCTTCCTTCTGCAAGTCGCTCATTTGCACCGAGGCAAGCTGCTTGCTCATCTCTTCCTTCAGCTGACAGACACCAGCGACTGCTTCGGACAGACTGCGCTGCCCTGCCTGTGCTACCGCGGCAAGACGCCCCTCATGCTGCAAGCCGCGTCCCCACTCACTGCCCGGAGACTGTATCGCAGCGTGCAACTCCCTCAGCCAGTAGGGAATCGCTTCTTCCACGTGGCACAGTACTTCGATGATGGACCACTTTTCTTCAGAAGGTTTCCACCTGAGCAAATCTTCCGACAATCCATCCACAAGCTGCAGCATCTCATCGACAGATGCCTGAAGGTTTGAAATCACACTGTTCATGTTCATCCCTGCTCCCCCGCCTTCCGTACCCGGTTTTCCAAAGCGCCGATGCGGTCGATTTCAATGCGGACAACATCGCCGTCTTTCAGGAACACTTGAGGATCGCGAGCCACGCCTACTCCTCCCGGTGTACCTGTCAGAACCACGTCGCCCGGCTCCAGCGTCACCAGTTGGGAGAGGAATTCCACGAGATATTGCACGGTGAAGACCAGATTGCTCGTGTTGGAACGCTGGCGCTCTTCTCCGTTTACCGTCAGGACGACCTCCAATCCAGCCGGGTCCTGAATCTCTTCACGGGTGACCAGCCACGGCCCCATCGGCGCGCTTCCCTCGACCGTCTTGCCCTGCAGCCACTGGATGGTTCTGCGCTGAATATCGCGATAGGTGACGTCATTGGTGATCGTATAACCGGCCACATAGTCAAGCGCATCTTTCTGAGAGACATTGCGCGCCCGCTTGCCGATCACAAAAGTAAATTCTGCTTCGTAATCAAGCTGTTCCGAAATAGGAAAGAACGGGATATCATCCTCAGGTCCGATAATCGTATTGGCGAATTTGGCAAAAACAACAGGGACAGACGGCAGCTCGCGTCCCATTTCCAGGATGTGCTCACGATAGTTGTGCCCGACGCAAATCATCTTCCCCGGTTTGAGAACAGGTGCCTCCAGCTTTACCTCGGAGAGCGGATGAACGATTCGATAGGAAGACGGGACATCATTTTTGCTCACATAGTCGATCACTTCTCTGGCCAGAGCCAGACTTTTTTCTCCGCCCTGCAGAAATCCAACCATCTCTGCCGGGATAAAGGCTTCCGCAATTTGCTTCGCTCTCAGCTCGCCCGCTGCCTCCAGCATCGCGACATACCCGAGATTCAAATCGATCACCTGATCATCGTGCACACTGCCGATACGGGTGTTTCCTTGGTAGGTGAAGCTAACCAGTTTCATGAGATCTTCTCCCTTTCATGTCATCATCTGCGTCATCATCTGAGTCGCCATACAAAATGAAATCGCTTACTGAACATTCCATTCTTTTATTTGATAAAGACACTGACCTTCCAGATACATCGGGTCCTGATGGACAATGGCAGCGGCTTCTTCCAGTGTCTCTGCCTGAAGCACGTAGGCTCCCCCTGTCTGATCCGGAAATCCGCCTGCAGAAACCAGGCTGCCCCCTTCCCGCAGTTCTTGCAGATAACTGCGGTGATCCGGGATTGACGTTCCCGAAAAGTCTGACTTCCGTTCAATGAATACGAGAAACTTCTTCACCGACTCTCCCCTCCTCCTCTTCCACAAACTGAACCAATTCCACAAATAGAGAATTAAGTTCCCTATACATGATTAATTGAAGATCAAAAGCCTCCCTTTTGTCAATCATCTGTCTGATAATTTTTTAAACTTAATCAATTGAAATGCGATTTTATCCAGGATTGGCGCGGATTGTAACAGAAAAATGCTTTTGAATAGTCGAAATTTATGTGACAATTTTTGTTGACATCTGTCGAAGGCCTGAGTATAACTAAATTGTGATATAGAGAACTTAATTCACCAATAAACCCCAATTTAAATCTTTTGACAGCGCTTTCTGCTGGTTGTTCGTTCACCCGGCATTTCGAGAGCACCATTTTGAGAGGAGGGGATTCCCGGGCAAATTGCTTGGGCGATGCTTCGCTCGTCCATGGAAAACGGGCCTAATTCTTTCGTTCCTATGTATCTGGCAATTCGCACTACTTCGAAAACAAACATCCATACGAGAAGCAAAGAAAAGTTGAGGGGGTCTACTCTGATGAAAAAAACACTTTCTTTTACATTGGCAAGCATCCTGAGCCTGTCGCTCGTCCTCGCCGGTTGTGGCAATAATGGCGGGAGCGCCGGCGGCTCCACACAATCTGCAGGAGATGGCAGCGGCGGTCAAAGCTACAAATTCCGCCTGACGCATATTACGCAGACAAGCCATATCTGGCACAAGACGGCGGAGAAATTCAGCGAAGAGCTGGAAGTCCGCTCCAATGGGCGGATGAAAGTCGATCTCTTCCCTGCCGGCCAGTTCGGCGCCGAAAAGGACATGGTCCAGCAGCTCGAAACCGGTTCCCTCGATTTCGGGATTATCACGAACGGATATCTGAGCACTCGATCGGAAGCCTTCAACGCCTGGTTCATGCCATTCCTGTTTGAAAATATCGAGGAAGCCACCAAAGCTCGCAAAACCGAATCGGCTGCAAAAATTCTGGACGAGCTAAGCAGTCAGGGACTTCAGGCAAACGGCGTCGTCTTCGCAGGCAACCGTCACATCCTGACCAAAGACACACCGGTTACCTCTCCAGAGGATTTGAAGGGCAAGAAAATTCGCATCCTGGGAAGCCCTGCGGTACAGGATTTCTGGACGGCGGTCGGGGCTGGCCCAACTCCAATGCCATTGCCTGAGGTCTACACCTCGCTGCAAAGCGGCGTGATCGACGGAATCGAGATCGACCTGGATGCGCTGAATACGGAGAAATACTACGAAATCGCCAAAAACCTGACACTGGCCAATTTGACCTCCTTCCCCGGCGTATTTGTGACCAGCAAGGCTGCCTTTGACAAGCTGTCGCCAGAGGATCAAAAAATCGTAAATGAATCGATTGAAGCCGCGCTGGAGTGGGGCAACCAGGAATCGATTGCCCGTGAAAAGAGTACGTTGGAGGAGCTGAAAACCAAAGGAGTCACGATCACCGAGCTTTCCAACAAAGATACCTTCAACACCGTGCGTGATCAGGTGTACGCAAAATACAGCAATAACCCTCTGATTAAAGCGTTCATCGACGAAAACAAAAAATAAGAGGTGTAGCTCGTGAAGATCCTGAGAAAAGTCAGTGACACCATATTCCAAATCGAGAAAGTTTGCGCCGCCGTTCTGGTCTTTGTCATGCTCGGCGCCCTGGTGTCCGGAGTGGCTTTCCGGTATCTGTTCAACTCTCCTCTGATCTGGTCCGACGAGGTTGCGATTTTCGCCCTCGTCTGGATCACGTTTGTCGGGGGGAGCATGGGCATTAAATTGGATCAGGCCGCGTCCGTCACGATTATTACCGACTTTTTGAAAAAGCGTCCGCAGCAAATCGTCTTTGCCATCGGATGGGGCATTGTATTTGTCTTCTGCCTGTTTTTCCTGATCTACTCCTGTATCTGGGTGACATCGCCCTCGATCGGGGTTCAGAAGTCCAGCACTTTGCAAATCCCCATGCTCTACCCGTACCTGAGCGTACCTTTTGGCTTCTTTTGTTTGACATTTCACACGTTGAGCAAGTTTGCTGACAGCTTGTTTGACTGGCGGGAAAAGGGGGAGTAATACTGTGGCAGTTGCTTTGCTTATTTTTATCGCGCTCATCCTGATCCGCGTACCCATCTCGCTCGTGCTTGGCATCACCAGTATTTCCTACATCCTGATGGGCGGAAATCTCACCCTTTTGACGACAGCGCCACAACGGCTCTACTCCGGTTTGGAAAGCTACGGCCTGCTTGCCATTCCCCTGTTTATGCTGGCCGGTGAGCTGATGAATTCTGGCGGGATTACAACGCGGCTGGTCCAGTTTGCCAAGGGGTTCGTCGGTCATTTTCGCGGTGGCTTGACCTATGTGAACGTGGTTGCCAACATGTTCCTGGCCGCCATTATCGGGTCGGCTACCGCGCAAATCGCGATGATGTCCCGCGTCATGGTTCCCTCCATGGAAAAGGAAGGGTACAAACGGGAATTCGCGGCAGCGACGACGGCGGCTGCCGGTCTTCTTGGCCCCATCATCCCGCCCAGCATGATGTTCATCATCTACAGCGTCGGCTCCGGGGCTTCTATCGGAAAGATGTTTCTGGCAGGGATCGTCCCCGGACTGATTCTGGGACTGTCTTTTATCGTTTTGATCGCGATCATCGGCTATCGGCAATCTCTGCCAAAATCAGAGAAAATGTCGGCAAAGGATAGGCTGAACGCTACAGTTAGGGTGCTGCCTGCCCTCTTGGTGCCCGGAATTATGATCTGGGGCATACTGAGCGGTGTTTTCACTCCCACCGAATCGGCTGCGATTGCCAACCTCATCGCCTTGATCGTCGGATTTTTCTTTTACCGGGAGCTGAGCTTCAAGCAAATTCCCGGAATTATTCTGAACACGGCGATTACGACGGCTACGGTCACGCTGCTCGTCGCCATGGCCAATCTGTTTGGCTGGGTACTCGCCTTTGAACGCATCCCGCAACTGATCGCTGAATCAATGGTTCAACTGACGAGCAGCCCCTTTATGTTCCTGCTCCTGGTTAATCTATTTCTGCTGCTGGTGGGAATGGCGTTCGACGGGATTGCCGCCCTGATTATCCTGGTGCCGATCTTTACGCCTATACTGCCGCAATTCGGAATCGATCCGATTCACTTTGGCGTCATCATCTGCCTGAACCTGACGATCGGACTGCTGACCCCTCCAGTAGGCGCAGGGTTGTTCATCGCCTCATCGATTGCGAATGTCAAGCTGGAACAACTGCTGAAAGCGATCTGGCCCTATCTGCTCGCTTCCTTGATCACATTGCTGTTGGTCACGTATCTCCCAGATCTCGTAATGTGGATTCCAAGAATGGGCGGACAGTAACAGGGGCAGACTTCATCATGCTTCACTGCAAGAAAAGTTGGATGGAGCTATGATCTTCCTTTATACTTATCTGTAGTGAAATCAGGAAAGGTTGTCTTGAATGACCACACCAAAATCAAGCACTACCATTCAATCGTTGCAAATTGGTTGTGATATTCTCGAATTGGTCGCCTCTCACGAAAAGCCGTTGAAATTCAACGAGATTCACGAGCTGAGCCAAATCACCAAGAGCAACCTGTATAAGTATCTAAACACGCTCACACAAGTCGGCATGCTCCATCGGGATAAAGAAAACGGTCTGTACTCCCTGGGAAGCAAACTGATCGAATACGGCATGAAGGCCGTCAACCAGGGCGACACGATTGAGCGGGTTACTCCTTACCTGCAAGAAATCAACCGCATCTGCAAAAACACGGTACTTTTGACCATGTGGACACACAACGGACCGGTCGTGGTCAAACTGATCAACAGCCAGCCAGGTCTCAACATCGGGGCGCAGATCGGTACGTTTTTGCCCATCACCTCGTCTGCCGGAAAAGTATACGCTGCTTTCCAGGAGGAGCTGGTGATGGCAGAGTGGAAAAAGGAACAGCTGGCCAAGTTGAGTGAAGTGCAAAAAGAGCAGCTGGCGTCCAATCTCGCCTTTGTTCGCGAGCATCAGATCTCCTTTGCCAACGAACCGCTCGTGCCGACCATCTCCTCCATCGGACTGCCGATCTTCAATTTTGAAAAACGGCTGTTGGGAGCCATCGTCGTCGTCGGATTTGACGACGCGATCCCGAAAAGCATTGATGACATCATGAGCCAGTACCTGTTGAAGATGATGAATGAAATTTCGCAGGTATTTGGCTACAAACCGTAATACAGCTCTTGGAACCCCAAAAAAGGGTGTCCCCGACGATTGCAGTCGCTGGGACACCCTTTTGTATGGAATACAGCCAAGTCCATATTGCCGTCCTATCGCTTGCGCGGCATGGAACCTTTGCTTTGTAGAAGTGCATTTTTCCGGTCCCGGCGCAAAAAAGCGATCAGCTGCGCGGCCGCGTGCGATTGGTCGGCATGGCCTGCAGGGGATCATCCGGCCAGTAATGCTTCGGATACCGCCCTTTCAAATCTTTCTTTACATCAAAATAAGCCTGCTGCCAAAAGCTGGTCAAATCCCGGGTGACCTGCACGGGCCTATGAGCCGGCGACAGCAGATGGAGCGTCAGCGGCACACGGCCGTGATAAATGCGCGGCGTCTCTGTCAGCCCGAACATCTCCTGCAGCCGGACCGATAGAATTGGCGACTCCGGATCGCTGTAATCCACGGGAATGCGGGAGCCGCTCGGTACCTCGATATGAGTAGGCGCCTCCTTCTCCAGCTCTCTTCTCCGTTCCCAAGGGATCAGCCCGAGCAGAATCTCATGCAGGGAAAGACGCTTCAGGTCAGCACCGCTTTTCATCCCATAGAGATGCGGCCCCAGCCACTCCGCCAAGCTGGCAAGCAGATTTTCTTCTGAAGCATCCGGCCAGTTATCCGGTTCCTGTCTGTGCAAAAAGACCAGCCGCTGCTGCAGCTGTCGTGCCTGCTTCGTCCACGGAAGCAGCTCCAGTCCCTCGATCGCGATCCCGGTCAAAAGTGCTTCCAGCAGATCGTCCGGATCGGGATCAGCCTGGTGTGCCTCTCGCAAAACCAGGGCTCCAAACCGCTTGCGCAGAAGGGCGCGCACCGTCTGTTGACCCGGTTCCCAGTATACGCGACTCTCTTCTTCGATCTGATCGGCAAAGCTGGATTCCAGATCCGCCAGTTCCACCGGAGCGGCCAGATATATCGCGCTCTCGCTGCCGTGGTCATCCAGTTCGGCAGCCACCAGATAAGGGGCGCTGGAGATCTCCTGTACATGGGCGAGCAAGGCCCCTCTGCCGCTTTGCAGCAAATAACGACCATTCTCTCGCCGCTGTGCGACTCTGTCCGGAAACGCATGGGCCAGCAGCAGCCCACAGGCATGGATATCGTCACGCCCGCCTTCATCGGCTCTGATGCCAAACTGCTTCTTCCAGTGAGCCGCCTCTGTCCAAATCGTCCGGCAAAGCGGCAGATTCAGGGAAATTCCTTCATGATACGCATACGGTTGAGCGTCAGACCGCTGCACTTTGCGGATCGCCTCTACCCGTGACCGCACATCTGCATGTTCGCCTGCCCGCACGCCGCGAAACAGATCGCGCTCACTCAGGACAGCGGCCAGTTCACAGGCGAGCCCTCCCAGTCCGAGCGGGATCGCGACCAGAATCATATGAGCCAACCTGGGTGAGAGTCCGGTCTCCGCCATTCTTTTCCCGTGCGCTGTCACCTGTCCCTGCTGATCCAGCGCTCCCAGCCATACAAGGAGCCCTCTGGCCTGGGAAAAGGCGGCGGCAGGAAGCGGGTCCAGCCAGGAAAGCTCGGCTGGATCAGTTACTCCCCAGACCGCCAGCTCCAATGCCAATGCGGCCAGATCGGTATCTCTGATCTCCGGTCTCCGGCTTGCTTCCATCTGTTGTTCTTCTTCCTTCGTCCACAGGCGGTAGCATACGCCGGGTGCCAGTCGGCCGGCCCGTCCCCGGCGTTGGTCCGCAGAGGCTTTGGCCACACGCACTGTCTCCAGCCGGGTCAGTCCGGTGCGCGGGGAAAAACGGGGAACACGCATCCACCCGCTGTCGATCACGATCGTTACCCCTTCTACCGTCAGGCTGGTTTCGGCAATCGAGGTGGCCAGCACCACTTTTCGTTCCCCGGGCTGGCAGGGGGCGACAGCTCGGTCCTGCTCCTGCGAAGAAAGATTGCCGTACAACGGTGCGATTCTGATCGGTTTTTGCCCCATGTCCATCTCTATCAGCCTTGCTTCGACTCTGCGAATTTCCCCGGCCCCCGGCAGGAATGCCAGAATATCTCCGCCATCCTGCTGCAGGGCTTTCTGAATGGTTGCCACCACCTGTTGCTCAACCGCCACTTCCGATCGCCGGGACAGATAATGTGTATCCACTGGAAAGGTGCGCCCCTCGCTTTTCACAATCGGCGCGTTTTGCAGAAGGGCAGCGACCGGCTCCGCCTCCAATGTGGCCGACATCACCAGAATCCGCAAATCCTCGCGCAAAAGCTCGCGAGCCTGCAAACAGAGTGCGAGTCCCAAATCTGCCTGCAGACTGCGCTCATGAAATTCATCAAAGATGACCAGCCCGACGTCTTCCAGAGCCGGGTCTGTTTGCAGCATTCGCGTCAAAATCCCCTCAGTAATCACCTCGATGCGCGTTTTTGGACCCACCCGCGTATCCAGCCTGACCCGATACCCCACCGTCTCGCCGACCTGTTCTCCCAGCGAAGCGGCCATATAGCGGGCAGCCATCCGCGCGGCCAGACGACGCGGTTCCAGCATCAGAATCCGCCGCCCTTTTATCCAGGGCTCTTCCAGAAACGCCAGCGGAACACGGGTCGTTTTGCCCGCCCCCGGCGCAGCGACAAGCACAGCGCTGGTCTGTTCCCGCAGTTCTTTGCACAGATCGGGCAGTATGGCATCAATCGGCAGTGTTTTCATCTCTGTCACCTCATCTCATTGCCAGCCGCCAGTTGTTTGTTTTTCTGTTTCTTCTGTTCGTTCAGCTTCCCTTTTCCCCTTACTCATCGCGATAAGCAGAAGCAGGAAGTTCACTTATAAACGGACTTTTTTCATTCAGATAAAACAGCGACAGCTCATGCATGGCTCGGGTACATGCCGTGTAAAAGAGTTTTCTTTCCGTCTCCCTGCCGTACTGCTCCCGAGAAGCATTGTAGAGGATAACGCCGTCAAATTCGACCCCTTTGGCCAAATAAGCAGGGATGATGTGAATCCCTTTCTCAAAGGATATCGTCTCTTTGTCGATCAAGCGAAGAGGCACCCGTTCCTTCAATAAGGCATACGCTTCCCGGCTCTCCTCCGCTGTTTTGCAGATCACCGCGATCGTCCGATGTCCCGCTGCCTTCAACTCGCCGATTCGTGCGGAGATTCGCTCTGCCAGGTCGCCGATGTCGGCAGCTTTGGTCACCGTCGGGGTTTTCCCATCCCGGTTAAACGGCTCAATCTGATCTCCTCCTGCAATCATCCCGCTGGTAAATTCCACGATCGGCCGCGTAGACCGGTAGCTTCTGGTGAGAATAATTCGTTCCATCTCCTCCTCTTTGTAGAGAGAAGAGAGCCCCGCAAAATCCTCGCTTTCGGAGGAATGGGCATAAATCGCCTGATTGATATCACCGAGCACCGTCAGACGGGCATGGGGAAACAGGCTTTTGATAAAGGCGAACTGAAAGGAGGAGTAATCCTGCGCCTCGTCGATAAAGACATGGCGAACCGCTGTATTGGTCTGAAAGCCTTCCACTCTTTCCTTCAGATATAAAAAGGGCGTCGCATCTTCCCAGGATAAAACGGATTTTTCCAGGCTTTCGATCGTCTGTTCACAGATCTCCTCCCAGAAGTCAGGCAGTTGTCCCTTCTCCGTATATGGCTGCACGCTCTGCGGCGACTCAAACAATTTCCGGTACAAGGCCGGGTGGTCGACAAACCCGAGCTGTTTCACTTCCCTGCGGAGCGGGATGAAGTGATCCTGTACCACCTTCACGGCCAGCAGCTCCCGTTCACGGTCAAAATCGTTAAAGGTCTCCTCTGTAAACTGATTCTTTCTGCGAAGATGCTGGTATGCCCGCTGATATTCATCCGAATCCAAGAGTTCAATCGCTTCATCTACCCAAGGGCGAGAAATTTCCTTGCGGGCGAGGCGCTTTAATTCTCCCAGCAGCCATTCTGCCACCAGCCGCAGGCGATTGGGGATGCGCAGCGAAGAATCCATTCCATAGAAACGCTCCTCGATCGCGCTTGCCGGAATCAGGATGCGTCCGCGAAATTTGATATCACGGAAGCACATGCCTTTCTGGCGCAGAGCGTCGACGTAGTTCTCGATTACTCTGAGCCATTGACTGTCCGCCTTAAAACGGATACCGGCCGTCCTGGCTTCATATCCAGGCTCCTCCATCGCCGTGTAGCTATACTCCATCTGGGCAAACGGGTCTTCCACCGCAAATTCTTCGCCCAGCCGATGTTCTACATATTCTTGAAAGGTCGTCTGCTGCATGTTCTCCTCTCCCAGCTCAGGCAGAACTGTGGAAATGTAGCTGTTGAACATGGGGTTGGGAGAAAACAGCACGATTTGCTCGGATTGCAAGGTCCCCCGATAGCGGTACAGCAAATAGGCGACGCGCTGCAAGGCCGCAGATGTTTTGCCGCTGCCTGCTGCCCCTTGAACGATCAGGAGCCGATTCTTCACGTTGCGGATAATCCGGTTCTGTTCTTTCTGGATCGTGGCGACGATGCTTTTCATCTGGCCATCTGCCTGCTTGCCAAGGACTTCCTGCAAAAGCTCATCGCCAATCGTCACACCCGTATCAAACATGGACGTCAGCTCGCCATCGCGAATGATGAATTGCCGCTTCAGCTCCATCGTCCCCTGGATCAGGCCGGCCGGTGTCTCGTACTCGGCTGGACCCGGCGAATAATCATAGTACAGGCTGGAGACAGGAGCACGCCAATCGTAGACAAGAAACTCTTCTTCCTTCTCATCGAGAAAAGAGCCAATCCCGAGATAGATCTGTTCAGCCCCTCGTTCCCCTGCCTCACGAAAGTCGATACGGCCGAAATAGGGTGATTTTTGCAAGCGAATCAGCGTTTTCAACTGATTTTGCGCGTGTCGATGTATCCGTTCACGCTCGGAGAGCACCTCCGCCTGCTGCTTGATGCTGGCGTAGGTTTCAACCGCCTCGATATCATCTTCAAAGTTCACGGTTACATCGTCCCAGAAATTCCTGCGGATTTGCACAATATCCTCTTTTACATCACTGACATGCTTTTGCAGGAATTCGATGCGCCGAGAGATTTCACCAACGACCCGCTGAACGCGCTCCTCTTCTGCCTGTCTTTCTCGGTCTTCCATGCTATAATACCTCTCCTTTCGCCCTGTTTCTTTCTTTTGCGAGATGGGTTTGACAAACCGCTTCTACTGTGATAAGATATTATTGGGAAATTGTTTTTGAATATCACAGAAGAGTGCAATCAACTCCCATTGTATCACAGGGGATCGGTGATTGCAATTTCGGCTTTCCTTTTTTTGATGGGAAATACATGACAAATAGACAGCAAAACGGAGGCGTTCGCGTAGGAACGGCTCCGTTTTTTTTGTGCGTTATTTAACGTAATCAGCCAGAAGTCCTTTAACATAAAGCGGAGGTGGAGGGGGGTGTTCGTTCACATGTCAGTGGATGTTCCTGAAACGATGGTTTCAGAGGATGACTTCAACTCACGGGGAATCCCCGCACTTCTTGGGCTCAAGCGGAATACGCTGTCAGGGTAAACATCCCATGGAGGTTATGCAAATGATCCCGATGTACCCCTATTACTCAAGCCGTTTCGAGTGTGAAATACTGCCGATAACCTTTCCTCCCCAGCACCAAGACCGTCAGCCTGGGCTGGAATACCTGATGGTTCCCCGTCCCATCTCGGAAAACCCCAGCTACCAGGGCTCCGGAAAATTACAGGATAAAGTGGCGATCATTACAGGGGGAGACAGTGGAATCGGGCGAGCCGTCTCCATCACATTTGCCAAGGAGGGCGCTGACGTGGTGATCGTCTATTTGTATGAGCACGAGGACGCCGAAGAAACCAGACAACGCGTGGAAGCACTCGGGAGACGCTGTCTGGCGATTGCCGGCGACCTTCGTTATCCCGAAACCTCTGCAGAGGTGGTGGACCATACCCTCGAACGGTTGGGCCCACCGGATATCCTGGTCAACAACTGCGGTGTTCAATTCCCCCAGGACAGCATTCTGGACATCTCGAACGAACAGTTGGAAGACACGTTTCGCACCAATCTGTTCTCCTTCTTTTATATGACGAAGGCCGCACTGCCCCACATGGATTCGGGAAGCAGCATTATCAATACGGCCTCCGTCACGGCCTATGCTGGCGCAAAAAATCTGATCGATTACTCTTCTACAAAAGGGGGAATCGTTTCCTTTACCCGTTCCCTTTCTTTGTCACTGGTGAGTCAAGGCATCCGGGTCAATGCAGTGGCACCCGGCCCGATCTGGACCCCGCTGATCCCTTCCAGTTACTCTGCCGAATACGTCTCGACCTTTGGACTGAAAACCCCGATGAAACGGGCCGGTCAACCCTTTGAGCTGGCTCCCGCGTATGTCTATCTCGCCTCGGATGACTCCAGCTTCGTCAGCGGCCAGGTTCTCCATGTAAATGGAGGCATCATGACCTCTTCCTAATGATGATCATCAACCAACACTTTTGCTGCCTTTGCTCCTGTTCCATCGTTTGTTTTCGACGGGGACAGGAGTACTTCTTTTTCCCGAGTCATTACAATCTCGTAACATCGATCGCTGACAGCGTCCATTTGATTAGACCCAGTCTCGATTCTTTCTATGTTTCCTTTCTTTTAAACTTCTCCGGCTGCTCCACATAGCTTTCGAGAATGTATCCGCAATCCGTACAGATGATATGAATCAACGCGGAATTGAAGGAGAAAATTTTGTCCATGGGAGCGACGGAGGCATAGCCGCTCTGTTTTCCTCTGCCCCATTGAGAGCTTTTGCACTTGGGACAAATCACGTCTGTTTGTTCCATTACCTCATCCTCCTTTTTCAACTCAGATATTGTATAGCATAACGTAAAAAGAGTGGGTATTCCTATCATTCTTCCCAAAACATCCCACCATTCATCTATAATAGAGAAAAGAGTAAAGGAGGGAATCTTTTGAAAAAGGGAATCATTTTCTTTCTATTTCTCGTGATGCTTTTCTCTGTACTGCCCGTTTCGTGGGCTCATCCCGGCAGGACCGATGCAAACGGTGGGCATACCTGCCGCACAAATTGTGAAAAATGGGGGCTCCGCTATGGAGAATACCACTACCATAATGGTGGAAGCAGCACGCCAAAAAGCACTTCGACTCCCCAGACGAACAAGCAGACCGATCCGAGCCCACAGCAGCCAGCCAAGCCTGCGCCTGTAATCGTACCGATCATTGCTGTCGACAAAGCCACGGTCTACATTCAACCTGTACAGCATGAGGATTATGTGATTGGACAACTGGATTATGGTGTTATTGCCCAGGATCAGGGCAGTATAGAGGGCTGGGTTACCTATCACTTTGTGGACGGTCGCATCGGTTACATTCCGAAAACGGTCATGACCACGTATGAAGCCATTACACCCAAAACGATAACGATTCAAGTAGAAAAAGCCTACGTTTTCTCCACTCCCTCTACCACAGGGAATGCAAACGGTTCACTTGCCAAACAAGCAACGGTACAAGCCCTTGGGAAAAATGGAGACTGGTTTTATATCTCGGCTACGAACGCCGAAGGCCAGACGATAAAGGGGTTTGTCTCCTCGACCGTAGCTTGGTGACGAAAGTAAGAGAGCGGCGCAAAAGTCTCCCCGCACTGTATCTTGCGGAAAGACTCAGCGCCCTTTTCTATGAGTGAAACACTCGCTTTTCCCTAATCCTTGTAAGGATCAAATTCATTTTCCCCCGCCATACAGACGCCGATCGGTTTCAAGACATGAAGAATCTCCAGCGTATTCTCATGCGCTTTCAGCACTTCAGACAGCTTTTTGTAAACAAAGGGACTTTCATCTGTGCCGGCTCCGCGCAGCTCGACGCCAAATTCACGGATGGCCTGCTTCATTTGCTCTTTGGTGATCTTGCCGCCACTGCGCTTCCGCGTCTTCCAGTTCATCCGTCCGGCTGCTTCCGTCCGGCTCATGATGCGGCCAGCGCCGTGTACCGTGCTGTAGAAAGCGTCTTTGTTTTCCTGCGAGTCCACGCCTTTCACGATCACAGACCGATCCCCCATGCTCCCGCCAATAAAGCCGAGCTGTCCCGGTGCCGAAGGTGTAGCTCCTTTTCTGACAACGACATACTCTTTCCCCTGATGCTCTTCCTTCCAGGCGAAATTATGATGGTTGTGGACCTCGAAGGTAGCCTCGGCGCCGAGTATGTCCAGCACCTGTTTAATCACAAAGTCGCGGCCAGCATAGGCGTATTTGCCAGCCAGCGTCATTGCATCGAAATACATCTCGCCCAGCTCGCTGTTCAGATCGAACAAGCTCGGCGGCTGGTCCATACTCTCCCCAGGCGCTTTGTCGGAAAATTTCCGGCCACTGGCCAGATTCAGAAAGCCGCTGGCCGTCTTGTGTCCGAAGCCTCGGCTGCCAAAATGATTGGCCACCCATACCATTCCTGTCGTTTCTTCCACAAAAAGATCGACGAAATGATTGCCGCTGCCCACAGTACCCAGCTGGCTTTTTGCCAGAGCTTTCAAGGAGTCATGCTCGTGTTTGCCAAACTGCTGATAGATATACCACGCGTCGTCCTCAAACAATTCATGCTCTACCCTCTCTTTGTTAACCCGACCGATGCCAAAGGAAATCTGCTTCGCAATCTGATCCATGATCGCAGAGATTTTGTCCTTAATCTCATCGTAATGGAGATTGGTCCGCACTGCTTTGTTGCCGCAGGCGATGTCATACCCGACACCGGAGGGAGAGATTTGTCCGTCGTAGACAACCACTCCTCCCACGGGCTGAGAGTATCCTTTATGATGATCGGCCATCAGCAAAACCTGGACGACATTGCCGTGCCGTGAGCAGGTTACCGCCTGGGATACGGCATTTTCCAGCGGCGTTCCCCAGACTCTTATACTGTCAATCGTTTGATACATGGTTCTCTTCTCCTTTTCTTTCTTGCCACACACTTTCCCTTTCGAAAACATAAAGCCGCCCATGGGCTGGCGGATTCAGCTTTGGTCCCAGGAATCCCCGCCTTAATAGTTCTTTGCGCATATACATCATCAGCGCCGCGTGTCCGACGATCAGAATCACCTCTTCTCCCTGGCCCAAGATTTCGTCTAACACGCGAGCGATTCTAGTCGAACCACATTTCATGAATGTAGGAATTGCCGAAAGAGCTGCAAAGGCCGCAATGGCTGGTCGTAAAGCTGACTGGTGAATGTCGCCACCCAACCTTCCTCCGGTACCACGATGATAAATTGTCCGCCATACCCCAGCGCAAAGTAGGTGAAGGGGTGCTGCAACGTCTTGTTTTCATCCGTCAGCATCCACCAATGATATCCGTAGGCTCCGATCTGCTTATAGGTAAGATAGCGCGGAGCGGTGGATGCGCTGACCCATCCTGCCGGCAGAATCTGCCTCTCCTTCCACACGCCGTTTTGCTTCATAAGCAGGCCAAGCTTCAGCATGTCCTGGGCTTTGAGCGACAGACCAAAACCGCCGATGACGATGCCTTTGGCGTCAGCGTGCCAGGTAAACTCCTCGATCCCCAGCGGGCAAAACAAGTGCTGCGCCGCGTAACTCGCGAGATTTTTGCCCGTGGCATTCTGCATGATCGCACTCAGCAGATGGGAACAGCCGGAACTGTAATACATTTGTGTGCCAGGAGGTTCCACCCGCTCCCGCTCAAGCACAAAACGAACCCAATCCTTGCTGTTGATCATCGGAAAGGGACGCCCTCCCCACGCGCCGAACTCCGGCCAGTCAAAGCCGGGTGTCATCGTAAGAAGATGCTCCAGCGTGATTCCTTGCAGCCGCTCCCCCCACTTTGGAAAGTACACAGAGATCGGGACATCGATCCCCGCAAGCTCCCCGCGACCGATCGCAATGCTCACCAGCATGGAGAGAACACTTTTGGAAACCGAATTGATCTTATGCTGCTTTTCGATCATCTTTTTGTTCTTGTAGTACTGGAAAACGGGCGTCTGTCCCCGGGCGATCAGACAGGTATCAATCTTTTCCTTTTTTAGCCGTTGTTCAAGCGCATCGAAATCAAATGCCCCGGAACGTCTTTCGGTCGGTCCTGTACAATCTGTCATGGCAGCCTCCTCACTCTTTCTGAACCGTCATCAGGTTGCCGATGGAAGCCTCCGAAACCGACCTCTGCCCCTCTTTCGAACTCCAGCTAACCGTGACATAGGAAGACCGAAAGATGCTGCGGATTGATTCCTGATCCAGTCCCGTGGCATCAAAAATGACTGATTGCTCGTGGATGGCATATGCCTCGCTGCCGATATTATTTTGCTGAAAAGCACTGCCGGCAATGACCCTCGTTTGATCATATCGGTTGACGATCGCAGACAAATCGGGAATCTCCAGCTTTCTGTCCACGGCGCTTTTGGAATCGTCCAGGCGCAAGTTGACCTCCAGCTTTCGAAAGTCTCTCTGCTCCGCAGCTTGCGCTTTGACAGCCGCAAGCTCTGATTGGGTTGGGGTGCTGAGGAGGACCTGAATCGTTACCTTCGGCCTTTCTTTGCCCCAGCCAAATGTGAACATCATGAGTACGGCAATGGCCCAAAGGGCGATAATCAGCTTTTTCCTCATCCGTTTCTCCCCCTTTTTGCAGTCCGTCCTCACCTCTCCTAATCCCGTTGCTCACTTTTCTGGATAAATACCTCCAGGCTTCGAAAGATAAAGAGCAGCAGTTCGCAAATCAGCTTCCAGAAAAATACGGCCACGACGTAAAACAGAGCCCCGATCAGAATTCCCAGGAAGTAATTTTCCGTCCTCATCGGCATGTACTGGGTGCCTGTAAAGGTTTCTGACGTGTAGGAAAACATGAGCGAAGTAAGCTGGACAACCTCGATCGTATACCAAAAAATCGGCAGGATGCCGATGAGAAACAGCCAGCGGATTGTCTGCTTTGCCGTCCATTCCCCAAACGTAAAAAAGCTTCGAAACATGGCGCTCACCGCACTTTCTTGGAATATTCGCAGTAGGCAGTATAATACCATTTTTTTCTCGTTTTACCAAACAGGGATTCTCAACAACACCCAAATATTCCCAATAACCCCATTTTGAGATAAAAAAGTTTTAGGCCTGTTCATACAGCATTCAATAAGAAGACGATACACAAGGTAAACAAAAAACGCCTCCTCCTGTTTTCAGGCGAAGACGTTCTTCATGCAACATTTCACAGATCAATCGCTGTTTGATTGAGGACTTCCGCTGTTGTCGCAACACGATGCATGGCGCTGCCAATATTCTCAATCGCCTGTACAAGCGCTTTCATATCTCTTTCTACGAAAACGATCTGATTGAGGCTGCCTTCCATCGATTCCACGATCTCATGAAACTTGGCACCGGTTTGCACGGACCGCTTTTCCCCTGATTCTACCAGTTGTTGCACTTGGATAATCGAATGGACGACCATGGCGGTCAGCTCCGTCGATTTTACAATCAGTCCGCGAATTTGGTCGACGGATTGCCTGGACTGCTCGGCCAGCTTGCGCACTTCCGCCGCTACGACTGCGAAGCCGCGTCCCTGCTCACCCGCTCGCGCCGCTTCAATCGCCGCATTGAGGGCCAGCAGATTGGTTCGGTCCGCGATTTGCTGAACCAGTGCCACGATCTGCTGAATTTCATGGGAAGACTGGTTTAACTGGTCGATTACGACGTGAATCTCCGAGGTACTGCGGTGAATTTGAGAGATTTGCCACGTCAGCTCCTCGACTGTCTCCTTCCCCTGGCTGGCGTTCAGCTCGGTGTGTCGCGCTTTTTCCAAGCTGAATTCAATCGACTTGTTTACCTCTACAGAGCTGGCCACCACCTGATGGATCGAAGCACTGGTCTCTTCGGTCAAGGCCGCAAGCTCAGCACTGACATCAGAGATTTTGGCTCGCACCTCATCCTTGACCCGCTGGTACTGCTGCTCCGTTTGGCGAGTATTTTCCTTTTCATACTCTTCCAGCACAAGCTGTTGTTCCAGGTTCAGCATTTTGGCAATCGCTTTGCCCACTTTCATGCTCTCCTCTTTGGTAGCCAAATGCTGTTCCATCAGGCTCAGCAGCGTATGCTGCACATTTTGGAAAGCGGCTATGTACCATTTCGGCTCCAGACCGATTCTGACATGCATACGAGCGACCATCAACCGTTTCCGAACCCAGCTTTCATCGATCTGACCGTCAAACATCTCGACCAAATGCCTTTGCAGGGTTTTTCTCAATTGGTCGACGGTACTGAATCGCTCAATCATATCTTTTAGATGCGGCACTTGCAAAACCGCCTGATAAAAGGAAGCAACAAGCTGCTCGCTATGCGCTTCGACCAGTGGCTTCAACGAGCGTATCAGGGCTACATCCTCTTTGGTCAAATCAATCATTTTCATCTGAGCGGAAAGCTCCGGAAAATCCTGGACAGAAATCGTACCAACAAAATCCCGCAACGCGTGAAGATCGATCGCCTCTGCATTTCTCTTTCCGTGAAACAAGCGAAACATGCCAATTCCCCCAAACCGCATTTATCATCATCATGAGGTTGATTCTCTTTGTTGACATTGGACGGATCTCTACTTCTTTCTCTTCCAGGCACAAAAAAAGACCAGAATGAACTGGTTTGGTCGCGGTACATTGGTCGCGGTACAGCACTCGTCCACCTCACGTCCAAGCACCCTACCGAGCTTGAGGAATCAGTGGATCAAAAGTTCCTTTCCCCCAAAATGAAAGAGGCTTCTGAACTATATTCTATCATATCCTTTCCAAGAATAATTTGACAATTTTATTTCAACCGGGGATATCGACGGGGAGAAGAAAAGAGTAAGAAAAACCCTTGAATTCCCAAGGGTTTTCATCGCGGTAATAGCCATGGATACCTGATCGTTCTTTTACAATCAGGAGTTGCTCAGACGATTCTTTCCTTCACGGAGTCGACTCTGCCGGAACAGGGCTGTCGATGGAAGCTTCCAGTATCGCAGCATTGATTGCATTCAAGAAGGCAAGTGCACTCGCTTTGATAATATCCGTATCCATCGCCCGGCCCGAGTAGGTCTTGCCTTGATAATCGATGCGGATATTGACACGGCCGATCGCTTCTTTGCCCCGTGACAGACTGTTGATTTTGTAATCCTTCAACTGTACATCCAGCCCGACCAGTGATTTGATCGCGCCATACAGGGCATCAATGGGGCCGTCGCCTACGGAGCTGTCTTTATAGATTTCCGTGCCCTTCTTCAATTTGACTGTGGCAGTGGGATAGAGATCATTGGTCACCACCTGGAAAGAGGCCAGCTCATACAGATGGCTGCTGCTCGTATCATGGGCGCGATGATTGGTCACCAGGTAAAAGACATCGTGATCATATACTTCTTTTTTGCTGTCAGCCAGGGTAAGGAATTTCTGGAACAGGCGCTCAAAATCTTCTGTATCGCCGATCGCAAAGCCCATTTTCTCGACCGCATTCTTGAAGGCGTGACGACCGGAACGAGCCGTCAGGATCAGCTCCATGCTTTCTCCGCCGACTTCTTCCGGCGACATGATTTCATACACCTGTTTATCCTTCAAGAGACCGTCCTGATGGATGCCGGAGGAATGGGCAAAGGCATTATCTCCCGTAATGGCCTTGTTTACCTGCACATCCAATCCCGTCAGATAGGTAAGCAGTTTGGAGGTTTTGAGCAGTTCCGTCGTTTTGATTTGGGTCTGGCAGCCGTAAAAATTCTCTCTCACTTTGAGTGCCATCACCACTTCTTCCAACGACGTGTTGCCTGCCCGTTCGCCCAGACCATTAATCGTGCACTCCACTTTTTCCGCACCATTTTTAATGGCACTCAGGGTATTGGCCGTTGCCAGCCCGAGGTCATTGTGGCAGTGAACGCTGAGAATCACGCGGTCGTCCAAATTTTTCAGGCGTTCATTCAGCTTGCGGATCAGCTCGCCAAACTCCTCGGGAACGGCATACCCAACCGTATCCGGCACATTAATGATGGTAGCCCCGGCTTTGACCACGGCCTCAATGGTTTTCCACAGGTATTCAAAATCAGATCGCGAAGCGTCTTCGGTCGAGTACTGCACCTGCGGCAGCAAGGTTTTGGCATACTTGACTGCTTCCACGCCCATTTCCAGGACCGCGTCCTTGGAGCGGCTGAATTTCTTTTCCACGTGGATGTTCGAGGTTCCCAGCACGATATGGATAAACGGATTTTGCGCGAGCTTGATGCTATGGTATACGGCGTCGATATCGCTTTTCACCGCCCTCGCCAGCGCAGTGATGGACACGGAGTCCCCTACACTGCGGGCAATTTCCTGGACAGCTTGAAAATCGCCTTCAGACGAGGCGGGAAAACCGGCTTCGATCATATCTACCTGCAGGCGCTTCAGCTGCTGAGCGAATTCTACTTTTTGCTGAACATTCAGCTTGGCTCCCGGCACCTGTTCTCCGTCACGCAGCGTTGTGTCCAATACGATAATGTTGCGGTTCATCTCTCTTCCTCCTCAGTAAACTTCAGTTTCTCTATATATCAAGCGGGGGTGGCTAAACCCGGACTTTAGCCAACAAAAAAACCCCGTCTCTACGTATAGAGACGAGGTTAACCCCGCGGTACCACTCTACTTCATTTCAACAGAAATGAGCTCATTCGATGGCCATCACCATCTATCCTTGTAACGGTGGAATTCCGGCTTACCCTACATTGTCAGGCAGCAGTTCATAGACGAGTTCAAAATGAATGATGCTGCCGTTTTCCACCAACCAACGGCTCTCTGAAAGCTCATGTCATTTCTACTATTTCTAATCGGTACAGTTGAAATGTGAAATTACTGGGTATTATAGGGCATCTGAACGGTACTGTCAATAGACCAGCAGAATTTTATGAGCGTTCGTGCCTGCTTCATTCAACGGGGTTCAAACCACACACCACCAAACCCCATGCGGGCAAATGAATGACCATGCGTGCTATGGCCGTGGGAAAGGCTCTGAACAGGAGGACGAACAACTCTTGTTGAGAGAGCAACCTGCACATTTTCCCATTTTGCTTCTTTTGACAAAACGGAAAAGCGTAAAAGCCGCGTAGGCAAAAATCAGAACACCGATCAAAATGCTGATGAACATGTTCGATTCCTTCCTTCTGTTATTAGTGGAATCCGATAAGGCGGCCACCTTGATAAATGAGAAATGAAAGGACATAAGCAATCACAAGCGCATAAATCACGGAGAACCATGTCCATTTTGCGGAATTCGTTTCTTTTTTGATTGCAGCCACCGTTGCCAAGCATGGAACATACAGCAAGATAAAGACCAAGAAGCTGTAGGCGGAAAGCGGTGAGAAGAAATTGGCGACAACCCCTTGCAACGTGTCCAAGTCAGGGGCAACGTAAATAATATTCATCGTGGAAACCACGACTTCTTTTGCCAGGAAACCGGTAATCAGCGCCGCACCCGCTTGCCAGTTGCCAAATCCGATCGGTGCCAGAAGAGGCGCCAGCGTGCCGCCAATCATCGCGAGGAAGCTTTCATCCATCGGTACATCCAATCCGCCTGGTCCCGCATAGGTAAGCAGCCAGATCACGACCGATCCTCCGAAAATAAACGTACCGGCTTTGCGCACAAACCCTTTCCCTTTTTCCCACGTGCTTTGCAAAAGTGTCTTGAGCTGTGGAATTCGGTAAGGCGGCAACTCAATGACAAAAAACGAACTGTCTTGTTTTAAGAGAGTCGAGGAAAAGACCTTCGCCAGTGTCAACGCAACCACAATCCCTAACAGATAGAGAGAGAGCACGATCAATGCCTGATTTTGTTTAAAAAACGCTCCCACAAACAAGCTGTATACGGTGAGCCGGGCTGAACAGGACATAAGCGGCGATAAAATAATCGTGAGAAGCCGCTCCTTGGGCTGCTCAATCGTTCTTGCCGCCATAATGCCGGGCACATTGCAGCCAAACCCGATAATCATGGGAATAAACGCTTTTCCGTTAAGTCCGATGCTCTCCATGATTTTGTCCATGACCATAGCCACCCGGGCCATATAGCCAGAATCCTCGATAAACGAGATCAAAAAGAACAAGATAAAAATTTGCGGCACAAAAACGATAACGCCGCCAACCCCTGCGACAATCCCTTGTAAAACCAATGCCTCAATAAATGGAGTCACACCTGCTGCATCCAGCCATCCCTGAAGGGTAGCGGTAAGCGGACCGGTAATAAATTCGTCCAACCCATCGGACAATGGGGTTCCAAGCCAATCAAAGGTCAGCTTGAAGATGAGATACGCGAATAAGAGAAACAGCGGGAGTCCCAGCACTTTATTCGTCACGATACTATCGATCCGGTCTGTGAGCGTGTACTCCATTTTTTTCGTGTCGACGACACAACTGGCCAAGAGCGACTGAATGTATTCGCCCCGTATCGTGCGAATATGGTGAGCGAGTGATTTGGAATCTGTTTCTAATTCGATTCTTCTTTCCGCTTTTTCCACCTGTTCCGTTACTGTCGACTCGGGGACATACTGGAGAAACATTTCACGTACCATCTGATTTCCTTCCAAAAGTTGAACAGCCAACCATCTGCTCGGCGGAAACTGCTCATTTTCTGGAAACAAAGCAGCTAGCTCCTGAATGGCTTCTTCTATGATGGGTCCATAGTCGATCACAAGAGACGCCGGTTGATCCAGCGATGATGAAAGCCGATTTACCAATTCGTCGCATCCTGTGCCTGTTCTTGCGACAATGGGAACCACCGGGCAGCCGAGACGCTCGGCCAAAAGTTGGTGATCAATCTGAATCCCTCTTGCTCTCGCCACATCGATCATGTTTAAAGCAATGGCAAACGGCTTTCCATACTCCAAAAGCTGCACACTTAAATACAGGTTTCGCTCTAATTGAGAAGCATCGACAATGTTAAGTATGAGTGATATATCATCATGCAAGAGCGAATACGTTGCTACCCCTTCGTCTTTGGATAATGGATTGAGGGAATAGACGCCTGGCAAGTCCACCAGATTTCCGGCCTGGTTCTTTAAGACGCCCACTTTCTTTTCGACAGTAACCCCAGTCCAGTTGCCTACGTATTCATAGGAGCCGGTAAGTCTGTTGAACAATGATGTTTTCCCCGTATTCGGGTTACCTGCCAGTGCAATGGTTCTCATACGCATTCCACCTGGATCAGCTTCGCATCGCCACGGCGGATTCCGATCAGTTGACCTTTTGCCTCAATCGCAATCGGCCCTCCCAGCGGCAAAATACGCTTTATCCTCACAAGAGAGCCTTCCATAATCCCCAAATCTAACAGCCGACGCTGGACAAGTCCATTTTTGCAGTTCGTATGGGTGATCCGTACTTGCTCTCCTTCTTGCAGATCCGTTAAAACCATAGGATACACCTCAATATAAAGATGATAATGATTATCAGTTACATTCTCGATTATAGGGCCGAAAATCTCATTTGTAAATCATTTTTTTCGAGTGTCGTGACGTCCCGTCTCCCCCTGACTTTAGACACTGGTTCAACAAAAAAACGCTTGGCGGACCAAGCGTTTTCGCTGTTTTATTCGATTGCGGGGAAGATCGATTCTGGAAGCTGTCGTCATACCATAATTTTGCAAATGTCGTTGGTAAATTCGACCGGATCTTGCAGCGGCAGTCCTTCGATCAAAAGCGCCTGATTGTAGAGCAGTGCCGTATACAAATCCAGTTTTCCCTGATCATGCTCATAGGCATTCTTTAATGACTGAAACACGTCATGCTGGATATTGATCTCCAGTACCTTATTTGCCTTTACATTGGGGTTATTCGGCATGGCGCTGAGGATTTTTTCCATCTCTATCGTGACTTCCCCTTCGGTCGAGAGGCAAACGGGATGGGATTTCAATCTCTTGGAGGCCTTCACCTTGGTGACCTTGCCCGCCAACAGATTGCTCATGTAGGCAAACAGCTCCTGGTGCTCGCTGTTCTCGGCATCGGCATCGCTTTGGTTTTCCTCCCCTTCGATGCCCAGATCACTGCTTGAAACCGATTTGAATTCCTTCTCTTTATAGCTTTGCAGCATTTTGATGGCAAACTCGTCGATATCTTCGGTGAAGTACAGAATTTCATAGCCCTTTTCCGCGACCAGCTCTGTCTGCGGGAGCTTTTCAATTCTCTCAATCGATTCCCCGGAAGCGTAGTAGATGTACTTCTGCTCCTCCGGCATCCCCGCCACATATTCCTCCAGCGTAACCAGCTTTTTCTCTTTGGAGGAGTAGAACATCAGCAAATCCTGGAGAGCATCCTTGTGGCTCCCGAAATCGCTGTAAACCCCGTATTTCAGCTGTCGTCCAAAGGATTTGTAAAACTGCTCGTACTTTTCTCTTTCCTGCTGCAGCATGCTTTTCAGTTGGCTTTTGATTTTGCTGGCGATATTCTTCGCGATCAGCTTCAGCTGACGGTCGTGCTGCAGCATCTCCCTGGAAATATTGAGTGAGAGACTCTCCGAATCTACCATCCCTTTGACAAAGCTGAAATAGTCAGGGAGCAGTTCTCCGCATTTATTCATGATCAATACGCCGCTGGAATACAGCTCCAAACCTTTCTCATATTCCCGGGAGTAATAGTCGAAAGGAATGCTCTCCGGGATATAAAGAATGGCCTGATAGCTGACAGCTCCATCCGCGCTGATATGGATGTGCTTGAGCGGCTTGTCGAAGCCGTAATGTTTTTCCGTATAGAAATTCTCGTAATCTTCGGGAGTCAGCTCGTTTTTGTTCTTTTTCCAGATCGGAACCATGCTGTTGATCTGCTCATCATCCATTTTGATCGGATAGCGGATAAAATCGGAGTACTTTTTAATGATCGAACGCAGGCGATAGTCGTCCAAAAATTCGTCAAAGCTCTCCTCTTCCGTATTTTCCTTGATCTTCAGGATGATGTCCGTGCCTACCGTATCTTTCTCACAAGGCTCGATGGTATACCCGTCCGCACCGGAGGACTCCCATTTGTACGCGCCCTCACTGTTCAAGGCCTTGCTGATCACGGTAACGACATCGGCCACCATGAACGCCGAATAAAACCCGACGCCGAATTGCCCGATGATGGTATGATCGTCTTTGGTTTCGTTCTCCTTTTTAAAAGCCAGCGATCCGCTTTTTGCGATCACTCCCAGATGATTTTCCAGCTCTTCCTTCGTCATCCCAATCCCGGTATCGCTGATGGTGAGCGTTCTGTTCTGCTGGTCGGCCGTGATTTTGATCGCGTAGCTGTCCTTGTCAAAGACCAGGTTGTCATCCGTCAATGCCTTGTAATAGATTTTATCAATCGCATCACTGGCATTGGAGATCAGCTCACGGAGAAAAATTTCCTTTTGCGTATAAATGGAATTGATCATCATTTCCAAAAGCCGCTTGGATTCTGCCTGAAACTGCTTCTTTTCCATCAATAATTCTCTCCTTCCGCATGGTTTGCGCCATCCTGCTGGATGACGGCTGTCTACCTTTCTCTGTTAGCACTCGAAGCCTCCGAGTGCCATCCCATCTTCTATATAGCAGGACTCTCATTTTATGTCAATATCGTTTCACTGATAGCCTTTACGGATCGTGTCTCATTCATGAGCAAAAAACACGCCTGCGTTGGCGTGTTTTCCGGGGCGGTCAGCAAAAACATTTCGGCTCGTCGTCGGTTTTTCGTTCGTCTGGGGATTCTGCTGCTTCTTCATAGGAGTTCAGGGCATTCAATCCATGACTGAGAATTGCGCCGGAACGGGTGGAGGCTGCTACGAGTAGAGCCTCTACGATTTCTTCCATGCTGCCGCCCAGCGCTTTGAATTTTTTGACGTGAACATCAATGCAATATGGGCAACCTGTGACATGCGCAACCGTCAATGCGAGCAGCTCTTTGGTTTTTTGCGGCAGTACATTTGCCTTTTCATACACCTGCCGTTCAAAGTGGAAATAGGCTTTCGCAGCTTCAGGGCTCATTTTCATCAAATCCGGAATCCGCTGCAGATTTGCAGGGGAGTAGTAGGGCTTCATTCTTTTCATCTCCTTCTAAAATGATGGGCAGATCAACTGCCGTTATGTTCAGTGTAGAAGATGAACAGGAAGCCATCTGGTAACTTTGTCACTTTACCTCATCAGCCGGTTCGCCGGGTGTGCCGGGATCACACCCTCTCCTTCTCTGCGTAGGAGTGAATCTCCCTATCGGAGCAGACTGGCGGAATCCCAAACGTATTTTTTGAGATTCCATGCCAATTTCCCGGTGATGATAAAATCAAGCCCCCACTTTCGCGACCATACCAAGCCCTGTTCCGGACCTAAACCGATGCAAAAGGAATCCATGACGCCTTTATGGGCAGGGGCCACTCTGCCCTCCCAATCAGCCAATACGATTTTCCCCAGTCTCTTGGCTTGCATGATTCCTTCCTTGCAGGTCATCCGATCCGCTTTGCCGGTGGATGGGTCAACGATTTTTGCACAATCCCCGATGCTGTATACGAACTCCATTCCGCTGACCCGGTAACAGGAGTCGACCAGAACCTGGCCTGCAGGTGAAAGCGGCAAGCCCATCTGGCTCAACATCGGATTTGCCGACAATCCCAGGGTCCAAACGCATAAACCCGCCGGCAATGTCCCACCGTCCTCCAGAAAAAGCTGCCCGTCACGCTCCTGCAACGCCTTTCGCTGATGAAGGACGGTTACACCGTTTTCCGCAAGCAATTGTTCAAGCTTTTGTCCCACTTTGGCTGGCCCTTCCTGGAAAAGCCGCTCACGTGCATTCACCAGATAAACCGTAACGGCATCCGCGTTCATTCCCAGCGCTTCTGCTTGCTGCCGCATCTGGCAAGCAAGCTCTGCTGAGGTCTCGATCCCGCTGATGCCCGCCCCACTACCGCGACGGTCAGCAGCCGCTCCCGCTCCTGTGCATCCGTCTCACGGGCAGCGATTCGCAGGTTTTTGTTCCACCGCTTTCGAATTCTCACAGCGGCTTCCTTATCCGTAAGCGCAATCCCGCCCTGATCGCGATGGGGCTGCCGGACGACACTCCCTGCAGCGACAACCAGCATATCGTAATCCATGCGGCATTCATCTCCTGCCTCATCTACATAGAGGAGAAATTTTTCTCCGCTTTCCACGGACCGTACCATTCCTTGAACAAAACGAATGCCATCTGGCAGAATCCTGCCCCAGGGTACTGTGATATCTTCGGCTTCGACGGCCGGTTTGAACAGCAAAACCTTGCGCACATGATAGGGCTGTTTATCGATCAGCGTGACCTGAATACGTCGTCCATGTTTTTGCGATTCTTGCGATATAGCCTGGGCGGCGTAAATCCCCGCATGTCCTCCACCCACTACGACACATGTCAAATCCTTCATCGTATCCCTCTCCCAGCTTTTTCATTTGCACATATAACGATGAGAGGCTTTGTTTTGTGACGTTGCCGTTTGCGGACTTTTTCCTGATCGTATCTGCTAATCATACGAGTCTAACGGTTGACTGTGGCCGGAGGAATAACGGTTCACCATTTTTCGGCTTTTGTCGCTGACTGAACGATACTCTCCCTTCCTCGCAAGCGTGTCGCCGCGATCAAACTGGTCACAACGATCAAGGCTTGCAAAGCGAGCGCAAGAAAAATCCCGAGGCCAAGCGAAAGCTTTAACGTTTCCATCATGGCAATCATCGCCCCGCCGATTCCGATGCCAACTGCAGGTGTAAACGTGTCTGCAACCGTAAGCGTGGAAGAGACTTTCCCTCCCTCTCCGTCCTGGACGTGGGAAAAGGCGATCGCCCCACTGGTCGGATGAGCTAGGCCAATACCGAACCCCATCACGATTTGGCTTACGATTGCATTGATGAACGCGAAGCCCTCAGAGGTGATAAAACCCTGAGGGACTGTGGCCGACACACCGAGCAGCATGCAGGTGAGCCCCAGCAGTACGCGCTTGCGGCGGCCCGTTCCCTGATCTTTTTTGTCAAGCCGGGCCTGAAGGTTGGCGGCCAGCGACCAACTGATTGCAGCCGAAGCAACCGCAAAGCCAGCCGTATCCGCCGAGAAGCCAGTCAGCGCGGTAAGAGCCAAAACCAGATAGGTCTGGGTGCCAAAATAGGCGGCGACGAAAAGACCGCGAGATGCGATCGTTGCAGGGAGCCCTTCCCGGGCCAAAAGAGTTCCCTCAGGGAGCAGCTTTTTCAAAGGGAACACGAGCAGAACCAACCCTGCCAGAGAAAGAATAAAGCCATATAGGGATGGAATTTTTCCTAGCCCCGTAATCAAAATTCCCGTCCCGGCCGCTAACAGCAAGGATGGCAGAAACCCCTTTTTTGGGTCCGAACCCTGACTGGCGCGAAGCCCGCGAAAAGCAGGAGTGGTAAGCAAGGCAGACATAAAAATGAACGGCAGGATGCACCAGAATACATATCGCCAGGATAGATGCTCGGCGATTAACCCGGCAATATAGGGCCCGACCAAGCCCGGAAGAATATACGCACTAGAAAACACGGCCAGAATCTGGGGGCGAAGCGAATCGTCGAAACGGATGGTTA
This sequence comes from Brevibacillus ruminantium, assembly GCF_023746555.1. Taxonomy (NCBI): domain Bacteria; kingdom Bacillati; phylum Bacillota; class Bacilli; order Caryophanales; family Paenibacillaceae; genus Brevibacillus; species Brevibacillus ruminantium. Next base: position 3,968,213 of record NZ_CP098755.1, read on the forward strand.
TTGCCGTATAAACACAGTTGATCAAAGCTCCGGCACCGTACCCCTGCAATATCCGTCCCAAAATCAGGACCAGCATGCCGGGAGCGAGCGCCGCGATCAGGATGCCGATCGCAAAAACAGAAATACTGACGATAAATGGCTTCGCAGGGCCAATCCGATCCACCCATTGCCCCGTGATGACGGTCCCCACGAGCTGTGCCAGCAGATACGCGCTGAATACCCAGCCGTATAAATGCCCACCATGCAATTCTTGAGAAAGACCGGGGGCAATTGTTGTCACTGCCAACCCTTCAAAAGCGACAGCTGTGACGACGAAAATAATGCCAAGCGTCACTCCGCGAAAATCTGATCCCCAAATACTCTTTGGTTGTTCCATACAAAATCATCCCTCCTTTTTTCCTGTGGACCACGGCTTACGCGTTGGAGCACTGCGGTTTCAGTTACATCAATAAATAGTTGCTTTGATAACTGTTGCTACAGCAACTATTATACATAGAAATCGAGCGGCTGCAAGCCCCTCCTTATAGATCCTTGACATTATCATAGATTTTGTTGAGAAGGTAACGAAACTGGTTGACCTCCTCTTCGCTCAGCCCCTTTACCGTTTGGCGGTACGCCTCGATCGAGACGGGGAGAACCTCATCTTTTAGCTTTTTTCCATGATCCGTCAAAAATACTTGCAAAGAACGCCTGTCCTTTTTGTCCGTCACACGGTAGATGAAGCCTCTCTCCTCCATTGTGAATAGCATGCGGGCGATATTGGTTTTATCCTTATACGTCCGCTCGGCCAGTTCATTTTGCGTGATCCCTTCCCTCTCCCAAAGCACCACCAAAATCATCCATTGGTCAATGGTAATTTTGAAGGGGTTCACAACCTTTTGGTAATAGTTGTGCAGCTTCAAATCCGTACGTTTCACAATGACGCCTATATATTCATGAAGTTGCATGTCAACACCCCCGGCATATCCCACCATAGCTGTAACAACTGTAATATGGAGCAAGCCCCTTGTCAAATAAGTGGCTGATCCCAAAGTGGGGACGGATCTTTTAAATGGAGAGGATCAAGCCCGGACTCTTTTATTACGGGATTGGGGTCAGAGCAGGGCCCTGGCCTATTATCAACCAGAGACAGATCTTTATTTTACCGGAACAGTGAAGCAATTTACCGGACACGCTTGCGGCTGCGGGCATCATGAAGAAGATTATTCAATGGTACTTTCATAAGAACGCGTTACTTCAATCCATTTCTTGACCACTTCAGCCAGCTTTTCTTTTTTCGCAATTACATCGTTCCTATCCGTGAATGTTACGGTAGCTCTATCACGTGATACCCAGTTCAATAACCCGGTAGTATCTTCAAAAATGGGGTCTTTTCCTTCGTTGTTTTTCACCTTGGCACCGCAATGAAAAACAAGCATGAAATATTCTTTGCCACGGAGATTAAAGGTTATCCGATCTTCATCCTGATAACAGAAGCTTGGTGCGTTCCATTTGATGTGTTCGGTTATTTCATCGTTTGACTCAAGTATGATATTTCGAACCTCCTCTATCTCCATTTTTTGGGGATGTTCGAGGCTGTCAAAGTATGCTTCCACTTGTTCGGGGCCAGACAGTTTCTTCGTTTTCTTATCAGTGGTTTCGTTTTTTTTCTTACTGTAGCTCATTTTGGATAACCTCCTTGACAACGTTTTGGTGAAATTTTTTCATTGACAGCCGACATTCGGCCACTTCATGGCGATTCCCCTCTCCTATCGGTTTCCAAGCCATTATTTCGGTACGAGCGTCAAAATATGACCATGATTCCGGGAGTCAACAATCGACGTCGTATGGTAGGTCCCCTCCACCCATGCAGGAAACTGATCACGGTACCAAGGGCTTTTCACATGCCCCGACTGTCCGGGCCCGACAACATGATACGCCTTCGTCAGATCACCGGTATCGACCACAAATCGCCAGGAAGCTCCGTGGTTGATGAGGCCCGTCCTTTTGTTGTAGCCTGCAGCCTGTACAGTGACGGCGCTTCCCCCTGCCGGGATCGGATTCGCCCAGTTAAAGAGATAGTTCAGTCCTGTCACACTGGATAGCGGATGAAGGAATGACATTTGGTGCGCCTCCCCCCATTTCCAGTCCTGGGGCTTCTTCCCCCACTCGGTTTCGATCTCCAGGATGGCGTTCTGGAGGGAGGCATGCAGTACTTTGGACAGCCCGCCTTTTTCCTGCATCCAAGGCCCTGGTTTGCTTGCGTGGGCTCTGCGGATCAGATCGTCGATGATTTGCCCCCTTCCCTCAAACAAAGCTCTCATGCTGTCCGGTATCTGATCCTCGAAAAGGACATTGCTTACCTGTTGCATCCACCTGTGAAACACGAGCGGCGCAGCCAAATCTTTGTCATCGACAAAATTCCAGTTTTCCAGAGCGGTGAGAACTTCTTTTTCTGTGTCGGTGAGCGCCTCTTGTTTTATCTGCTCCAAAAAGATCGGCACAAACTCCTTGGCTTGCAGGTTGACCTGATCCATTTGCAGCTGTTTCATGTCTTCGACGGTCAGCTTCTCCTTTTCCTTGAGCACTTCCTGGATTCTCATCTGCCGATACGGCTGAGCCCAGACATTGCTGATGTGGTAAGGGTAGCTGTCATCTGTGACTTTGTAATTGGCACTGGAGATGAATCCTTGCTTCGGATTGACGATCTTGGGAAGCTGATCAAACGGGATGTATCCCGTCCATTCGTATTCGTCTGTCCACCCTGGAACAGGAACCAGACCGTTGCCCTTTTTAGGGATTGGTATCTTTCCGTTCGCCTTGTAGGCGATCGTTCCATCCTGAGAGGCGAATACAAAATTTTGCGTAGGCGTATGGAAGTCTTCCAGAGCCTGTTCAAACTCGTTCCAGTTTTTCGCTATATTCAGACGCAGCACAGCCTCCAGTTCTCTGGATGGCTCCAGCGCTGTCCACCTCAGCGAGAAGACCGTATCTTCGCCGCTTTCCTCGGCAAATTCGGAAATGATCGGTCCGTGTCTTGTTACGGTGACTTGATACGGTATGGTTTCCTTGCCTTTCACTTGTATCGGTTCATCGATGATCTGAGCATCCTCCCATTTATCCATATAAAGAAACTGATTGGGCTGGTTCGGATTTCTTTTTTCGATATACAAATCCTGTACATCGGGTCCGGTATTCGTCACGCCCCAGGCGATGGATTCGTTATGCCCCAGGATAATGCCCGGAATTCCCGCAAAAATAACGCCGCTCACATTTACCGATGGACTGTTCAAATGAGTCTGGTACCAAATCGATGGCGTAGCCAAGGAGAGATGGGGATCATCTGCCAACAGCGGTTTGCCCGACGCGCTTTTGTCTCCGCTTACCACCCAGTTATTGCTCCCGTTGAACGCAGGGGGAATGATCGCTTTGGCCAGGCTTTTTTCGACATCTACCTTTCCTTCCCCTTGTGGAGGGATGATCAAAGGACCTCCTTTTTCATCCTGCGGGAACAGATCATAGGCTTTCTCTTCCGGAAACTGGTTCAGGAGATAGTAGCGAAAGGCTTGCCCTTCCCAATGCCCGCCCAGATCATACGCCATGTATTTGCCGATGGTCAGGGAATCGAGCGGCGTCCACTCCTTTGGTTCATAGCCCAGCAGCGCAAACTCGATGGGCAGAGCCCCCTTCGCTTTGGCTTCGCTCTTGAACGCTCCCACCACTTAGCTTTTACTCGCGTTCGCTTGAAGTGGGGGATTCTTGGGTAATGACTTCTACCGAAGCCAAATGTACCAAGCGATCCCTGTGCGACCCACAGTTAAGTTAGGATGATCCCTAACAATCGAAGTCCTTCTTGCTCAATATTCTTACTTGCATTAATATCGCGATCATGGACGGTTCCACACGATGGACATTCCCATTCACGTAGATTGAGATTCTTTACCTCTTTATGTCGATATCCACAAGAGGGATGGGAACATAGCTGACTGGATGGGAACCGTTTGTCTACGATGCTGATGATTCTACCGTACCATTTCGCCTTGTATTCAACCATGGTACGAAAGGCAGCCCATGAGGCATCTGCGATTGATTTTGCCAGCTTGTGATTTTTGGCCATGTTTTCCACCTGCAAGTCCTCCATACAGATCACTTGGTTTTCGCGAATCAGTCTGGCAGAGAGCTTGTGGAGAAAGTCGTTGCGTGTGTTGGATATTTTTTCATGTAAGTGAGCAACTTTGATCCGTGCTTTTTCCCGGTTTTTCCCTCCTTTCTTTCTACGAGAAAGGATTCGTTGCCATCTGGCTAGTTGCTTCTCATACTTTCGATCGTTCTTTGGATTCGCTATTTTTTCTCCAGTGGAAAGCGTAGCAAAATCCTTGATCCCAAGATCAACGCCTACCGTTTGTTCTCCTTGTTCGAATGGTTTGATGGCCACTTCACAGAGAATGGAAACAAAGTACTTCCCGGATGGTTTGCGTCTGATGGTAGCAGACAAGATCCGTCCCTCTATTTCTCTTGACTTGACACATTTCACAAGTCCCAGTCTCGGAAGTTTCACATGATGACCGACCATTCCTATATTTCCATTGGTGTACTTCGTTGTGTAGGATTGCACAAGATTCTTCTTACTTTTGAATCTGGGCCGATCATTTTGTCCCTTGAAAAACCGCGCGAAGCTGTCTCCCAAATTCTTTACAGTCGTTTGAATGGCAATGGAATCTGCTTCTTTTAGCCATCCATACATGGTTTTGAGAGCAGGAAGTTGTGAGGAGCAACGACGATACGTTAGTCCTTTCCCTGTTTCCTGATACGATTGATTCCACTTGTCGAGGAAATGATTGAACACAAACCGGCAGCATCCAATCGTTTTGTTGATGAGCGTGGCCTGTTCTGGTGTTGGATATAGACGGAATTGAAACGCTTTGTATTGTTCCATGGAGTTTCACCCCCTTTAAGAACACTTGTTCTTAGTCTAGTTTACCATGTAATTCCAAAGAAGTCGACCATTCATCTCCCACTTATAGAAGGTAGGAGTCTTCTGGTCAAATAATGATAAACCTTGGGGGTCAAGCGGATGCTGATCATTCCTGATAGAGAAAGCTGCCTTCTCGAAACCAAACCCGATTTTCAAACGTATTTTCTTGTAAGAGACAAAATTTGACATAGGAATCGAGGTGCAGCAAAGATGGAAACCATCTCTATCGTCCCCTACCGCCCTGAACTGGCCGCAGCAGTTGCTGATATGTGGAACGACAGCCGGGATAGCTGGGGAGGCGGAAATTCGATCACAACAGCCGAACAGATCCGACAGGAGGAAGCAAGCTCTGATGCGCTCGCTGTCTACCTGGCAATCGACGGTGATATAGTTGTGGGCTACTGCAGCCTGGCAGAATACCGAGAGGACACGGGTGCTCTCTACATCCCGCTGCTCAATGTACGACCGGCTTATCATGGAAAAAAAGTGGGCCGCATGCTGCTTGCCCGCGTACTGGAGCAAACGATTCAGCTTGGCTGGCCGCGTATCGATCTCTATACCTGGTCGGGAAACACCAAGGCTGTACCGCTGTATAAGAAATTCGGCTTTTTCTGGGAGGACCGGGACGATACCACACATTTGATGAACATGATTCCCACGGTCTTGCGTACAGAGGCGATTGCCCACTATTTTGAAGAGCTTGACTGGTACCGGGACTCCACACGAGAGATTGTGGTTGAGCCGGACGGACGGAAAGAGAATGGCTTTGACTACTTCACCTATTCGTGGGCAAAAGGGGAAAAGAGCTTGCGCGTGGAGTTTGAACGGCTCGGCCGCGGCATGCGCCTGATCGAGACCGAAGACTATCTGCTGTCTGCCGAGGTAGAAAAGCTGGAGCTGGTCTTTGGCCGGGAGTACCAGATTCACTACCGGGTCGTCAACAAATCCGGCAAGCCGCTACAGCTTTCCTTGAAGGGGGAGCCCAACGAAACGATCCGTTTTGATTATCAGCAGGAGCTGGAGGTTACGGGAGAAACGACGCTGTCCGCCCGCTTTTTTGTCGAGCCGATTACAGAAGAGCAGAGCGTGTGGCGTACGCACCCTCGCGTCAGCACTCACATCCTCATTAACGGCAAGAGCGCTCTGTTTCAGGTGGGGATTCTCCCCAAATTTCCGGCTTCCTTTTCCCTGCATGTGCCCGGCCTTTCCTATCCCGGACAGACAGTGCGATTTTATCTGGATGTAGAGAACAACTTTGCCGAAGAGGCCGAGTTTTCATTTACACTCCCTTCGTGTTCATTTCTACGCATAGGCGAGCAGCCTCACATTTTGCAGCTGCCCGGCAAAGAACGCACCTCGCTTCCGCTCACTGCCGAACTCTTTGCGCACGGGTTTTATGGAGGAGACGTGCAGGTAGAGGCCAAACTGCAAGACGGCTCCTCTGTCTCCTTTGTCAAAAAGCTCGGTGCCGCCTTTACCGGACTGGGGGCCATGCTGGAGGGAGAAACGGAGCAAGCCTGGCAGGTTCATCACGGTCGATACCGGCTCTGCTTGAACAAGGAAGATAACGAGTTGATCGTGGCCAGCCTGACAGATGGCGAGCTCACCTTTCTGAGATATCCCAAGCTCGGCAAACCGTACTCCAGCGAATTTTCCAAAAAGCGTGCCGAGTGGGTTGAATTTATTCGGGAACAGGGAGCAATCGGGATTCGCGCCACCTATCACTCCAGTACGTACCCGCATATCGCGCTGACTGGACAGACGCTGCTGTTCGGAGACGGTACGGTGGAGCATAGTCTGGAGCTGGAAAACCTCTCGGCTGACAACATGACCGCTGAGCTCTGGCTAAACCAAGGCTATTCCCATGAATTTCAGCGCCCGATCCTGCCGTATCAAGGCCGCTATGTCGAAACGCCAGCCTCGTACGGCAGTGATATGGATTACTGGGATGCTGAGCTGATCAGCGAAAACTGGCTGTTTTCCAGAGATGAAGCGGCTCCCTGGGGGATGTGCTGGCCCGAAGAATACCGCCTGGATTTTCAAGGCTGGTATATCACGCTGGAAGCAGGTATCGGCAAGCTGGACCCGCACGGCAAAAAAACGTTTGGTCCGGTTACCCTCACCCACGGAAGCTTTACCAACTGGAAGGAGTTTCGTGCGTTTGCCAAAAAAGAAGCATTGCCAGCGGACCTGTCCCTGACGTCTCATCTGGAGCTGATCGCCAACGGGAATAACCCGTTTGTGGGTAGTCAGGAAATCGCCGTGCACGTGAAAGAGCACAAGCAGCAGTATCTGGATGGAGAATTGTCTGCGGCGCTGAAGAGCGACGCTGCTGCAGGTCAAACCCGACACTTTGCAGAAGACGAGGAAGAGACAGCATCCACCTTCTCCTTTGTCACCCCGCGTCAAGCATATGATCTGGTTCAGGTAGACGGTCGTTTTGCCACACATGAGACGCACTTGCGCAGCGCCCTTTTCCCGATCGGACAAGCTCAGATTGCAATGGAACAAATCGAGGAACAAGGCCAGCAGGTTTTTATCGCCGACAACGGCCTTTTGCGGATCAAAGCCGCTCCAGATTTTGCACCGTCGCTCTACTCGCTCACCAGCAATGGACAGGAGTGGCTGGCCAGCTCTTTTCCTGTGCGGCAGCCCAAATCCTGGTGGAATCCGTGGACAGGGGGGATTGGCAACCTTGTCGCTGAACTGAGCGCGTTTTCACTGATCAAGGAAGAGCGGACGGCCTCCTTTGTCCAACTGGCAGATAACCGACAAAATGTCTGGCAGGGCATCAAGCTGAGCTACCAGGTTAAAAAGCAGGAGAAGTATCGCGGTCTGACGTGTCATCAGTATTACTTGTTGCTTCCGGGGGTACCTGTTCTTTGTCACACCGTAGAGATTGAGCAGAATACCGGAACGTATTTTGCCGACAAAAGCTGGTCGACTGATATCTTTTTGCAAACGGAGGATGCGGGCGAGAAGGTTTGGCTGAAAACCGTTGGAATGTCTGGCGAGGAGCGAATCTACAAGCTGGCGCAGGGAGAGTTGTCCGTCTTTGAGGCTTCGGATTACACAGTAGGGTCAGCCAACCGGAAGAATCAGATGCAGATCGTCACGGACCTGGATACTGCCGAGCTGCAAGCCTACTCCAACAAGGAAGTTGCTGTCGCCTCCATCGTGCGCGAACTGAATCTGCCTGACAATACCGCCACCTTTCTCCCGCCTGCTTTTTTCCTCTTTACAGACAAGACGATTCCGTCTGATGCCTTGTCTGCGTTGCGAGCCATACGATTTGCCGATCAAGGGAGGGTTTCCGAATGAAAATCATCGATGCGCACATGCATTTATCCCGGATTGAGGAGTTCAAGCGGACAGCGGCGGAAAAGTCTTTTGTCGATTACTCGGTCACTGGTATCTTAGAGGAATATGCAGAAAATGGAGTCGTGCTGGGAATCGGCATGGGGTTGACCGAGACCAAGCCGTTCGGCTTTCCCGATGCGGAGGCTGTCACGCCGATGGGACTGGATCTGACAGATGGGCTTCCCCCGAAGCTCGTCTATTGTCTGGGAGTCAATCCGTACAAGCTGGATCAAGCCGCGGTGGCGAGATTGGAAGAAGACCTGAAAAAGCCCAACGTCGTCGGGTTGAAAATCTATCTGGGCTACTATCCCTTCTATGCCTACGACAGCGTCTATGATCCGGTCTATGAGCTGGCTGCCACATACCAGGTTCCGGTTGTCTTCCACAGCGGTGATACGTATTCGGAGCGAGGGCTGTTAAAGTATTCCCATCCGCTTACGCTGGACGAAGTGGCAGTAAAACATCGGGATGTGAACTTCATGATGGCCCATTTCGGCGATCCGTGGGTACTGGACGGGGCGGAGGTGGTGTATAAAAACCGCAATATGTTTGCCGACCTCTCCGGCTTGATCGTAGGAGACGCAGATAATTGTCAGCGGATGAAGGACTCCCCGCTCGTTTTCGCCCATCTGCGCCAAGCGCTTGCCTATTGCGATCACTACGACAAATTCTTGTTTGGTACGGATTGGCCGCTTGCTCCCGTGAAGCCGTATATCCAGTTCGTGCAGGAGCTGATCCCTGCAGAGTTTCACGAGGATGTCTTTTACAAGACGGCGTTAAAGGTATTTCCGAGGGTCAAATCATTCGTTGAATAGATACGAAGCCAACCCGGTCCTGCTGTTTTTGCACGGCAGGCCCGGATCGGCGGCGCTCATACTCCTCGATACTTATCACAACCATGTCCCCCGTACCATTCTTGGTGATAAATACAGGTTCCCGTTCTCACAAAGTGGTTGCCTCATCCAATATTTACTCATCGATCTTCCAGAACGGATTCCAAACGATTTCCCATAAATGTCCATCCGGGTCCATAAAGTGGCCCGAGTACCCTCCCCAAAAGGCATCATGTGCAGGGTCTGTTATCGTCGCACCTGCCTTTTCTGCTTGTTCCATGATCTTGTCCACTTCTTCCTTGCTCCCGACATTGTGACCAATCGTCATTTCGGATGAGCTCGGTGATGTCAGCGGAACCTTCGTCTCATGGGCAAGATCGCAGCGATTCCAGATTGCTAGTTTTACTCCTGCCTGCAAGTCAAAAAAGGCAACCGCTCCGTGCTCGAATTCTCTGCCTACGATCCCCTCTGTCGGCAAGCCTAGTCCATCACGGTAGAAGGTCAATGACCTTTCCAAATCATCCACACCCAAGGTAAGTACCGATATGCGTGGTTTCATTATTACTATTCCTCCATCAATTGATTATTTGACACCGTTTTACGTAGATGATACATAGTTAAGTTCGATTGTAATTGTAAAAAACGGACAAAGTTAGGTAAACACTTGACCAGGAGTTAACCCGTAAAAGCGTTTAAAATTGCGATTAAAGTGTGGTTGATCATAGAATCCATAATTTAATGCCAGATCAGTTAAACGGGACGGAACGCCCTTTTTCATCTCCCGCAGCATGTACTGAAAGCGAAGGATGTCTAACAGTTCTTTTGGACTGATCCCCAATTCCTTTTGAAAGGTTCTTCTTACTTTCCTTTCACTATAGCCAAGTTTTTCCGATAACATGCGAACCGAGATCGTGCCTTGACTTGCATACATGTATTTCATGCTTGATTGCAGCAGTTGATCGGAATTTGATTCATTTTGAAGCAAAAGTCTTATTAACAGAGTTTCAACGCGTTCAATCATTTCCGATCTATTATTGGCTGATGTCACTTCTTCCGCAATAAACTTTCCCTCACTTCCCCAAATCTCTTCAAGAAACACATGATAACTCATTAATTCAGAGACAGGATATCGTATCAATCGACGTGCAGTGTCCGAAAAGAAGCGGATGCCAAATAAGGACTGGTTTACGGTAAGGTTTATCGTTTCATAGGTGGTCATCAATCCTACCGCAAATGCGGCATTTGTAGAGGACGAAGCGTTTAAATCAAAAATAATATCTACACATCCATCCGGTATGATGCGGTGCAGATGATTCCTCTCCGATACATTCGCATCAAGGGTCCAATAACATGCAACATAAGATTCCAACTCGTTGCTTGGCAAAAACTCTCGATAGCGATAATGGGAATCTGATGTTTCGTTTTGGAGTGCAGGTGGCTGCAACGGAAGATAGACGCGCATGTATTTTCTCCTTTCTTGTCGGGTGTGTATCACTTTCCTATCAATCTTAACTCATTTTCCTTCTCTGATTTCTAATTTTGAAATAAAAATAGCATTAGACTGGGTTGGGGGGAATCTGCGTACGCTTTTCCACAATGTTAAACGTCACTTATTTATTACCGAGTTGTTCCGCCAAACCGATTAGAAGTCCTTCAATTCCACGAATGTAGCAGAGCCGATACGAGTCCTCGTACTGAACCACTTCGCCAACGAGCTGAGCGCCATACTTAGCGAGTCTGGATACCATTTCGTCAATGTCTTCAACGGTAAACATGACGCGTAGATAACCGAGGGCATTTACAGGAGCAGTTCGGTGATCTGATATAGTAGGTGGGGTGAGAAATCGCGAAAGTTCAAGTCGGCTGTGGCCATCTGGGGTAACCATCATAGCAATCTCTACACACTGTGAACCCAGCCCGGTTACGCGACCAGCCCATTCACCTTCCACAGTAGCTCGCCCTTCGAGCTTCAAGCCAAACTCCTCGAAGAAAGAGATAGCGTCATCAAGGGATTCTACAACGATGCCAACATTGTCCATTCTTAGTAATCTGTTTTTTGCCATAGTTTTATCTCCTTATGTGTACAGATTTATTACCTGATCATCTTTATTATTCTTTCAAAAATTACTAATTACTTCCAAACAATTAACATCTTGTCACAGTTCATGATAACAAAGATGAGTCACTTTATAGGAAAATGTGACAGTTCATCTAAGCCGCTTTGTATCTCGTTTCCCCAAATGTGTATAGGCGATCTGTTCCACAAAGACGATCTCTTTGGGCATTTGGTACCTCGCCACTCTCGGGCGGAGCCATTCCATCAGCGACTCTTTTGTCAGTATAGCATTTGAAACAGGCTGAACGATCGCTTTCAATCTTTGCCCAAATGCTTCATCATAAACCCCGATAACCGCTGCGTCTTCTACCGAAGGATGTTCGATAAGGATCTGTTCGAGTTCAATAGGATAAACATTTTCTCCAGCCGACACAACCATATCATCGATCCTTCCGCATAAATAATAAAAGCCATGCTCGTCCCGGCAACCCAGATCACCCGTTTCAATCCAGGAACGGTTGGCATTTCGCATGGACCAGAAATTTTTTATGCAAAATTGACCGACTTCCCCTGCTCTACACACGCTTTTATCGTCCTTCAACAATTGCAATCTCGCGTTCTTTATTTTTTTGCCGATCGTTTGCGGAGAATCCTTTAAATCCTGTGGAGTCGCAATGATATTCAAGCCAGCTTCCGAAGTCCCGTACAGATTGTACAAGACCTCACCTAATTTGCTGAATACCTCGGATACGAGCTTGGGATTGAGCTGGGCTCCGCCAGATGCGATGCAACGAAGAGACTTCAAAGCCTCGACATTCTCTTTCAGCATTTTCTTTAGCATTAACGGAACAACCGTTATGACTTCGACGTTGTGTCGTTTTACAAGGCCACATGCCTTTGCGGCGTCAAAGCCGGATGTGACGACGGTTTTCTTCCCTAATGCAATGAACAACAGCATGATGGCGAGACCATATCCATGATAAATGGGGGTCGCAATGTAAGCCGTGTGGTAACGCAGCAGCTGAAGTCTGGTAAGCAGCGCTGAAAACGGCGGCAAATAATTGAATAACGAGGAGTGGTGTGCCACTTTTTTTGATTTGCCGGTGGTACCGCCTGTAAGCAGGATCAACTTGCTTGAAGAGGTTCTCTGCCGCTTCTGTTTTACCTCAACGGATGAATCGAGCAAATGATTGATGGAAGGCAAAGAGCCGTGATAGCTTAGCAGCTTGTCCTTCGTGTATGATGATTGCTCTAGCAATGAGGTCATCTCCTCATCATAAACAAGCAAATCTACATCATTTTCATCCAATACCCGCTCCAACTGTCCCTTGCTCATTTCGGTATTGAGCAATAAAATGTCTGCACCCGTAAAGGAAGCTGCAAAAATAGTTTTCATTAGGGAAGCATGGTTTTTGCACAATAACCCGACCTTCTTTCCACGCGTAAGAGCATATTTTTGCTTCAAAATGGTAGAAAGTCGCTCTGATTGGGAACATAGCTGCTGAAAGCTGAGCGTTTCCCGGTCATCCACCAATGCGATTTGATGACCATACAGTCTCTCCGCAATCTTTAGGAGCGTCATCACATTGATTCCGTATTGATAGATCGCAGCAAACACCCGATACAAGACGGCTGGTGAGAGTATTCCCATTTTGTAGAGAGCCGTGAACAGACGTAAGATCCGCACCCTCACCCCCTCCTCTTTCGGAGCCATCGTGGAATGGCCCATTCCCAAAATCTTCTGCCAAAAATGGAGGCCAACTGTCCGAAAATCAGCCACCACGGCATGATGGTTTTTCGTTTGGTATACATCGTTTTGGCGATCCATTGCGCTGCGTGCTGTGCGCTCATGGCCGGCATGTTTTGATAGGCTTTTGTTGGCAGAATCATCGGTGTTTTCACTAATGGAAGATAGATGGATGTCGTTGCGATTCCGATTGCATTCAATTCAGGTGCAGCGGATCGAAACCATGTATCGAAGGCTGATTTGGAAGCCTGATATGCTGCCCAATACGGGAGAGGGATTAACGACGTGTTGATGGTAGAAATATTGATGACCTTCCCCTGATTTCGTTGAAGCTGAGGAATAAGCGATAACAGCAATTGGACGGGCGCAAAATAATTGATCGCCATGGTTCGCGTAAAATCGTGATAGCGATCCAGGGAGTCCTGAATGGAGCGTCGAATGGAGTGGCCCGCATTGTTCACCACGATATCCACCCCGGCAGGCTGTTGATGAAGAAATGCAAGGAACCCTTCCCGCTCCTTTGCATCTCGAAGGTCGGCTTGATAGCAGCTAACACGGGCAGACTTCTTTTCGATTTCCCGCTTCATTTGTTGGAGTTTTTCCCCTCTTCTGGCGACCAGGATCAAGTGAACCGGGTAATCGGCAAGAAGATAGGCCAATTGCTCGCCGATTCCGGAGCTGGCCCCTGTTATCACGATTGTTTTAGCTTGAACGGAGCTCGCGAGTTTGGTTTTGTTCAGAATGGTAGGCGAAAATAGAAGTTTTCCCCAAAGGTTATCGTTTGGCATGTTGGTAAATCCCTTTTTTGGTTGTCGTGTCATACAGTTCCATTTTCCTTGACTTTTACAGTGGAGACAAGGGGGAGAAAGAAAAACCCGTTTCGCGAAGGAAAACGGGACGGGATTCTAACTAGTAAAGGCTAATCAGTTTTGTGCCAAGTATGGCTACGGTCAATCGCATAGATTGAAATTGAGTCCCATTCCAGGTCAAAAGGTTTTCGACATACCCCAATGTATCAGCATTTGTCGTGCCAATAATCCGCTGAAAAGCGAGTATATCGTATCCCATCCTCTTTTCATTGGTCACAATGGGATACAGCGCACCTAAAGCGAGAACTTCTCCTGTAACAGGTTGTTTTAGCTTTCCATTTTCGAAGTAATATTTCGACACATAGTCGTACCCTTTATTGCTAATGTCAATCGTGAACAACACGTCTAACGTGGGACTCCCGACGCCTACTTTATAAAAGTCCTCATAATTCACATGGAATTTATGCGCTTGATTGTAATGATCAACATCAAACATTTCGTGCAGAATGTTATTTTTACATGAATAGATATAGAAGAAGCCGTAGCCGCCGCTTCCTCCCGAATCAATGCTGACCAGTATGTCGGGTACGTTATCTTTCGAAAAATCCCCAAGGAACAGCCTTGCATGATAGCCTGCATTGTTTTTTAATGGTACTTTCGTCTGTTTATGGGAAAATCCATCTTCGATCACCAGTGTGATGTGGTCTGCAAAGTTTCCGGCTCCTGCGGATGTATCTCCGTATAAGTAGACGTTATCCACGATACCGTCTCCCGTTACATCCCCTCGCTTCCAATCAAGCAAAGTGAGACGGGAAGCATGACTGGTATACCTCTGACCTGGCATTGGACTGTGCAAAAAAAACACCCCCTGTTTTTTCTCCTCCCGTTACGATATGTAGGTTTTTAACCAGATGACTGGGGTGCTGCCCAGATTGCAGTTATCAATCATTTTAAATATATTTCATAATTACCGGATTGCGAGTATGATAATAGGTAAAAAAGAAAGAGGCAATCATATGGATTCATTCTCACAGAAAAAAACAACGAAGACAAAGACCCTGGTCATCAATGCCCTTTTCATCGCTTTTACCCTTGCTGCCACCATGTTCATAAACATCAGGCTCCCCTTCATGGGTAACGGCGGCCTCATTCATCTGGGCAACGTGCCACTTTTTATTGCAGCCTTTGTTTTTGGCAGAAGAACGGGAGCCATCGCAGGCGCCTTTGGAATGGGCCTCTTCGATGTTATCTCCGGTTGGACGGCATGGGCGCCGTTTACATTCGTCATCGTAGGAGCAATGGGCTATGTAGCCGGCCTCATCGCTGAAAAGGTACCTGGCAAAAAAGTACTTGTTTACACATTGGCAGTTGCCGCTGCACTTGTGATTAAAATCGTGGGCTACTATTTTGTCGAAGTGATCCTTTACAGTAACTGGATTCAGCCATTCGGCTCCATCCCCGGAAACGTTCTTCAGGTTGTGGTAGCCGGACTCATTGTCGTGCCGCTGGTCGGACGCTTTAAGAAGATTGTTGGGCAATGATTGTGTGAAAAAACGCTTGGCAAACATAAAAAATCGCTTAGGGGATCATCACGTCACCTGAGCGATTTTTTCTCTTCTATGAACTTCCTCTCTGAAACCCACCTATTTTTTCACGTAACTGATCCAAACCGTCGTTTCATTTAACATTCGAAGGATTTTTACCGTAACTTCCCATAAATCCGTGTTCACTTGGAAGCTTGGCATACCGTCCGTGACCGATTCCTCAGAAATTTCAAACCCGTTTTCTTTCAAAATTTGCCGATATCGCTCACCCGTTTTCTCGACAGATTCCTCTACGACAAACTGGACAAGGTAATAGGGGTCTCCTGGGTTTGTTCCATCGCCGATTTTGATCGCCGTTTGATTCCGGGCATTTTCCAAAATGGGAATGTCCGTTGGAACGGAATCGGAAGGCTTTACCCCTTGCTGTGTCATTTCCGCCGTGATCACATTCTGATTGGGCATATCCACCACATTCATGGGTGTTTCCTTTGGAGATTCGACGCTTTCAGTTGCTTCTTTCTGTGGCTCTGGTTTTTCCTCGCCTGTCCCAGTCTTTTCGGTTGCGGGCGACTTAGTCTCGCTGTCTTCAGAAGTCTTTTGGATGCTGCCTCCCCCGCATCCAGTGAGTGCGGCCGACACTAGAACGCAAAAAATGAGCAAACAAACCGTTCTGAACGCTTTCATGACAACACTCCGTATTCTCATGTTTATTTGACGCTGGGACTGTCCGTAGCGGAAGATTCTCCGTTATCAAAATAGGAGGTGTCTAAAATCCTGGCATAAATATAGGGGTTTAGATTAGGGCTTTGTACGTGGATTTTGATTTTTTCCAGACCTTCTACGTTAAAGATCATCGTCTTCATCCGGTCTTCCGGACTAACTGTGTGCTTTTCCAGGACAGTCTCGGCTGTGTTTCCTGCCATGCTCGCCGCATTATACAGCGAAAATTCAACATCATGCTCTCCTGGGCTTATGACAGCGGCATCCAAGACGAGGCGCTTATATTTACGGTCAAGGGTAAAGTAAACGTCTCCATATTGGTCGATCTTTAAAACTTGTTGGAATTGTTTCCCGTTTACCATCGTTTCTGCAGTGTCTTTTGTCTGTGTCACATAGATATTGTCAATCTCGATCGGCATGGCGAAAAGCGGTGTTTTTACTCCCGGTTTGCCTCCAATGTAAATGGTTTGTGTAGCACTATCGTAGTCAATCGGCACTTTTAGCGCTTCTGCCAAAGCGCGAACGGGCAAATAGTTGCTCCCGTTATACTGAATCGCCGTCAGAGGTTGTCCAGATGCGTCCTTGGGCTGCCATCGTTCCCCTTTCACCACAAACGTAACACTTCGGTTTAAAAATGCCTGAATCGGCTGCAGATTGACTGCGGCAAAAGCCGACCCAACAGAGGTGACCAGGATGGCAACGAGAAAAAAGATGATTTTCGCTGTTTTCGATTGTTTAAAAAACATCAAGCATGCACCCTTCCATCACGATATAAAACCATACTTCATCCTAATAAAAGGCCCGCTTCAAAAGCGTTACAAACGATCATGAAAAAACCCCTTCTTCCGATCGATCTCGAAAGAGGGGGGCGCACTAAAAAGCGTTTCAATTGGATGAGTCAAGATATCGCTCGATTTCCGACAGGATGTTCGGAGTGATTCTTTTGTTTTGCGTTGCCAGAGCTGCAAGTGGAGGCAGCGGTCGCGCGGGAGCAGCTTGCGCGGGGCCGTTCATGACTCGGCACCGGCTGAGATATTCTTGTTTGCCTGACTTTCGATAGAGTTCTTCGTTCAACAAAAGCGCAGCGGTGCGGCGCTCGGGCGAATTGGGCTGCAGCTTCCACATTGCCAAGCGGATGGCGGCTTGCTCCCGTTGACCGGAATATTGTTTCAGCATCTTCTGCAATTGCCTCATTGCCACGCCGGGACTTACCCATCCCAACTCCACTTTCAAATGTGAAAGCTGCGAAAGAAGCAGAACCTGCATCTCCCGTCTTTTGAGCCGATTGGCGATTTCCAGCGCTTCCGCGGCGGCCTCCACGGCGCTTTGAGCTTGATTCTCGCGCTGCCTCAGCAAACTTCGAAAGTAGAGTCCTTCGCATTCGAAGAAAGGGATGCGGGTTTGCTCAGCCAATCGTATCGAGCGACCGATCATCAGCTCGGCCTCTTCATACCGGTGCTGATCCATGAGAATGCACCCTTCAATTCCGAGTACGACTGCCGCTATATGCCAATCCCTGATCAGGACCGCTTCCTCCAGACAAAAGGCGATACACGGCTCCGCTTGCTCGCCCCATCCTTGCAGATGATAATACTTGCCCAACATCCCGAGCGCCATCGCGAAACCCATCCGGTTCCCGATGGATTTGCTGATGTTCATTTTTTCCACGATGTTGTCGAAAGCCAGGTCCATGTCATCTGTCTCCAGATAAACAAGAGCCAATCCGCCCAGCGCTTCCCCGATGGAGTATTCATCCCGGCATTCCGTGGCGCGCCCAATTTGTCGCTTGAACCAGTGAACGGCTTGTTCGTATTCGCATTGGTCGTAAAACAGGAAACCGATGAAGGCAAAAAAGCGGCAATCGTCCCTCGCTCGATTCTCATCGTCGGGCAATTCCAATCTTGCCATCAGATAATGCAATGATTTGTCATAATTTCCCATATAATAATGCAAGATACCCAGTGCTCCATAGACGTAGCCGAGTCCGGCCTGCTCCTCCATCAGCATGAAATGGTGGAGAGCCCGTTCCAAATGAAAGCGGGCTTCTTCGTATTTTCCTTGCAAGCGCAAGCAATTGCCGAGTGCCACATCGCAGAGAGCTCGCTCTTTGAAGGTGATGGCGTATCCAAAACGATCGAGCCACTGCCTGTAAGTCTTTTCCGCTCCACTCCAGTCACCCACCAGGATCAGAGCATCGCCGAGCTTCATCAGAATGGGCAGGGTCTCTTCGGGATGGAGCAGCATGCACAGCTTTTCATAGTATTTGATCCGCGTTTCATTGGCGTAGAGTTTCTCTGCAGCCGATGCGGCCATTTTATAGTAGGTAATGGCTTCCTTTTCCGCACCCGCACGCTCGTAATGAAAGGCGATTTCTGCTGCAACCATTTCAGGCTGCTCCCGGTGAAAGGCGAGCAATCCACCCGCG
The DNA here is from genome assembly GCF_023746555.1 of Brevibacillus ruminantium. NCBI lineage: Bacteria > Bacillati > Bacillota > Bacilli > Caryophanales > Paenibacillaceae > Brevibacillus > Brevibacillus ruminantium. The sequence continues at coordinate 3,986,661 of NZ_CP098755.1, forward strand.
ATTTGACGGTGGCTTTGACTGCGTCTGCTCTCATTTGTCAGCTTGTAGGCGGTTTCCTTTACGAGATCATGGGTAAAATTGAACTGCCCGTTCTCGTCTTCCTGCAATACCTTTCGCTGGATTAATTGTTCCAGTCTTTCAAGAATGGTTTCCTCTTTCCTATCCAGAATCAACGCCAGCAACGCAGGTGACACCGGCCTTCCGATTGCGGCAATGGTGGAGGCAAGCCTTCGGTTATCCGGGGAAAGTTGGTTGAATCGGTTTTCGATTACAGTTCTAACGAGAGGGGATAGATCGATTTCACTCTTCTCGCTGAACGTTCGCGTTTCCCGCAATGTTTCCACAATAAATAGCGGATTGCCGCCCGTTTTCGCGTATAAGCCAGACGAGTGACGGTTCGCCAGAGCATCGCCGACACTGGCTGCCATCAGTCGCTTCGTTTCGTCCTCTGTGAGCGGGGCAAGTTCCATTTCCGTCAGTCGCCGCTCGATTCGCAGTCCGGCAAAAAAAGAGCCGACAGCATCGTCTGGATCCTCGTCTGTTCTCATCGTCGCGATGACAAACAGTTTGGCTTTGGAATCGCTGCGCAGAAGATAGGAGAGAAGCTGGAGCGTCTCCCGGTCGCTCCATTGAATGTCATCGAGGATAAGCAGCAGCGGCTGCATAGCGAGCAGCATCTGTTCGATAGCGTCATACCATCGAATTACCTGCCAATTTTCCTGGATGGCAGTGGGCTGCGGCAAATCCGGGTAGCGTTCCGACAACTCCGGCAGCAAGCGGGACAATTCCGACAGTACTGCCAAAGAGAGCGGCGGCATTGGCAGGCTTCTCAGCCATGCCGTAACGGGAGTGAAAGCCAGCGAGCGCACTGACGGAAAACATCCGGCAAATGCCGTGTACCCTCCCTGGCTCTCCACCCACGCTTTACATTCCAGAGATAATCGTGTTTTGCCGATTCCCGCCTCCCCTTTCACGATCAGCAGGGTCTTTCTGCCGTCTGTCACCTGCTTCCAGACACGGACCAGCTTTCCCCATTCTTCGATTCTGCCGATCAGCGGCGTGGGACTATTTACATGACTTGCCTGACGATATACAGCAGCCTGCGATTCGCCGCCTTTTTGCGTGAGCCTCTCGAAAAGCAGCGTGGTTTCCTCCGCAGGCTCAATTCCAAGCTCGTCGTGCAATGTGGTGCACAGTTGCCGATACATTTTCACGACGTTCACCGTATCGTTATTCAAGGCGTACAGGCGCATCAGTGTGCGGTACGTTTCTTCTCCTAAATGATTCTGAGCTAAGAGCTTTTTTGCATAGGATATGGCGGATATGTACTCCCGTTTCCCCTCCAGAATCGATACGAGTTTTTCCAGGACGCTTGCATACGTTTGCGCTAGCCATTCGCGCTTGGCACTGAGCCATTCCTCGTAAAACCCGGGCAAAAGCTCGCCCTTGTACAGTTCTTCCGCTATACGCAGCTCGTGGAGGGTCGTTCCTTTCGCCGCCTGTTCAAACGCCCGCACATCCGAATAAATGGGCTGTTCCTGCTTCCATTGAATATATGCAGGGGTGACATGAAGATACTGATCCAGTTGCGGAAGACATTCCCGCAGGTCATGCAGGAGTTTCCGCAAATTGGACAAGGCTTGCTTGTCGGTGGAATCCGGCCAGAAATCGAATGCCAGTTTCCTCCTGCTTTGCGGCATGTCAAGGTTTAAAACCAAGTATGCCAGCAGCAGCCTGACCTTTCCGGCGGAAATAACCGTCGTTACCTCTACATCGTCGAAGGAGACTTTCAAACTGCCGAACAGTTGAAAATGACCGCCCACCGCCCCGTCCTCCCCTGCAAAAAGTCTACTTGTCATCAATCTATTCACACTTTTGTTGAACTACTCCACCCCGATCGCGTAGAGGATGGAGATTCCAACTCATTTCATTCCTTGAAGTCGGGGGTCTTGTCGGGTGAGAGGATAAATTCAAGAGTACCGATTCGTCCAAGAAGCAAGTGCTGTGCTCGTTCATCGTCCTTCCTCCCCGAAGGAAACACTCTCTTTTAACGCTAATAATACAGCCGCAAGACATCTGTTTCAAAACCTAATATATAATAGTGATAGGTTATGCTAGTATCGGACCGAAAAAATGTAACGACCAAACCGAGCTTAAGGGGTGTGGGAAATGAAGCAACGTAAAAAACGGCGAGGAAACTACGGGATTGATGCTCCGATCGTCGTACGTAACCTGTCACTGATTGGAGCTGGACTTCTTCTTCTTGGCGCCGGGGCAATTGTCACGTTTTCGGGACGGCTGCAATGGCTGGGGAAAGTAGTGGGTCTCGTTTGCTTGATCTCCTTTCTTATCTTAGCTGCCGAGGTTTTGTACATGATATGGAGCAGCAAAGTAGGCAAATTTCGCGAGCGGGAGAGACTGCTTGATCTTGTGGCAATTCGCGGCGACGAAAAGGTCCTGGATGTCGGATGCGGACGGGGACTTGTTCTAAATGCTGCGGCCCGCAGGCTAACCACAGGACGAGCGGTCGGCGTCGATATTTGGAACAAGCAGGACCAATCTGGGAACGATCCTGACGCGACGCGGAGAAACGCCGTTATCGAAGGAGTGGCCGAACGAGTGGAAATCGTGGACGGCGATGCGAGGAACATGCCGTTTGCGGATAACGAGTTCGATGTCGTCGTCTCCAGCCTGGCCATTCATAACATTCCCGGCTCCGAGGAGCGGTTTCGGGCGATAACCGAGATGATGCGCGTGCTGAAGCCCGGTGGACGCTTCGCCGTTCTTGATTTCCAGCATGTGCGGGAGTACGCAGATGCGTTTGAACAGCTCGGCGCTGCCGACGTACGAATCATCGGGCCGCACTGGCTGATGTTTCCTCCCGTTCGGATTGTAACGGGACGGAAAGAAACGGAAAGGAATGGAAGCCTAATACATCATTTATGAACCTACGGATTTACCTTTCATTTGTAAAACGAAATTTGCAAAATCAAAATTGAGTGACTGTTCATTCATTTTTAGAGCTGATATACTGTCAAAAAGGGGTGATTAGATGTTAACTGCAGTAAAAAGCGGAGAAATACTGCAAGAAAATGATCTGGTAATGGCGCGGTGTACGCTGCAAGTTCCTGGTGTTACTTTGGCTGTTTACAGTTTTAATATTGACGGCGTTTTAATCGATGCGGGCTCGCAGTCATTATTTGAACAGTTTCAGCCGTTTTTTGAAAAAGCCGATTTCGACCAAATCATGCTCACCCATTTCCATGAAGACCATACAGGGAATGTTGCTTATTTACAGCAAGACCGGGAAATTCCGACCTTTATCCATCAAATGTCCACTCACGTAACGGAACAACCTTTTCGTGTACCGACGTATCGCAAAGCATTTTGGGGGCAGCCTGAGACATTTGCATCCCAACCACTCGGCAAATCATTTGTATCCCGTAACGATATATGGGACGTCATCGAAACACCCGGACACACGAAAGATCACGTCTCCTTTTATAATCGAAATCGAGGGATCATTTTCACCGGGGACCTATTTATCACACCGAAAGTAAAGCTTGTGCTGATCGATGAAAATATTCTTACGACACTCGACTCACTAAAAAAAATTCAGGCCTACGATTTTGCAGATATGTATTGCTGCCACGCTGGCCACGTAAGGGACGCGAAAAAATGGATTCAGCTCAAAATCGACTATTTAGAAGAAATGGAAGGCAAGGTACTCGCTCTTTCCAAACAAGGGAAGGATATTCACGAAATTACAGCTGAGCTATTCCCTACTCCGTATCCGATCATCACATACTCTAACACCGAGTGGTCACCCATTCATATGGTGCGTAATTTTCTAAATCGAGGATAAGAGTGTAACTTTCTTGAACGTCTCTAACAGCAATGCTATACTGGAGTCCTGAAAGTACTTAAACTCTAAAAGGAGATTAGTGAACTACCCACCACTTAAAACCTTACAGTTTTTGAAGTGGGGGCTTCTCGACTTATCGTTGCTTTTAGTAGCCAACGAAAACTGACCGAGCTATCCCTCTCGTTCCAAGAGTTCTTTTTGCTATACCAACGCTAATAAGCGTAATCCTTCCCGTTTGATGTTGATGGAAGCGTTCCAATCTCTGTCTGCCACAAAACCACAATCACAGTGGAATTTACGCTCAGAAAGGGATAGAGACTCTTTTACTTGACCACAACATGAGCACGTTTTGGATGATGGAAACCATTTATCTATTTTGATAAGCTTTTTCCCTTTCTCTTCTAACTTGTACCCAAGAAATGTCGTGAACATGCCCCAGGCATGATCAGCAACGCTTTTCCCGAAATGGAGTGCTTGTGACATTCCTTTCATGTTGAGGTCTTCGATAACCACGCAGTCATACAGTTTCACTAATTTGTGCGATTCCTTATGGAGAAAGTCCTTTCGTTGGTTCGCAATTTTTTCATGTAGCTTCGCTACTTTCAGACGTTGTTTGTGCCAACGACTAGAGCCTTTCTTTCTACGTGATAAAATACGCTGCTCCTTCGCTAATTTTTCCAAGGCTTGGCGATAGAAACGAGGGTAATTGGCTGTCTCACCTTCTTCACTATCGACAAATAAGCCATTCATGGAAAAATCTAAGCCAACAACAGCTTGCACTTCTTTTTGTACAGGTTGATGTTCGTATTCAGTGAGAATAGAAACATAGTATTTTCCTGTTTTTGTTCGAGAAACCGTACAAGACTTGACAATATGAAGCGACGGAATTTCCCGATGTTGCTTCATTTTCACAAGTTTCAGTTTCGGCAATTTGATATAGCCATCCAAAAGCATAATGTTTCCGTTTACCACATTGGTTGTGTAGGATTGTCCTGCCTTACGGTTTTTGAACTTCGGAAATTCAGCACGACCAGAGAAGAAGTTTTTGTATGCCTTCTGCAAATTCAGTTGGGCGTTCGCCAATGCGAGACTATCTACTTCTTTGAGCCATGCAAACTCCTCCTTATACTTAGCAGGAGTAGGAAACTTTTGTTTCTTTAGCGCTTCTTTGTCACCCTTGAATTGTTCATATGTTTCCTTTCGTTCAGCTAACATTTTGTTGTAGACGAAACGAACACAACCGAAGGTTTTGGCAAGGAGTTTCTCTTGTTCTTGCGTTGGATACAGACGGAACTTATATGCTTTGTTTGCCATATCGAATCACCTCACTTTACACCTTGATTTTCTATATATTTTTTTATCACTTCAATGGGAGCACCACCTGTTGTAAGCAAACAAAAACTCCTTGACCAAAAATACTCTTTCCACAGTTTCTTTTTCACCTGTGGAAAATGCTTTTTGATAAGTCGTGAACTTGCACTTTTATAGGCATTGATAAACTTTGACATTTCAGTATTCGGATGTGCTTTGAACAAAATATGCACATGGTCAATATCGTGATTCCATTCGACTAAGGAAATATTGTAACTTTCGCCCAATCGAACAAACATATTTTTTGCATAGTCAGATATGGTATCATCCATCACTTTTCTGCGATATTTTATGACCAGAACAAGATGATAATACAATAGGAACACTGAATGATTATTATTGTCTAATTTCATTTATATAACAGCCTTTCTTTTATCTAAGACTGATTATATCATGACACAAAAAAAGAGACAACTTTAGGCTACGCCTAACCGAAATTCATCTCCCACTTTCACTGTTGCTAAAAGCACCTTCACGTTACGCTAACATTATGAAGAAAGGCGCCTCTCATTTGGTCGTCAGATCATACGCGTATTGATTTCTTTAAAAATCAGGATGCTGCGGAGATCACCATAGACTTGGATATCTTGATTGGTTTCCATAAGAATTTTTCGTAACAGCCCATTAAGGGATGCAGGAAGAGCCAATGGAAAAAAAGCTGTTGCCAGCCCAGTCTTTTGCAAGATTGGTCTGGATAACAGCTTTTATATTCCTACGACGAACCTGGTAAAACAGTTTCCTGATAGGACGCCACCCAGGCCGGGAAACCATGAATCGCAAAACCTCGAAACCCCCCATGTTTTCCCAGTTCCTTTTGAGCAATCTCCAACTCTTCTTCCATCTTCCGGTAGCCTTTTTCATAGAAGGTAGTTTTCCCACCTTCATTACTGTTGCCCATTTCCACACCGACGATCACCGATTTCCCCATGGACGAAGCCTCCTTCACCACAGCGAGGGCGTTGGCGACGATCCCATCATCGCCTTGGGCGTAATTCCGATAGTCCATCAGGGCAATGGTATTGAACCTTTTGAGGATCCATGTACCTAGGTAATAATCGTGGTAACCCGGGATTTCAATCTTGTTTATCCAAAATGGCAAATCGAGAGTGACTTCCATATGGCCAAGCGATTTCACTTCTCTTGCGACAAAATCCATGTTAGAAAGCCATTCCACAAGCGTATCATTCTGGTTATTCTCCCATTCCGGCAAGAGGTACGGCTCGATATCCAGATGGACCCCGGAAAAGCGCTCATTTTCATGTGCGTTGAAATTGTAACTTTTCACCCATTCGATAAACGCTTGAATATGCTCGCGATTTTCTTTCAATCCCCAAGTCGGGTCACCACCGAGTGCTTCAACCCGTATTCCATTTTTTGCAGCCTCTTTAATAAAACGCGCATATGCTTTCGGAGGCACATTCTTCCGATCAATATACAGGTAGATATCGGTCACATGATTTTGCTTGGAAAAGGAAATGATTTCTTCCCCATCGGTAATAATCGTCGGAGCATCCCATATCCATGTCCCTTTTGGTAAAGCGGAGCTCTGATTGAAATGCACGAACAATAACGCTGTTATGATACTGACAACTACAACCCCCAATAAAAACAGCCATCTCTTTTTTTGGTTGTATGGAAGTGGAAAGATCCTTTGCAATCGTTTCTTGATGGGATCACCCCCTTATTAAGCCCCTACAATAACCTTCCTGTCGGTTTTCGTGATGCCCGTCCCTAATTTATAGATGTTGTCAGACTTGATATCCGCGAAAGCATTGCGTGTATCAATGATCGGCACGCCCAGATCAGCTAATTCCTGATAACGGAAGCTGTGATGGTTGGTAATCAATACCATACAGTCATATCCGGCAAATGCGGAGCTGTCATATTTGACCGAATGTACAACGTTTCCCTGGTCATCCCGGAAAGAAGTGGCATGCGGATCGTAGAATTGAACCTTTGCGCCGCTTTCTTTGAACAATTCATAGATTTCCAAGCCTGGTGACTCACGAAGATCATCAACATCCGGTTTATACGCCATTCCCAGGATCAACACTTTCGAGTTGCGAATGGACTTGGCGTAAATATTAAGCACTTGAGCGACGTAATGTAAAACATATTCCGGCATCGTATCATTGATCGATTGTGCCAGCCCGATAAATTTGCTGTAGAACCGGTATTCTTTTGCTTTCCAGGATAAATACATCGGATCAAGCGGAATGCAATGTCCCCCGATTCCGGGACCTGGATAAAAAGGCATAAATCCAAATGGTTTGGTCGAAGCTGCTCGAATGACCTCCCATACGTCAATGCCCATCTTATCGCACATCATCGCTAATTCATTCACAAAAGCGATATTGATGCTGCGAAACGTATTTTCCAGTAATTTGGACATTTCTGCTACCTTTGGAGAAGAGACCGGAACGACTGTTTTTACAACATTGCTGTAGAGAAGCACACCTAGCTCTTTGCATCTTTCCGTCGTGCCGCCAATCACTTTTGGCGTATTGTGAGTGTTGAAGTTTCGGTTGCCTGGATCAACACGCTCTGGCGAAAAACAGATGAACAAATCGACACCTGCGGTTAACCCGATTGCTTCTAATTCCAATTGAATCAGTTCTTCAGTAGTACCTGGGTATGTCGTACTTTCGAGCACAATCAACGTACCCTTTTTCACATATTTTTTGATTTCGTTGACAACACTCTTGATAAAGGAAGTATCCGGTTCCTGATTTTCACTTAATGGAGTGGGGACACAAATGCTGATCGCATCCAGCTCTTGAATGACACTGTAGTCCGTCGTCGGAATAAACCTGCCGGAATCCACGGCATCAGCAACAACCGTGCTGGGAACATCTTGAATGTAAGACTTGCCGCTCAAAAGGGATTCTACTTTTCGCTTATCCAAATCAATTCCGTATAAGCGAAACCCGCCCTTTACCATCTCCATGGCCAGCGGCAATCCGACATACCCCAGTCCGATGACGCCAATCTTCCCTGTTTTATTCTGCAATTTTTCTTTTACGATATGAAAGTGATTCATCTTCTTCATCTCCATTCACCAAGTTTTTTGATTCTCCAGTGAAGTTCGGAGATTGAAAAGGGCTTTGTCACATAATCGATTGCTCCTACTTCATACGATCGGTTAAGATGATCGATAAGCTGCTTGTCCGTTAATACGAGCACTTTCCCTTCGGTTTCACTCTGCTGCTTAATTTTGTTGATTAATTGATATCCGTCCACGATCGGCAGATTTAATTCAGTGATGACCAAATCGGGAGTTACTTGTGAATACTTCTCCAAAGCCTCAGCGCCGTCTTTGGCTTCAAATACTTTGTATCCTTCCAGTTCGAGATGTACGGTTACGAACTCGCGAACCACTTCGTCCGGATCAACGACCAGGATCGAAGAAATCCCTTGATCGGGGGATTGCTCGACAAACAGTCGAATCTCCTTATCCTCGCCTCTTGCCATTATTGCCAAATTGATTAATTCCGACACCGTGCCCTCCGTCGGTTTTCCGCATTCGGGGAAACTGGCGACGACCAATTGTCCCTGGAGAAGGCCATGACTTTCGAGAAAATCTTTTACGATTAATGACGTATAATGTGTCGCTGCAAATTTGCCATCTTCTACAACCATCGCGAAAATGAGGTTTTGATCGTCAAAGAGATATTTGGCGGCAAGCTTCGTTTCACTTTTGCTCACAAACGATTCCAACTGATCCAACATCTGTTGATTGATGTTGGTACAGGGTGCCAAGATCACTCCACACGGTTGGTGACGGATAACGGTCATATTGGTCATGTGAAAAAGTTGTTGGGGTAGCTCACCAAACCTATCCCGCATGAAAACCGCCATGCTGCCCACTCCTTTTCATCGATTTGCTATTTATTAAAATTCGTGCGGACCATTGTTCCCCACGTATTGTTGTTACGCAGATAGTCGATGTGACCCATGAATCTCCACCATACGCCAATTTGACGATAACCGAAAAACATCAAGAAAGAATACAGGATCATTTTGGTAAGATCACTGATTTTGGGATAACGGCTAAAGGCAGATTCCTCGATAAACAGGGCACCAAGACTAAGAATGAAACAGGAAAAGAAGTTTACCAAGGCAAAGACGACCAGTGTTGCCCAGTCGGTCATCGTTAACAGCCAATATCCGAGGATGGCGAGTAATCCGGTAATCCGGACATAAGGATTTAATGTCTCAAAAATAATGTTGTACGGCAGCGTCAATAAACCAAATACTTTATATTTCGGACGGAATACCATATGGATTCCTTCCTCGATCATGTTCTTCAGATTTCCTCGCCCCCAACGCTTCCGTTGACTGCTTAGGATACGGTAGGTATCTGGAGCTTGGGTCCAACATACCGCGTCCGGGCAAAAAGCCACGCGATAAGGGATCTTATTCTCAAGACAATAACGGTGCAGCTTAATGACGATATTCATGTCCTCACCAGGATATCCGCCACGGTAGCCTTTTACGGCAATCACTTTATCCTTTTGGAAAACCCCGAAGGCACCAGATACGATAATCAAGCCATTAATGGCACTCCAGCCAATCCGTCCACCCAGAAACGCTTTGATATATTCAACATTTTGCAGAGCAGGCAGCAATTTTTTGGGAAATCTTACACGCTTTACGATGCCATCCTCAACTGTACAGCTATTGACGATTCGTACATTTCCCCCGACCGCAACGGTATCTTCGGGATTTTCCATATACACTCTGGCGATCCGCGTTAAAGCATCCTTCTCCAAAAGCGAATCGGCATCGATCGTGGAGATCAATGGATAGTGGGATAGGTTAATACCTGCGTTTAGCGAGTCGGCCTTTCCGCCATTTTCCTTATCGATGAAATACAGGAAAGGATATTCTGGATTGTGATAAATCCCTCTTACTTGTTTCGTCTTGATATGATCAGCAACAATCGGATTGATCTTTTCCAACTTGAACTCTTCGATCATCACGTTGAACGTTTCGTCCTTCGATCCGTCGTTGATGACGATCACTTCATATTTTGGGTAGTTAAGCGCTAAAAGTGATCGGACATTCTCAATGATCGTTACTTCCTCGTTATAGGCAGGTACCAGTAGGGATACCGGAGGAACGTGCTTGGAGCCGGACAGCTTCTTAATCCGGTTGTACTGAATACCTCTTTTGAGCGGGAAGGTATGGCGAATCGACAGAGCAAAAATCACATAATAGATCACAGTGATCACTATCACGTAGTACATGGCGAAGTACCCGTATCCCAATAGAAACTCCCGCAGGAAATCGAGAAATGAATCGGTTTGAAGGTAATACTCTAAGAACTTCATTCTCTTGTAAACCTCCTATGAACTACACAACACGATAGATGCGTTTGTATTTGCCAAAGGTCTTTTCGTACGAATAGAGAAGTGCATTATAGCGAGTCAGTTTATCCAGATCATGAAGCTGCGTCGATAATTTTTTGAGCTCATCCTCGATAATTTGTTGGATAAACGTACCTTGTTCCTTCCCGATGGTTTCCGCAGCAACTGAACATAGAGTCGCCATACCGTCTTGTCCCAGATTGATCAAAGCGATCGCACTTGCGTAAACCACACGTTTATCCGTATCCTGTAACGACTCTTTCAGCGCACTTACATAGGATTCATTTCGGAAGGCAGATAATGCCCCAATGGTTAACAGACGGATTTCTGCGTTCGCATGCCCCAACAGCTTTTTGATTACATTCTTTGGCAACAAATGGCTTGAATTGAGATAAACCTCTACTGCTTTCAACTGAATTTCGCCATTCTCGTGGTCAATCAATCGGTAAGCGGCAGACGCAACGCTTGGTTTGCTATAATCTTTCAATCCGGTTAACCCGATTTTTATCAAGGTCGGATGTTCTTCCTCGACGAACTGGGCAAACACGGCAAACTGATCAATATCTGCCTCTTGGATGATATCCACTAACAGATCGTGGAATCCTTTCTCGTGTTGTAACAGGATTCGAACCATTTGCTTTACATCCTGTTCATCACGGGCACATTTGGCGACAGCGCGAGCGATCACGAAAAGCGAAGAATCGAGCTTATGATTACGCAGCATTTTTAGCAATGGCTCGACTGCTTCTCCTGCCCGCATGCATCCCAGATGATACGCAGCATCTACTTTTGCAGAGTAGGATCGTCCATTCAGACGTGTTAAGTGATACTGTGTGAATCCCAAATCTTTGCAAAGAACGATCAGCTTTTGCCGTTGAACGCCTGTAAAGGATTCGATCAGATCATTGATCCGGTCTTGCAAAATCAGGCGTTCCCCCTCATTCATCGGGATATTTGGCACCCGCAATCGTTCATCACCCTGGCTGTGTGCTTGAATGTACAAAAGATAATCCTTGTATTTTTTCTGAAATCGATCGGACGCCTGCTGATTCTTCACTTCTTTGATCTTCTTTATATAGACCACTACGAGAAAAATCACGTTACATGCAACGAGAACATACAAGATATTGATCGCCATGGTAAACGAGGTATTCACACATCGAACTCCTTCCTTCATTCCCAGCTGTAGACCTTTATTTCTTTACCGGTTGATCCACTTCATGCATGGCTTTCTGCATGATGTAGTAGCTCTGTTTCGGACGTTCTACATATTGTACATCCGTGTCTTTCCAGCTCTTCCAGGTATAAAGAGGCAGCTTTGATACCGGATACGGAGGGTTGCCATCAAAGCCGATCACTTCCTTCGTATCCTTTTTCACAATCCAGGGGACGATGCGAATCCCTTCCACTGGGGTTGTCTTAAATTGTCTTCTGTCGGTCTTTTCGTAATTGATCACTCGTAAAGAGCTAGGGTCGCTAAATCCAAGCAACATCCAAGGGATACGAACTTCCAAGATATTTCCTTTCGCCTGCCACATCGCTTTGGAATTGTAATCAGGCTGCGATGGATCGTTATTCCCTCTGAGCAGATCGCCTACCTCAACATCCTTGAATGGATGCGAAACCCGAGAATCGGGACGTTCCAATAGATAATTCACGACCAATTTCCATGGTTTAAAAATGCCAGAGTCATCTTGCAATTGCTTGCTGTCTAGCGCCGGATCAGCTGTTTTTCCGAAAGCGCGCGTATGGAAATCGTAGTTGGAAGCGATCATCATCTTGCCCTTCTGTTCATCAGACAGTTCCAGAAGGGTTTCCAAACCTTCATCCAAGGTCTTTCCCTGAAGCTGCGGGGCATGGCGATTCCCGCCTTGTAACGTATCCATCCCGAAATAAATCGCTTGTTTCGATGGATCAAAAGGTTCGGACAGCTTGGCCATCAGATAGAGATACCCCTCATCATGCGATACCCAAAGCTCGTTTAAACCTTTGCTATTCGTATCTATTTTTGCTTTTTCGTCAGTTCCAAGCTTATCCCAATCAGAGGTGTCTCCATCGATGCGGAGTTTCTCATCCTTACTGGGAAACATGCCGAGAACGCCAAAGAAAGATTCATTGGTCAAGGTGTTATACCAATAAGCACGACGATCAGGGATGTCGTAATTCAGCGTATTCCATGTCTTTTTAAACCACTCATCCTGCCAGGTGAATAGGATGGCGCCGGAATAGCCTTCTTCATGGATTTGCCGGAACATATCGGCATCCATTTCCCCTTGTTCCTTCTCATCATGCCCCCCCTGATTGCGGCCCAACATCCCCATATGGGCGATCCCTTGCGAAGCAGGCACTCCAAATTCCGTAATCATAATCGGGATATCACGGTGGTACTCTTTCAATTTATGGAGATATGTTTGATAGCTGTCGATTTGTCCTTTCTTATTTTTCATCGTCTGAAAGGATTTATCATAAGTAAAAAAATCGGGATAGTATGGATAGACGTGATAGGAAGCGAAGTAACCCGCATCCCAATTGACAGGTTCTATGTGAGTCGGGTCAACACTTACCATATCTTCCGCGACCAATGGCTCCCCCGGATGCTCAATTGGATCAGTGGTTACCCAATTGGAAAAGGCGATCGGGTGCTGCCAGCCATGTTTGGCCTCTGTTTTTGCGGTACGATCAACCATCTCCGCTACCCATTTTTCGAATGGATTCGCTCCCGGTTTGCTTTGGAAGTAGGCACCTTTGTAATCCGCAGCATCTGGATGTTTTTTATTCGTTTCTCTCACCATAACGGGATCCCACTCCGTTCCAACAATCCATCCCATCAGATAAGGGCCCGCATTAAAGACGTACTTCCCACTTGCTTTTCCTGAATGTGCTTCTGATTGAATCGTTGCATTCCCGTACACAGCCTCAACAGCGTCTTCAATTTCTTTTGCAAATTTCTCTTTTAGCTTTGGATCGAAGGCATCTTTGCCCGCGATTAACTCTTCTTCCGGACTCCACACCCCTTGAATAAAGAAAAGCGGATGATCCTGGTGCTTGGCATTGTATCTAACCAAGGTTTCATAAAACTCCGGTTTTAAGATGGTATAGACGCGAATGACGTTTGCACCCATCTGCTGAATCATTTCAAACCATCTCTCATAATCATCGGTTGAAATCGCCAATTCTCCGGGAAAGTGCCCAGGGATCGTGGCTCCCATGTTTACCCCTTTTGCAAAATAGGGCTTCCATGACTGATTCGAATACTCTTCGATTTGAGAGCCGTTCGCTTTAAATTTCACTTGAATTCCCTTACGAATTTCGGCACTTTCTACGCTTGCTGTTGGCGGCCAGAACCAATAGACGGCTGCTCCAACTGCAATGACCATAGCAAGCCCCAGCTTGGCAAGGCGGCTTTTGAACATTTTTCTCATCTTATCCTTCCTTTGTTTTTCATGTTGAAATGTCAACGTAGAGGACAAAATGGTACTAAGTTGCTCGTTCAATGCCCTCTTTTACCAATCGGTAGAAGTACTTTTGGGATCAGATGTCAGCTTCTTTTCCAGATCCCGTCTTTGGAGTTACACCTAAAATGTGAGCAACTTCGTGCAGAAGATATAGCTTGTTCAGTTTTTTGGACATCGTACGTCATTTTGTATGTGTCTGTCTGTATTGGATTATTGGTTCATTTGCAATGTTTTTCCACAAAACTGGAAAAGTCCCCATGTCATCTGATCTGCATGATGTCTGGGAAAAGATTCCTAGCACAATAGACTGTGTACGCGATGCCCTCATTAATTTATAATTACACTAAAATTACACAATCAAATTTTGATGTCATTGGAGGGGAAGATGAAAAAGATAGCATCAACGCTTGTCGCTGGAATTGTCGTGTTGTCAGGTGTATGGGCGTCTGCCGACTCCAACATTACCATCAAGATGAATGGGCATGAGCTTCAGACAGATGTGCCGCCGCAAATTGTGAAGGGAAGTACCCTTGTACCGATCCGTTCAGTCGCAGAGGGTTTGGGGGCTTCTGTTACCTTTGATGCAGACAAAAGAATCGTCTTTGTAACGGATGGGAAACAAAAACAGAGCGTTCCCATTACATATCAACAAAATTCAAACCAAATAAACGAGATAAAATTGGTCGTTAACGGTAAAGAGGTAAAATCGGATGTAGCTCCCCGAATCGTTAACGGAAGAGCAATGGTGCCTGTTCGAGTGATTGCAGAACAATTCGGTTCATCTGTCGAGTGGAATCCGGAAAAGAAAACCATTTGGATTGCGAATAAGATTATCAACCCTGCGGCGAAGGATTTTCAGGGACAAGCGATGATCACATTCTCGTATGATGACGGATTGGATACGTTTTATGAGAATGCTCTGCCTTTGCATGAAAAATACGGGATTCCTGCTACGCTGAATGTGATCGCGGAAAGGATAAAAAACGGAGCAAATACGGAATTCCTGGATGCAGACCAGATCAAAGACAGCTATGCCAGGGGTGTAGAGATCGGTTCCCATGCCTACTCCCATTACGATCCTTTAACCAGCAACAACGACGAAGACCTGGAATTTGAGCTTTCGAAAAGCAAAGAAATCCTTTTGGGCATCGTGCCAAAAGTAGATACAATCGCCATTCCGTTTTCCGCTTACGATAATCGTGTAAGGGAAGTTGCCAAGAAATACTACAAAGGTGTCCGTGTTTTTGAACATCAACAAAATCATATTCCTCCGGACGATCCTTATTGGCTGCACACCGCAATTGCAGTAACCAATGAGACGACGTTCGACCAAATCAAGGCTCGTATCGATGAAGCGGTAAAAAACAAGCAATGGTGTATAATCATGCTTCACGGGATCAAAACAGAAAACGACGAGTTGTATGAAATCAAACCAGAGTTGCTCAAGCGGACCCTCGAATATGTCAATCACTTAGGAAGAGAAAAAATCTTGCCGGTGAACACGATAGACGGCTTGACGATATCAGCACAAAAGCAAGGGAAGTAAGCAAGCTTAAAAAAGGATGGAAAAAAGCCGATTTTCCTTACGTGAAGGAGAATCGGCCCCTATCCAGCCCGTTCATCGCCGGGAGCAGTGAGTAAAATACTGATTTTTTCCAGCTTCTAGTTAGTGATTAATCAATTACTTCAATGTAGACTTATTTTTTCTTTGCAACATGCGAATCGTCTTCGTAATACCTTCTTCAAAAGGTGTCGCACGCACCGGGCCGATCAACCTCTCGTATTTTTCCCCGCTTAAGGTAAGCGGCTCTTCGGTTAAGTAAAGCATTTCCACTACCTCCTTCATAACTGGTACAGCCAGACCGAGCAATGACAGCCCAACTGGCCCCAATGAAATAACCGGTTTGGCGCTTCCGCTTGCCTGCCTGGCGATTCGCACGATCTCCCTGCCTGAAATCAGGCCTGCCCCCGGAATATTCCAGTTCCCTCCAGAGGTTTCGTCATTGGCAGCCAGCTCCACAATCATAAATGCTGCGTCAGGCAAATACACGTATTCCCGAGGGACCCGCATATTGCCGATGAAAAATGCCATCTTGCCGGCTGCGATGGCATCGAGAGTCGAGCCCAGATAAGAAGCCTCGTTCGCCGTGGGGCCGTAATAATCCGGCAAGCGGGTGATCATTACTTTTGCCTGGCTCCACCGGCTGTCGAACAGCATTTTCTCGTAAGCAAGCCTTGTCTTCCCTTTTCTGGTATGCGGCTGCTTCGGATGCTCCTCGGTGACCCGGTCCATCTGTCTTCTTCCATAGGGATAAATGCCGTCAATTACGACTACTTTCAAGCCTAGCTGGTCGGCGGCCATCATCACTGATTCACCTAAAGGAATCAGCCTGCTCTCCATCTCGTGATACGGCACATTCGCGCAATGGAACAGGACATCCGCACCTTCTGCCGCCATGGCGATGTCATTCGGTTGGAAAGCGTCACCTGTTGCTATGGTTACATTCTCGGGATTACCCAGCCTATCTTTGAGTTGCTCCAGCTTTTGTAAAGATCTTCCGAAGGCCACCGTTCGAATCCCTCGCTTAGCGAGCTCCTCTGTAATCGCAGCGCCCGTACCGCCAGTTGCTCCTACAACAATCGCTTTTTTCATTGGAATCACCTCATTTTCATAATTGTAATTGATCAATCACTAACTACCAAACAACTTATCATTTTGTAATTGATCAGTCAATCACTGTTTTTTAAGTACCCCCCTTCATTTTCCCATCAGTTCCGGCATGTTCAACGCTGTAGAAATGTTGCACAGCATCCCCCGCGCCAGGAACAGCATCGTCCGTTCCTCAGGATTCGGAATGCCGGCTGCTCGAAAAGCCTCCAGAACCATGCGGCGAACCTCCCCGAATCCATTGCGCATCGCTTCCCGAATCGAGTCTTCCTGAATCGTCTGCGCTTGCATTTGCAGCAGAATTTCATTCTCGTAGGCGTTCAAAATATCATCGTAGGCCTGGATCAAATTGGTCTCCAGCTGTTCCGACGAGGTAGACTCCACGACTTTGCGGAAGGAATCGATCACTCGTGTCCAAGATACCTCCAACGCCGCAAGCAACAATGCTTCTTTTGTGGAGAAAAAGCGGAAAATATACGGCTGCGATATATTTGCCCGTTTCGCGACTTGTGCCGTCGTTGCCCGGTAGTACCCAATCTCTGCGAACACCTCAATCGCCGCTGAAATAATCTCTGTTTTGCGATTAACTGAGGTCGTCTCGGATTTCGCCATCGGTTTGCCGCCCCCTGCTCAGGTTAGTGATTCATCAATTAGTTCCCTATTATATACTAGGATTGGCTACGAAACAATTTCGCATTGAGTGATTCGACATCACTACAAAAAATCGCAGCTTGATGCTCACATGACCGAGTGAGAGAGGTTGCCCTTGCTTTTTTGCTAAGCGGTGGCAATGTATCAGAATAGCCTCTCCCACGGTGGCCAGTTTTGCTGTTCACAAATAGTTAAGTGCGGCGCATATAAGCACGTACCGTGAGCGGTGCGAAGATGGCTACAATGACTGCAGCGCTAACGAGAGAAATAATGAACTCGAAGCCTATCGCGCCGTTATTGGCCAATTCGCGGACGGCGCTGACCAAATGTGAGATCGGGTTGATTTTTACGAACCACTGGAGCCAGTTTGGCATCGTATCAACTGGTACGAAAGCGTTGGAGAGAAAGGTGAGCGGAAAAAGCACGATCATGGAAATCCCTTGTACGCTTGCGGCCGTACGGGCAATGACTCCGAAAAAGGCAAATATCCAGCTGACAGCCCACGAGCAAGCAATGACAAGCAAACCAGCAATAACGACGAATCCGAGACCTCCGCCGGGCTGATAGCCCATGATATACCCCATAGCAAAGGTGAGTACAGTCGCAATGGTATAGCGTACTGTGTCTGCGAGCAGGGCTCCGGCCAAAGGCGCGATGCGCGCGATCGGCAGTGATTTGAACCGGTCGAATACACCTTTATCCATGTCCTCGCGAAGCTGGACGCCGGTGACGATGGAAGTGGCGATGACGGTCTGCACAAGGATACCTGGAATGATGATCGGCAAATAATTCTGTACGTTTCCTGAAATGGCGCCGCCAAATATATAGGTGAACATCAAGGTGAAAAGAATTGGCTGAAGCGTGACGTCAAACAATTGCTCGGGAGTGCGCCGGATCTTCAGCAGTCCCCGATAGGCCATCGTCAACGAGTTGCGAAACGCCTGACCAAGACCTGCGCGATTTTTTAATGGACGACCAATCTCTTGCGTCAAGGATGCACTTTTCATGCTCTGACTTCCTCCGTTCTGTCCGGTTGTTCTGAAGCTTGCGGCACGTTTTCGGCGGGACCATGACCCGTGATCGTTAAGAATACTTCGTCCAAGGTCGGCTTCTGCACGCTGATCTCAGCTAGCTGAATTCCCCTGGTGCGAAGAGCGATCAGCAAATCAGTTACTTGATCGGCGTCGGCCATTGGTGCCGTGATCTTGCCAGCTTCTGCTGTTATACCGGAACGAACATCGAGCACCTGTTCCACGATTTCCCTGGCATCTGGGATGTCCCGTACATGCTGGACTCGCAGATGCAGCGCCGAGGTCCCGACGGATGCCTTCAGTTCATCCACCGTACCTTCTGCCACGACCCGGCCCCGATCAATCACCGCGATCCGGTCGGCCAGTTGGTCTGCTTCATCGAGGTATTGCGTGGTGAGCAACACAGTCGACCCTGTTACCACCAGGCGACGGATCGTATCCCACATCTGCGAACGCGTTCGCGGGTCCAGCCCGGTCGTCGGTTCGTCCAGGAAAATGAGCGGAGGCTGCGCAATGAGACTGGCTGCCAAATCCAGTCGGCGGCGCATTCCTCCAGAGAAATGCTTCAGCGGACGCTTCGCGGCTTCGGTCAAACCGAATTCCTCCAACAGATCCGCTGCCTTGCGCCGTGCCTCGGAGCGCCCCAGTCCAAGCAGCCGGGAGAAAATAATCAGGTTCTCTGTTGCGCTAAGCGACTCATCCACCGAGGCGTATTGCCCTGTCACTCCAATCAACTGCCGTACGATATGCGACTCTTTCACCACATCGTGCCCGAAAATGCGCGCTTCCCCGGCATCCGGTCGGAGTAAAGTCGCCAGCATGCGAATTGTCGTGGTTTTGCCTGCTCCATTTGGACCGAGCACGCCGTAAATCGAACCGGTTCGCACATGCAAATCCACACCGTCTACAGCACGATTGTCCCCAAACGTTTTTACAAGTCCACGGGCTTCGACCGCCCAATCATTGCTGTGCTTATCGTTCATTTCTCCATCTCCTTATCTGCTGATTATTTTATATGGATACAATAGCTTGCTGATGTAAACTGAATGTAAACTGGCTGGCATGTTCATGGTTCAAGACTTTTCGTTCGCGCCTTACCCCTCCATGCGAACGGTGTTTCTACAGCAAGAAAACGGCATCTCTGCCGTTTCCGTCCTTCCTTTATGGTGGAGCTATTTCTTCAATATCTCCCTCTTGTTTATTTCCATCAGCGCTTCGAAGAACAGATCAGGTTGATCCATCATCGTCATATGTCCGGCCTCGGGAATGACGTATATGCCTTTATTGGGAGCTTCAATCTCTTCAAAGTATTTTTGGGCAATGACATAGGGAGTCTGCCAGTCATTTCCCCCCAAAATATAATAGATGGGCACTTCATATTCTGCCTTTTCATCACGGAGATTGAAATCCCCCAGAAACCTGTGAAGATGTGCATTTGCACGAAAAATCTTCATAAATGCGACAATATCCGAAAATCGGAAAATGGGGCTCTTGAATACCGTGATCCAAATCGAAAGATCTATTTTCATGGCCAAGTTATATTTTCCTTGAAGCTTTCGTACTTTGTTACACTTTTTCAAGAATTCTCTTTCAAAAACGATCTGATTACCTGGATATTCGCCGATCGACTGAAGCTTTTTTTTAGATTTTTCATCACCGGATTGCTCAATCATTTCTAACAGTTTGTTATAGCCAACTTGCTCATTTTCCAGCATATTGACAACTTGCCCAACGCCGATATAGTAAGCTGCCTCTTGGGGGTATTTTCTGATGAATACCGATCCTAAAACACTGCCCCATGAATGACCGAGAATGACGATCTTTTCTTTATCGTATTTGGTCTTCAGGTATTGAATGAGTTCATATAAATCCTGCAGCAGCAAATCAATGGTTGGGAGTGTATCTGGATTCTTCGTTAATGTTTTTCCCGCTCCACGCTGATCCCAATGTACTACGGTATAAATTTCCTCCCATTTTTCCTGAAATGCCCTCGTGAATAAGGATTCAACCGATCCAGGTCCTCCATGCAAAAACAGCATAACGGGATTATCAACGTTTGTTCCCAAGTGGTATAAATATTGACTGATCCCATTAATGGTTACATATTCCTCCATGCAAATGGGCCTTTTGGATTTATTCTTCGTCATTTACCTTCTCCTTGTTTGATTGGTTTCTTCGCTTTTCGAATTCCATTAACACTCTTGTTTGTATTTCATCTTGATTTTCAACCGGTTCCAGGTAGCCTTCCTGCTCAAAACCGTCCTGTTCTTCACCGTCAAAACGATACAATTTCTTCAACAGCCCCCACAGTTGTTCGAGTTCTTTCGCTGTGAATTCTGTAAAAAGATCCGTCATAAAATAGATTCCTTTTTCGGAAGCTTCCACCAAAACCTGTCTCCCCGAATCCGTGATTTTGACATTGACAGCGCGCTTGTCCTTCCGGCTGGGAGTAACATGAATGTATCCCTTCTTCTCCAATATCATGATGATTTGTTTCACATTTTGTTTGCTGGTGCCCAATTTTCTTCCGATGTTGTTCAGCGTTGTTTCGTCTTCCTCCAGATGGGCAATCGCCAACATCGCCATGTACTGTCTGGATGTCAGGCTCTCGAGGTATTGGTCGCCTTTTATTTGAATCTTATTTGCAAGTGAAAACAAGGTCGCATAAGTCTGTTGCATCAAAAACAATTCTCTGTACATATCCATGCGCATCTCTCCAGTTAGACAATATATAGTCTAATTGAATCGTACCAAGGAAGAGGATCTTAGTCAATATATTGTCTAATTACTTTTTGAAAAGTATACAAAAACCACCTGCACTTTGTGCAAGTGGCGCTGTCCGATTATCGCGGTGGTTAGCTTCACTGCCCCAAATTTAATTTAAAAATGGAGAAACTTCTCCTGAGTAAGTAATCGTAAGCATATGCATGGCCCTTGTGCAGGCAATATACAGCAAGCTTCGGTCCATGTCTGTTTTATAATTCTCCGCATCCACGAAGGGCACGATGACTTGATCAAATTCAAGCCCTTTTGCCAAATGTGACGAAGTGACAATAATCCCCTCATGGAATTTATCGCTGCTGAAATCCAATAAATAGACCGCTTTGCTACTATTTCGAATCTCTTGATACAGTCTTTCCGCCTGACTTTGCGTTTTGCAGACGATGCCTAAAGAGCGCTGCTCCGATCCTTGGAAATCTTCAATGATTTTCTTAATCTGTGCAATCTCATCGCTGCTGTCATTCGTCTTTTTAATCTCGGGGCAAGGGCCGTGGCGCTCGATTGGCATGATCCGGCTGTTCCGGTTTATCTGCTGGGCAAATCCTATAATTTCGATTGTCGACCGGTAGCTCTTTAACAACTCAACGACATCCGCTCCGGGAAAAACCCTTTTGATCTCTTGTAGTGACGAGGATGAGTAAGGATTCACGGATTGATTGCTATCCCCCAGAATTGTCTTTTTGCATTTAAACAGACGGGACAAAACAGCGTATTGAACGGGCGTGTAGTCCTGCATCTCATCCACCAATACATGCTTCACCGAATCGAAACCCTTTGTGCCTTCTATGTGGATCTTTATATATACCAAAGGAAAAACATCGGAATATTCCAATACCTTTGTTCGTTTATACTTGAACAGTTCCGGCCTTCCCATATATTCATAAAAATCCTTATAAATCACAAGTAAATTCAGAGATGTAAACATCCTTTTGATTGCCGCTTTGATTTTTTTAGCTGTTGGAGCCGTTATTTTTTCTCCGTTTTCATCTCTCATGTTTGCTGTAAGAACCGACGCCGTTTTATCCAGTCGTTGTCTGATCGGCAGATTTCCCGCACTTCGATAAGCGCTCATGATGTCCTCTTTTGCGATTTGTACGCCCTCGAATGCTATATCGACCGGGACAAAGTAAGACTCGCTCATCTCAGCCAAAAACCGATCCAAACGTTCGACCATGTCTATGCCAGATTTAAATTGGATACGCTCAATTAGCGACTGGTCGTTCGAAACCGCAAGCTCCGACACCTGCTGGCCGAAGGTCTGGAATTTGCATACTCCTTCAAGTTCTCTGGCCGCAATCTCCTCCATGCCAAGCTCCATAATCTTCTCTTCACCCAGCTCCGGCAAAATATTGGAAATATAGTCGGAAAACACTTTATTCGGGGAGATAATCCATATATTCTGAGAGGTTAATGTTCCTTTATTCCTGTACAACAAAAAGGCGACCCGGTGAAGCGCGACAGAGGTTTTGCCCGATCCGGCAACTCCTTGAATGATCAGTTCATAGGAGTGCTCATTTCGAATAATGGCGTTTTGTTCCTTTTGAATGGTGGCGACTATATTTTTCATCTTCTCATTCGAAGTCTGACTGAGCTCCTTTTGCAGCACTTCATCGTTGATGTTCATCGAGCTTTCAATCATATATTGCATGACGCCATCTCTAATCTTGTACTGCCTCTTCAATCAGATTTCCCCTTCAACATGTCCTGCTGGAGCAGAATAAGACGCTCTGCCGACTTCGAAATCATAAAACATGCTCGCTATAGGGGAGCGCCAATCATAGATGAGATTCTTTTGGCTGTTCTCTTCGCTAAAAGCATGAACCCCAATATAATGAGATTCTCTTTTCTTCTGGCCATCAGCGACGAAATCCACCCTCCCAAAATACGGGGACTCCATCAATTTTTGAAGTTTTCTTCTTTTGTCGACTGCCTTCTCTCCTTGATCAATCCTCAGTATGATGTCAACTTTATGTGCTGCTGTCTCCGCTGGATCAATTTCAGATCTGTTCTCCCAGAGATATTTTTTGGCATCGATAATTTCATGATGTGCCGAGTTGATCGTTGATTCTATCTTCCGAAGCGCTTCTCGCAGCCTGGAAATCAGATTCGCCAAATATTCACGTTCTTCCCTTTCCGACTGGTTCCGTATCATAAAACGCCCTCTTTTCTTTTAAGAATACTCAAAAGTATAGAGGGAATACAAAAAAAATATAGACTTATATTTTTCTTTGTAGTATTATATTTTTATCGTGGGTACAAAAAACCACATACATAATTGTCGTAAATTGTAACTGTAAACAATAAAAACCAAGTTCTAAGCTGTAGGACTTGGTTTTTTTCGTTTTTGTAACTATGCTCATCTGTCAGATCGATGTCCAGCAGCATGGTATTTCCTTTTCAAACTCATCAAGGTAATCGAAACACGCTTGTTCAAGCACATTCACTCTCTCTGACCGAAAAGCGAAAACCAAGCAGTAGGTCTGCGGGAGTGTTCAATCTACAGGCTTTTGCTGCTGGAGATGCTGTAAACTATTTTCCATCACTTCTCTGAATAGCGGAGATACGACCTTCCTCCACGCTAATCCAACAGGAGGTTCAATCTTCGGACCATCAACAGCTACGTACACCAATAGCTTGGGATTATTACTTGGTGCAAAGCCGATAAACGAAAAGATCTGTTTGTTATCCATGACTTTTCCTTGTTGATCATATTTTGGGGATATTCCTGATTTCCCGGCCACTGGATAATTGTTTATGACAAAAGTTTTATCCGCTCCAAACTGGCTGTGTACAACAGACTCTAAAATATCTCGCACTTTTCTGGCGGTTTCTTCTGAGATGACTTGCCGGACGTAATACTCGTGATTCTTTTTCGATTCTGGCTTCTTGTTGATATGAGGTCTGAGCAGCTTACCACCGTTGGCAATAGCGCCGATAGCAGCTACCTGTTGAATCGCCGACGCAGAACCAGCTTGTCCCATAGCAGCGACGGCTACCTCTCGTGCATTGCCCAAATTGGGTATCTGTCCTGCCTCTTCATCAGTAAGCTCAATTGCTGTCTTCTGTCCAAAACCAAAGCGTTCTAAATATTCCTGAAGCACATCCCCTTGTAAACGTTCGCTGCCGAGCTTGGCGAATGCGACATTAGAAGAACGCTGGATTCCTTCTAAATAGGGAATCTTCCCCCAGCCAATTCCATTGTTGTGGTCTTTTATTAGCTCACCTGGAGCAATCTCGTATGTTCCCGATTCATAGATTTCTGTTGGGTTGAACTTTCCCTCCTGAATCGCTGCCGCCAGGGTCACGACTGGAAAAGCGGCTACAGGGCTAGGCATCGCTCTTACGGCATCAGCCTGTTTTTTATCATCGATGGCTTCTGGATTATGATTCCCGATCGCAAGAATCTCACCGGTATTTGGATCGGATACAATTACCGTCATATTTTCAGGGTGGTAGAGTGCATTGGCCTTCTGTAACGCTTCATCCACATATGCTTGAATTTGCGGATCGATTGTGAGGACGGTCTCTGCTTTTTTTTCATGGGTCTCTATCGAGGTTGCACGCAGTACCTCTTCTTCAATCATCCGTTGCGCAATCGGCACAGATGAAGACAGCAATGGAATAACCAACTGATAGACAATCAACACAAAAGCAAAGGAAATCACGATGCCTCCGATCCATTTACGATGTTGTTTTCGTCTTTTCATCCGAGCAAGCGATTCCTTTACATGATAGATATGCTCTGCTATTTCCCTTTGTTTGTGCTCATCCATCCGAAACCTTGGAAATGAATCAAGCAACGTACGGATCTCTTTGTCTTCAGAAGATGGCGTCATGCAGATGAACCTCCTTGCCACGATTGGTCAATTGTTTTTGCAGTTGTTTGATCGCTCGATGCAGCGTCGTGCTTACTTTTGCTTCGCTCCATCCCAAGATTTTTGCAGTCTCTTCTGTAGATATTCCCTCAATCAAACGGAGAATCATAACTTCGCGATACGTCCTTTTAAGCTGATTCATCGCTTGATAAACTTCATGCAATTGTTCCTTCAACACCAATGCTTTCTCAGGTGTACGCTCTTTGGAAATGAGGAAGCCGAGGACGGTTTCGGGAAACCAATCGATCATTTTTTGCTTTCTCATGGAATCAATCGCTGCATGGCGCGCAATGGTGAGAAGCCACGTCTTGGGCTGTGCTCGTCCTTCGTAATCGGATAACCCCCTCAGTGCTCTTGTAAAGACTTCCTGGACCAAATCCTCCACATCTCTTCTTCCGGTAAAATACGCGAGGTAATTGTATATATCATTGCCGTATTGCTGAAACCATCGCTCTATTCGATCATCCGATTCCATTTGTACGCTCCTTTCCATGTTCTTCTCTCTTATTAGACGAAGAAAAGAGATTTGCTTACAGTTTTTCTTCATGACTCCATTTGAAAGGCGAAATGAAAAAATCCCGGCTCACTCAAAAAAAGTGGACGGGATTTTGTATAGTAATTCGGAGAAGCTGGTATCAACAATCGTATGTTAACCCCAAACGATTTTTAGATATTTTCGATACAATTCATCCAACTCTGCTGTTGGGTCTGTTCGTAAACTTGTACACGACCTCGCATATTGTGTTATATCATCAAATTGCTCTTCGATAAACCGATGTAAAATATCGTTCCGCTTTTCCATTTTCAATTCTTCTCCAGACATCTTTCTAGTGAGCAATTCTTCGATTTCCCTTTTCAAGTCAGGTTCAACAATCAAGTCAAAAATCAGGTCTTGAAATAGCAATGGTGGGCTTGTATTGTATTTTTTAATCCACATACATGCGAGCAATGGGCGTAATACATAGAAGTACTTTTTGATTCTGACTTCTTCCCCCTGCAAGTAATCTCTAAAATTTCCTTTCGCCATACTCAAGTAGTGATGTAAAGATGCTTTAGGAGAAAATACTCTGTCTCTCAGCTTCACCATGTCGTCCTTAAATCCGTAAGCGCTATAATACACTGTGTCAGAGATCAACCATTCTAGTAATGGTGGGTTCGATTTTCTAAACAGCTTTAGCGTTTTCCTGATATCCCACCCGCTCATATCCAAAAGATCATTGATAGGCACTTCGATAACATCCCTTTTATCATCAATCGAAAGATACCATTCTGGATGGCATATATAAACAAACCGTACATCATAATCGCTGTCTTGTGACGGGAAGCCCCATGCCCGACTACCGGATTCAACTGCAAGCAAAACCTTGATATTCTGCTCTCGTTCCATTCGCATGAGTTCTTTTTGTATCGATTCTTTCATATCCGATTCCCCTCGTTTCACATTTCTTTGTTCGATATTCCCGTCTATCTATGTGCTCACTTCAATCTCTTTCTACATAAATGCAAAAAACCCTTGATTTCCCAAGGGCCGTTGTCATAGGCATGATAATGGGACGTGTTACACTGCGGTGTAGCCTCCATCCACTAGCAAACTCGTACCCGTAATGAAGGATGCATCCTCGCTAGCCAAAAAAAGAACGGCTTTCGCTACTTCCTCGGGTTTTCCCAATCTGCCAAGTGGATGGTGCCCGATCAGATAATTCGAAGCTTCTTCGTCCAAGTCACTTATTAACGGACTATCAATGTATCCAGGGCATACTGCATTGGCACGAATCCCTCTATTCGCATACGCAACTGCTGTCGATAATGTCAGCGGTATGACACCGCCTTTTGCGGAGGCATAAGCGGAAACTCTTGCTTTTTCCAACATAGCTGTGCACAGAGCCGCAGTTGACGATCACGCCTCCGTCTCCAAGATTCAGCATTTGCTTAATCGCATGTTTATTGCAAAGAAAAACCCCTGTCAAATTCACATCAATGGTACGTTGCCATTGGCCTAGGTCAAGCTGATCCGTCGGACCGTCGCATCCGATTCCCGCGTTGGCAAATAAAATGTCTAACTTGCCGTATTTCCAGATCGTCTGATCCATCAGTCGAATAACCTCATCCTCTTTGGTGACGTCCGTTTTCATAAAATAAGAGTCCAAACCTCGTTCATTCCATTCATTGGAAATGATCTGCCCTGTTTCAGAAGCATCTGCTATGACGACTTTCGCACCCTCCTCAGCAAATAATCTGGCTGTCGTTGCTCCAATCCCACTCGCCCCACCAGTAACAATAACCACTTTGTTCTGAAATCTCATTGGAACAGACCTCCTGCATTCTCTTTTAAAACTAACTAGTTATTTATATTTACGGATAAAGAATGCCATCACTGTACATCACAACAGCGATGGCTCCATTACCCCGCAAATAACGAACTTCACAATCTGATCTCTGAAGTCTTCCTGTGAGAGCGTCCTTGCAGCTTCATGATCAACCCTATCATTGAGCCGCTTGTATGACTGTAAAAATGGAATGACCATATTCATCATGAGAATGGGAAGCATCATCTCATCCAGATCCTGGCGGAGGATTCTATTTTTTTTAGCCTTTTTCGCGATCTCATAGAATAGGTAAATATCATCTGGAGAATACGATATTTTCTTCCACGTTTTCCATTCTTCCGCTGCTTCCCATGTAAAAATTTTTACGTACCTGGGATTATCAAATAAAAATTGGTAGGATGTACGGACAGCTTCTTCCAGCAACCGGCGAAATTTAGCCGGATCGGCCGCGCTGCTCTCATCCAACAGTAAATCGCCAGCCAACCTTTCAAACATTTTATTACCCGATAGATCAGCACGCTTGACGACAGCTGTGAGAAGATTACACCCTTCAGTGGACTAATTTCCCGTAAATTTGTCCAAGCTGGGACTGAGATGCTTCGTCATGTTTGGACTTGGAAAACGGCGGAATCCTTTCGGAAAATGGCTGGACAAAAAAGGCAATCCCCAAGAATGGGGCATCAAAAAAACGAATCTAAACAAGTACACCTAAGCAAATTGGCCCCACCAAAGAGCACCATGAAAGAATCTTGGGTGCGCTTCGAAAAATCGATCCCAACATCAATCAAGACGACTTATGAATGAGGTGAGCGGCACCGTCGTATCGACTACGTGGGCACTTTCGGTCATAGGTTACTTTTCCATGAAGAAAAAAATATCTACCGAAACTTGGAGGTACATGAATGTCTATTCATAGCGAAACGATACAAATGGACATCTATCAATCTGGCGATGAAGCTGCAAAACTTTTACCGATATCATTTGAAGAATGGGAGAATCGGGCAAAAAAAATTCTCGCTGCCGCGCCATTTGGCTACGTTTACGGAGCTGCAGGAGCAGGAAATACGCATCGCGCAAATGTAGATGCCTTTCAAAAATATCGACTCAGGCCAAGGGTTTGTTGCGATGTTTCCAAACTCGACCTTTCCATATCGATTTTCGGAACCAAATTCCCGGTCCCCTTCTTGCTAGCGCCGATCGGAGTCAACACAATTCTTCATTCTGACGGCGAACTGGCCCCAGCTAAAGCCGCAGCGAAGTTGGGCGTTCCTTACATACTTAGTAACGTATCCAGTGTCCCCATGGAGCAAGTGGCAGAAACGATGCAGGACGGCGTAAGATGGTTTCAAATGTATCCCCCGAAAGATCATGATCTTACAAAAAGCTTCCTGAAACGTGCAGAGGCTTCCGGATTCACGGCTATCGTCGTCACGGTGGACTCCACCCTTCTTGGCTGGCGCGAAACCGACTTGCGCAACGCATACTTGCCGTTCCTTACCGGACAAGGTATGGGTAATTATTTTACTGATCCGGTCTTTTGTTCAAAGCTTAAGGAAGCACCTGATAAAAACGTCAAAGAGGCGGCTTTGAAAGCTCTGGAAGAAGGGAATAATACCTGTTTTACCTGGAAAGAGCTTGACTTTATTCGCGAACACACCCGTTTGCCTGTGCTGATCAAAGGAATTACTCATCCGGACGATGCCATCTTGGCTTTAGAACATGGAGTGGACGGCATTATCGTTTCGAATCACGGGGGGCGTCAGCTTGACGGAGCAGTAGCAACATTGGACAGCCTGCCTTCCATATGTGAAGCCATACAAGGAAAAATCCCTATTATCCTGGATAGTGGCATTCGCAGAGGAGCTGATATCCTAAAAGCGATTGCCCTTGGCGCTTCTGCCGTTCTAATCGGTCGCCCGTATGCCTACGCCTTAGCCGTTGCTGGAGAAACGGGGGTAGAAGAAGTGATTAGACACCTGGTTGCAGAAACCGAACTGCAATTAGCTATATCCGGGCGAAGTTCCATTCAAGAAGTGGATCAATCTCTTATTATAAAAGTAAAATGACCCATCATCCGGTAGGAAATGAGGAAGCTCGTATGAATTTTCATTTCATGTGGGAAGCTTTGATCGTATGATTCGTCGGATTTTGTTTGCTGCATATTGCTGGCAAAAAAACAGCAGGGGAAATGACAGGTCTTGAAATCATTACCCTGCTGGCCATGGCCTCTATCTAAAACATCTCATACCGAAAATGCTACCATACTATTCCGATTACCGATTCTATCTTTCCGATATAGAGCGGAATATCATTTGGAATCCTCCCTCCACCTGGAAAATAAAATGGACCGATAAGCTGTCTTACAGGAAGAGGATTGTCCGTAAGCAATTTGTTGAACGCTCCCACCACTTAGCTTTTACTCGCGTTCGCTTGAAGTGGGGGATTCTTGGGTAATGACTTCTACCGAAGCCAAATGTACCAAGCGATCCCTGTGCGACCCACAGTTAAGTTAGGATGATCCCTAACAATCGAAGTCCTTCTTGCTCAATATTCTTACTTGCATTAATATCGCGATCATGGACGGTTCCACACGATGGACATTCCCATTCACGTAGATTGAGATTCTTTACCTCTTTATGTCGATATCCACAAGAGGGATGGGAACATAGCTGACTGGATGGGAACCGTTTGTCTACGATGCTGATGATTCTACCGTACCATTTCGCCTTGTATTCAACCATGGTACGAAAAGCAGCCCATGATGCATCTGCGATTGATTTGGCCAGC
This sequence comes from Brevibacillus ruminantium, assembly GCF_023746555.1. Classification (NCBI taxonomy): domain Bacteria; kingdom Bacillati; phylum Bacillota; class Bacilli; order Caryophanales; family Paenibacillaceae; genus Brevibacillus; species Brevibacillus ruminantium. The sequence continues at coordinate 4,016,841 of NZ_CP098755.1, forward strand.
TTGTGATTTTTGACCATGTTTTCCACCTGCAAGTCCTCCATACAGATCACTTGGTTTTCGCGAATCAGTCTGGCAGAGAGCTTGTGGAGAAAGTCGTTGCGTGTGTTGGATATTTTTTCATGTAAGTGAGCAACTTTGATCCGTGCTTTTTCCCGGTTTTTCCCTCCTTTCTTTCTACGAGAAAGGATTCGTTGCCATCTGGCTAGTTGCTTCTCATACTTTCGATCGTTCTTTGGATTCGCTATTTTTTCTCCAGTGGAAAGCGTAGCAAAATCCTTGATCCCAAGATCAACGCCTACCGTTTGTTCTCCTTGTTCGAATGGTTTGATGGCCACTTCACAGAGAATGGAAACAAAGTATTTCCCGGATGGTTTGCGTCTGATGGTAGCAGACAAGATCCGTCCCTCTATTTCTCTTGACTTGACACATTTCACAAGTCCCAGTTTCGGAAGTTTCACATGATGACCGACCATTCCTATATTTCCATTGGTGTACTTCGTTGTGTAGGATTGCACAAGATTCTTCTTACTTTTGAATCTGGGCCGATCATTTTGTCCCTTGAAAAACCGCGCGAAGCTGTCTCCCAAATTCTTTACAGTCGTTTGAATGGCAATGGAATCTGCTTCTTTTAGCCATCCATACATGGTTTTGAGAGCAGGAAGTTGTGAGGAGCAACGACGATACGTTAGTCCTTTCCCTGTTTCCTGATACGATTGATTCCACTTGTCGAGGAAATGATTGAACACAAACCGGCAGCATCCAATCGTTTTGTTGATGAGCGTGGCCTGTTCTGGTGTTGGATATAGACGGAATTGAAACGCTTTGTATTGTTCCATGGAGTTTCACCCCCTTTAAGAACACTTGTTCTTAGTCTAGTTTACCATGTAATTCCAAAGAAGTCGACCATTCATCTCCCACTTATAGAAGGTAGGAGTCTTCTGGTCAAATAATGATAAAATGGGCTTGTCGAAGGGGTGAGAATAAAATGAGATGGCGAACATGGTTTATCTATGCCGGTATTGTATGGACCTTGTTTTTTGCGTTCATGAGTTTCTACTGGGCAGCTGGCGGAATGATCGGGGTAAAATCACTGGGTGGACAAATATACCAAATGGCGCTGAACCGGGACCAGGAGTTTATTCCGATAGTTTGGGCTACAGGGGTTGTTAAATTAGGAGGCGTGCTTCTTTTATTCTGTTTGATGAGAAAAGGAAGCTCGCGATTAAAGATTAGCAAATGGTTATCGATTATGAGCATGTTAGCGGGAATCTTTATGATTTTATACGGTGTGGGAAACTTCATCACCATCTCCTTCTCAGCAATACACGTACTAGATTTTGATCTGGAGCCTTATGCGATAAAATGGAGGCTTCTATTCTGGGAGCCGTTTTGGATCGTTGGTGGCATCTTTTATGTACTTGCTGGGTATGGTAAAAAATCAAATTAGGGAAGTAAAGTGAACCGTTGTGGGAGAGCGCAACACTGACCTCTACACTGCCAGTGATAAAAATTCTTTGTGAAAACGAGCCAATCTCAAAAACCCTTGAAATCTCGGTTTTTTCTCGTATGGAAGGGGTCCCTATCCGGATTCCGCAGGTGCCCCCTTCTCTGATTCGGATCGCAATCTACCTAACCGTTTATCATCCCGTCCGTCCCTGGTAAAAGTACCCTTGGAACGAGACGAATATACAATAGCTCCCCAATAAGTTCTACAATTGTCTGCGTTACGATTACTGCAGACACCACCCCGTTTAGAGGTTCAGGCAGCGCCAGTGCAAAAGGAAGAACGACAAGAGAGTTACGAGTTCCTGCACTAAAAATAAGAGCCCGCCCTGCTCCGGTATCTAAACGGAATATACGAGAAACGATACGCGCAATAATCGGTGTAATGGCCATATATGCTACATAGACGGGAATCACTTGGATAATAGAATCAAACGAGGTATATAGTTTAGAGATTTGTGAGGCAACGACAACAAAAAGGGTTAGTGCCATAAAAGGAACAGGAAGCCATGCTGTCGCATCAAGAAAACGTTCTCCCTGTGATTGCCGTCTTGACCACCATTGCGTAAGGAGAGCAAGTACCAGTGGAACAACAATAAGACCTAAAAATGCTTCGAAAAATGGCCCGACACTCACAATCTCTGCCGCTTTCTCGCCCATAAAAATCCATAGATAAATAGGCAAAAAAAGCATTTGAGTGACAAAGAGTATAGGGGTTGAAACCAAAACAAGCTTCTCGTTCCCACGCCCAAGATGTGTAAAGACAATAACATAGTCAATGCAGGGGGTAAGCAAAACAAGAAGTACGCCTAATAGGATTGCTGGATCAGTTGGTAGAAACCAGGTTAACCCCCAAACAAGGAAAGGTACAGCTATGTAATTCGTAATAAGCAGCGCATAGATAAACTTTCGATTTGTTAACGCCTCCTTTAAACGAAAAAAAGGGATTTGGGCAAACATGCCATACATTAAGATGGCAAGTACAAACGAAATCATACGATCTAAACTTTCGCTGGATTCTGGCCGCAACAAGCCATAGACAGCGGCGATAATTAGTACGAAAGCATATAGCCATACTTGATTCTTTTCTAATTGTTCTCTTGAAATCACTTCTCGCACTTTCCCTTCCTAACACGAACCCGCACTTAACTTGACGTTTTATGATTCAAGTATATGTCGTTAAGGAAAGTGATGTAAATCCAGAAGGGCGTTGGTTCGCTGGGATTGGGTTCATCAGCAGGCTTGCCTAACCGAACACGTTCATCTGTCAGATCAATATCGAGCAGCATGGTATTTCCTCATCAATCTGTTCCTTTTACCTTTTCACTATTCTGTTCCCACCCGCCAAGATTATCAAAACACGCTTGTTGTAATCCCCGCAATTTGGTTATGAGCCCCTCTATATCACAAGTATGTATGGTATCAACTATTACGTTATCTTCTTCGGTTTTTGATCGTATGTGTATTTCCATACACCCGTCCCATCTCACATTGGCATCAAAAGTTCCATTGTTATTGCTAACGCATAATGTCCGGAGATTGATGGTGTAAGTTATCCTGCTATTGACGGTTAATCTGACCGCATCCGGATATACGAGAGGGGGAATTATGATAATTCTCCCTGAATGACGCGTTTAACCATATGATCATCGATGATGCGGTGTTTGTTCTGGGCCCCATAGATTAAACAATGGGTGCATACTTTGTTGATTAGCCTAGCTGCTCCACTAGAAAAGCGATAGATGTCATCAATGGCTCCGTCGGTGAATATGTCCCGTTCCGCACCGGCATAGGTCATGTGTCTCTCGATGTAAGCTCCTGTTTGGGCCCGGTCGTAATGCGGAAGTTTGCATTGCAGATCGATGCGTTGACGAATTGCAGCGTAAGCTTGTAGGTTAATGCGATCCCAGAGTTCGCTTTGCCCGACAAGGATAAGAGCCATTGGGCTTTGTGCATCCATCTTAAAATTCAGAAGAAAGCGAACCTCTTCCAGCATCTCACGATCCAAAAGATGACTTTCATCCACGACCACGACGGGCTGCAATCCATGAATTCCTCGCATGAGCTCAATCTCCCGATGCAACTGACGCTTCGCATCCCCGCGATAAAACTTCGACTCACAACCGAGTTGTTCCAGTAGTCCCTTGTAGAAATGCCGCGGGGTCAGCTTTGAATCTGACAGATAGAGCACTTTGAACTTTGCGGGATCCAGTTCTTCCGCAAACCGCCGAATCGTTGTCGTCTTCCCCGTTCCGCAGTCTCCGGTAACGACAGCAAACCATTGCCTCTCTGCCGCATATTCTAACCGTCCCAGCGTCTCTTCCAAAATGACCGACTCATACAGCTCGCTAGGCGGGACATCTCTGGAGAACGGTGAACGACTAAGCTCGTAGAATGCCTCAAACATCGCCATTCACCTTACCTTTCCTACGGTAACTAACGGCCGGAGCTTGCACGGAACGGCGGTGATGACTCTGTACTTCGGCAGCACTTAGCAGCCTTGACGATTCTACTGGAACAGGCTGAAGATGGTCTGGCAACGGAGGACGCTTTCCGGCGCGTTCACCGATCACGAGCTCTTTGACCTTCCACGGTTCGTGGCCTTCATACTCAATCGTCAACTCGGTGGTGTCTGACGGGTCATACACGACATCCACGGTACATCCGATGAAAGGAAGCCCCACTTCATATTTTCGATCCAAGAAGCTAATGCAACCGGTTTTGTCGACTTTGCGGGTTTCACAGTGAAGGAATGCATTGGCAAGTTCCTCCGGTTCCACAAACCGAAGCGCCTTCTTGTCATTTCGAAAGGCGATTTCAGGGCTTCGTTTGTTTTCTAATGCCGAATGCGGCTTGTTCTGGTAGCATTCCGAGAGCCAGACCTCGAACAACTCATTCAGTCGGTCGATCGTCTTAGGCTTTTCAAGTGCTGCTTCGCTAAGGAAAGAATCTACCACCCGGTTGAATCGCTCAACCTTACCGGTCGATTCTGGCGAGTACGGTTTCGCAAAAAGAAGTCGCACACCCAATTTGGAACACGTCCGTGTCATCCATTTGGTACGGTACTGCTTCCCATTGTCGAAGTACACCGCCTCCGGAACACCGTATTTCTGAATGGCCTTTCGGAAACAGTCTTCGACGATCGTCTTATCCATGACCGGGTAAAATTCGCCATGCAGCACGAATCTCGTCGCATCGTCGATGAAGGTGACGAGAAACACTTGTTTCATCGCTCCATCCGGTCCAATGGGCAGGTACGGACCATACTTTAAGTCCGAGTGCCATAGACGATTGCGGTGTGGCTGTTGGAACCTGCGAGCCGCTACACCAGAGTTTGCATACATTCGCATATGTCTTGTGCTGTAACCACGTTCCGTTAGCTTCTCTTGAAGCGTGCTCCGTTTGATTTGACCTGGCTTAACGCGGCCTTCCCATTCCAGGATCTGAATGATCTGGGTGACACTACGACTTGGTACCTCTCGCCGCAGCAAGATTGCTTGCTCCAAGACCTCCGACGGAATGGCGGGGGCTGCGGGTTGCTTCCCTTTGCTCTTCGGCTTTAATCCGCCAAAGCCATCTTGCCGGTAGGCTGCTAGATACCGCCGCAGCGTTCTCTCCGATATTCCGATTTGCTCGCAAATTCTTTGCTTGATTTCCCTCGCCTTTGCCGGATCGAGCCCTTCCGTAAGCAACGGGGCAAGGAGCTGCACACGGTCTGCTGCGATTTGCTCTGCTTTCTTTTGATCTTTCATCCCATTACACCTTTCCTCTGATAGATTCGTTTACGAGTCTATCTCAGAGGGCCTTGGACAAGAATGCAGAACGGGTATGTAACCCAAAAGTTTGAATTTGCAACAGGCCGGACAACTCTAGCTAGCCATCCGTCAGCATCACCGACATAACGTCCGAATCTATGGTGTGCAGCTTGTGAAGGAGTGGACGATTCCTCCACAACATCTAGATGAAAGCGAATGGCGATAGACTCTAAGCACCCTAGCAAGTAGGTGGCCATGGAGCAAAACCAAGCCCGCCAACGGTACAACGTGGAGTTGTCTGCGGCAACATCTACTTCTGACGGTTCAGACGTGATGACATTTTCCACACATTCCGACTCGTAACGCTTGTAAGGTACAATGCAATCCGGTAACTCATGATGAATCTTCCGACAAGCCGTACAACGCAATCTTCGAATAACCAACTCGCTCTTTTCCCCTGTAGCATGAACAATCTTCCGGCCTCGGCTACCGATTACCGTTAAACTCGCAATGCAGCAAGGGCTAGGGACAATTTCTGCACACCTAACAAAAAACGCCGGGGATCTTCTCATCCAGCTCATAATTTGATACAATGATCATACGTTTTGTGAGGGGATGTCTCCAGTGAGCTTGCGCGAACAGGCTCACGCTATATGGAGGCATCCTTTTCCTTTTCTGTGATACGGACATTATATTCGTCAATCCCTGGACAGGCAATACCGTCAGCTTTCGGGCATTATGCTTCAGCGTAAACAGTTCCATCTTCATCTTGTAGCTCTAATGCTATCGTTCTTTCTTCCTCATTTGTATGTTTTGATTTCAGCACCCATTTCATGATTGGGACCACCTTGGATTTTTGCCTTCAGTTTTCCTCTGAATTACAGAATTATACGGAGACTCATAATAAGATGCTGCTCCTTTGAGTCCAGTTTTTTTGAATAAGATCTGTGATGTCCGTTTAGATTTTCGAGAAGGTCTTCTTAGGGCAAAAACGTAAAAGAAGCTGACCCTACCATTTGTCCATGTACGTATATTGCAAATTTCCATTGACTGACCATTCAGTTACAAAACAAGATTGTCACAAAGAGTTTTAATCATTAATTGGGGAAAATTGAGGCGAGGACGTTGTTCATTCACGGTACGATAGATTGGCCGGACATACTCAAAATTGGAGCGAGTTCCCTCGATCCGGTTTGCCGAAATCGAAGGGGCAGACCATATGCTTATGTTGACACACGCTCAAGAACTCGCCGAGCATATCCTTAATTTTGTACAGGGAGGATTCGATAATGCCGCGGACCCCGGAAGAAAATGATCGGATTCGTCAATCCACCAAAGAAAATATTCGCTCATCCGCTATGGAGACTTTTATCGAACGCGGCTACCATAATGCTTCGATACAATATTGCTAAACGGGCCTGAGTGTCCAAAGGCTTGATTTACAATTATTACAAAGGGAAGGAAGAACTGCTTGCAGAAATTGTAGAGCACCGGACCGAAGATCAGCGAAGTGATGCAAACTGCTGCTTCTCTCGTCTCCCCAGCTGAACAATTAAAATATATAGTCCAAGGCGCACTCTACGGTGTCAGGCAGCGTCCTCGAGTTTACCGCTCTTATTTGCCGGAAGCGGGTCAAGTCCTGTCCAAATACAGCCAAATGCTCAATGAGGCGATGGCCAGACTATTCGAGGTACAGTGTGGGATGTTCATAGAACTTGGAGCCGCGGATGCGCGCATAAAATCGCTATACTTCTCTTCTGCTCTTCAAAGAGCTATGTTGCTGACATCCACATACCCTGATCATTACCCGGTCGAAGAAACAAAAGAGCAGGTTATTCGGCACTTTTGTTCCGATAGCTAAATCATCGTATATTAGGTATGACGTTAGGGACATGTTTTTCCCATCAACTCTCTTCTCTTTAATAAAAGCAGCCACCAACATGCCATCTGTGCATACGCCTTACAAAACCTGCGCTACGAAAGATCTCCATAAAAGGGCCACTTTTTTAAGTGTCCATCTTATGGGTCACAGTTCAATATCCGATAGTCCGTATTTTGTCTACACAATTGCTTTTATGAGTCTCCTCCTATTTGATTTACGGCACGTGCTGCTTATCGTTATTTTATGTATACGGGAATCCAGCCCGGAAATATTTTATATATCGCTCAAACAAAAAACACAGCCTGTATTTCATCTGTGTTTTAGGTTGATATATGGTTGAGCATAGCGGGATCGATCCGCTGACCACTACACTGCGCTCTCTGTCGGAGAGGTTAGTTTAACTGCCCATGATGCTATCAAACAAACAAAAACTAATTAACCTTTTAGCAAACTAACCCTCCTTGCAACAAGAAATAGTTTAAAAGCCTTCGCTACCATTGTCTTCCTTTGCTTGATGTCCAAGAAAAAGTATATAGTTATAAAGTATTGAAATATTTCTAATCGATATGAATAAACTATGAAAAATCATAGCAATCCACGGTATTGCAAATAAAGTAATAATGATTCTTTCGTAAAGATCCGAGTATTTCAATTGTGGAAGATATGTTAATACAGTTCCAAGGGTATTAAATACAAATATCAGAATTCCACCAATCACCAAAATAGCAAGTTCTATAATAATTGAATAACCGAATAGTGACACTGTCTGTTTCAGTAAGTTGGAAGAATTCTCATTATCATCTTGTCTCTCCGAGGCATATAATTTTCCAAGCGCTTTGGTGTTTGATGCTGCAATCACCGAAAGACTAGCAGTATTGAAACCGGCGAGTATTGCAACGACCGTGAGTGCAACGGTGTTAAAATCTTTAAGAATAGAAACTATACCGTTTGCATCTTTAATGACTACAATTGCGATTACTGATACAAAGCACGCAATTGCTATCGGGATATTTCTATCAAAAGATACCTCTTCCCTTGATGAATACTTTCGATAGTCCTTCCAAATGGCTATTACAAACTCATTTGTTTGTCCCTTTTTCTTCACTTTCGTTTCAATAGTCACACTAATCAACACCTTATTGGTTTTGTCTTGCCAAAGTTATTAATTGAGTGATCATATCATCTTGGTATACTAATCCATTTGTGTTAATTGCTACCTTGACTTCAAATTTCTTTGTATGATTTTCCCAACTTATTGTTTTTGGCCGCCCCATTGTTGTGGTACCTTGAACAATAACATTCCTATACAGTTCGTGGTCTTGCAAACCTTCAAGGAATTGTTCAATTCCGCGAACCCCCATCCTTCGCTCTTTATTAACTATTGAGAATTCAACCTCATGATACAGATCAACTCCATTTAATTGGTTATTAATAGCTGTCACAATATTATTTTGCCTTGCATTAGCAACAGTACATTGAATCGTAGTTTTCTTAATTCTAGCCAATCTTCTTACTTCATCCATAAATGTCGTATCAATAGAGTAATCAAGTTGAATAAATGTCTCATTGGCTATCATCATTCTTCTGGCATTACGACGATTATAAGAGTTGATATAATTTTGAAAACCTTCAATCTTGGACCGAAAGTAATTATCTACCGTAGCACCAGTTGCAATGCGTTTGTTATCGGATTGGAGTAAAAATAAACCTGTCGTTTTATCTAGAACAAAGTAGGTTCTATTCTCCTCGCCTTCAGTAATTCTTTTATTATTTGCCCTCCTTTCCATCGTTCTTGCGTCAATCCAATCTGGTGTTTCACCATAACGAGCAGAAATAAACCAACCGCAATAATAATCATTATCGTAGTCGTCATTAAATTGTTCAAGAAAAATAAATCTGTCTCCAAGGTCCTGGGATCTAGATTGCAACATCACTATGTGGTTAAAAAATGCGACAACATCATCTATGTCAAATCTATTGATTATTAACTCGTTTGATAACAAATTTAATTTTGGAGTCCTAATTCTCATAGCTAGAACTGCAAAAGTTTTTCTTCTAACTCTTGCCATTTGGACGCACTTCCCCTTTCTTTGACTAATCCCATTATGTTCCAATAGCCATTCCAAGGAAAGAGAACATTTGTTCTTACATTATCATAACTTCTATAAAAAAAAAAGACTCATCTAAAATTAGTAGTTTTAAGAGCTTCTACGAACGCTCGCCAAATTGTTAATGATATACCCAAAATATAGTTATTAGGACACACTCCATATTTTCTTTATCTATCAAAAAATGTATCGAGGATCGTCAAGGACTTACATAGATAAGAAGGTTCCCCATTATTCTTGACTATCCTCGGTTCAGAAAATACAATATCATCTCGTGTGAAATGAAGAGATTCAGGTAGTCAATTCGGAGATGAGCCTTTGCCCCAATAATGATTTTTGTCAATATATTGTCTTTTTGTTTTTAGAAAAAAGTGAAAGTCAAAAAACCACTTGAACTTGTGCAAGTGGTGCTATGAAACGAAGGAGGATGATTGAACCGATAACCTTTATAATGCCAATGCAGCACTCTTCCGTAATGGTTGGTTACACTTCTTCATTTTCTTTATTATTAGGAGATTTATTCCAAATAGCTGTTAAAATTGTTAAAAACCATTAATATAACTCTTTGCAAGTAGATTCAAATGAGTACTTTATAATATACATAACTCTAGTTTTTATGTTTATGTATAGACCACGGAACATATTCGTATGATTTCGGTCCATATTTTTTATTTAGCCGATTAAAATATTTCCCATCATATTGAAGTAAAAAAAGAATACAGAGTTCTAAATACTGTCTTCCTAATAATAAAATATTGTTTTTTTGAGAATCAGATAGACTATTTATTTTTTTATTATTGATAGGATGAATAATATTGTTTCTAACATCTGTATAAAGATGTACACCATCCTTATACCATCTTCTTAAAATCTTAAAGTCTTCAAGCTCTGGAATTTGTAACTCTATGCCTATTTCCTTTAATAATAACCTAATTTTATCAGAAGCTCTCAATTCCCTTGAGAATGTATCTTGTTTAATTTTGCCTTTATCGATAACAAGATAGGTCCAGGCGATCATTTCTAAAGCAGGCTGAACAGATATTATTTTATTGTCAATATGGTCAGCAGATTGACTTTCTAGGTACCATTTAAATATCATAGGTAAAGCTTGTTTCCAAATAGGGTCAAGAAGTTTTTTATGTAAAGGTTCGAGCATACATTCTAACTTCATATCAATTGGGAAAGACGTAACAGCATTTCTATATCCAGAAATAGAAGGGATAAAATATTTTTCCCAAATCAAGTCAACACTATTTGTTATCCCTTTGAAATTGCATATTGCAACATTTCTACATGAAATAAAAGATAATAACCATTGAAGCGCTCCTAAAAGCGATTCGCACTCCTCAATAGTAAATTTACTCCCATCCTTTTTTTCGAGCTTTCCGATATGAGTTATTCCGTATCCAACTGTAGCATTTAAAATTTTGTAATAGTGTTCACGATCTTCCCGAACATCTAATGTTACATTCCAATCACCTAATTCAAAGTAACTTCTACCCCTGTATATATATTCACCGTTGGTTGATTTAAGAAATTCTCTACCCGTATCTTTGCAATTAACTACACAGAATATTAAACATGTTACTTCTATAACATCTTTTTGTAATTGATTTTCTTGTAAAGATCCGAATATGCTAATTATATCCTTACGTTTATTATATTCAGTGGTAATTGTCCCGATATTCCCTAAATGACCACAATCTGTTAGTACATATCCTGAAGTTCTCTCTTTTAAAAAAATTACATCTGAATTATCTACTAACTCGCCCCAAAAATCTAGCCTTGGAACTGGAAGCCATTTGATTTTGATTTCACCTAAAAACGGAATAAGAAATGGCTCGATAGTTATATAGCAATAACCTTTATAAATAACTATATCTTCATTTACTTGATAACGAAGAAAATTTGATTGCAGAGGAGATGGACTTTCTTCCAAGTCGAAAGAAAAAATACTCAAATTACTTCCTGCCCTTCAATAATATTATCGAAACGAATATATTAGTAGGAGCCCCGAATTTGAATAATCTATTTGTGCTTCATATCTAAAGATATTATAACTACAATTTCATCCAACTAAATGTTATAAAAGAGTTTAAAATAATTTAATTTTTTTAATTAATGGAGGGAGAACCATTGTTGAGCTACTTATTTGACCTTGGAAATAAAATCACTGAGGAAAAAACAAAGGGTACTAATGTTTATCATCTCTTGCAATATGTTTGGTTAATTGAACTATACTATTTAATGTTAAATTCTTTGTCCCTATTTATTGTACAGGTTCTCGAAATAAAGGAATTTACTGAATTAATTCCATCTATAATAATTAAATATAATGATAATACAATGAACTTATTTCAACTTTGGAGCCCATTCATATTAATTTTCGGTATAGGAATGTTTGTATCTTCTGTTTTCGTAACAATGTCGAAATACATTCTCTTCACAAAAAACTCTGGTATTGTTTTGTACCATGCAGATGCCGGCAAGTTTTTTTCGAAATGGCTATTAATTATTTCTTTAACATATTACGTATACACATGGACAGGCAAATTTCTTCCACTTGTAATGATACTTCTTGCCTTACTTACTCAAGCCTTGAATAAAATTAGGAATATGCTGGAAGATAAGTATCATATAACGTTTCGATAACTAAAACTCATTAATTGAGTAAAGTTAAATGATTATGATGACGTGAAAAATATTATTGAAATACCACTCCCACACAAGGGCTGGAAATGCATCGGATACCCATTAGGATAACAGTCAATTCAGGGATTACGACAGTAGAGAATATGCAATCTACCGCCAATTCGACCTACAAGGCTCGGCTGAATCCATGCAAAGCCGCTTTACTTGCGGAATTAGCGGAAGAGTTAGAATACTCTTTTTATTATCCTAAGACAACTGAAGAGCGCTGCAGGAACCCCCGGTTATCAAGACGACCTTTCCCCTTAATCCATCATCCATTTGCATCCACCATTCATGCAGATTATCGCTTGCCTTGAGGCATCGGTTGAATGCGGCAATTATGGAAAGCGGTCAACTTCCATTCATCGTTCTGCTTGACGACCACGTTCGTATTAATCGATTCCCGATCATTCGGATCATAGACCTGCTCGGCGAGACGAACCTCTCCGATTGCGTGCACGATTGCTACGTCCGGTGTAATGAATCGGGGCTGCAAATCGGATAATGCGCTGGATTCCAGGACAGAGCCTTTCAGCGGGCCGTTAAACAGCATCTGGTGGACGTCGGCAATTTGCTTCCTGCCCCTCAGGTGTTGGCCCATGAAAGTGACATAATCGGCGTCTTCCGTAAAGCAACTGCCGTAGGCTTCCCCGTCTCCTTTGTTCCACGCGTCGTTCAATCTCGCGAACAGTTGGTTGATCGCCTTCAAGTCCTCTTGTTTGGTCATTTGAACCATTCCTCTCATGAATGAAATTTGTATTGCGGAGCTGACCTCTTGTGCTATACTTGGGAGCAAATAAATCTTGATACAACAACCATCTTACATGATCTAATATCTTAATCGATTAAGATAATATCATCATAAGGAGATAATTTCTAAATGTCAACAGATAATTTTTCATCCGAATTTGCCAGTCTTCCCTCATTGCAGCAAAAATTGCTGTACGAATTGCGGCAGAATAGCGCACGAGCCGTCATGTTTCATCAACTGATCTCGGAAAAAATGGGGCTGAATGCCACCGATCACAAATGTCTGGATTTCCTGAATCGCACCGGTCCCGTTACGGCCGGACAGTTGGCTCAATTGACCGGCCTCACGACGGGGGCCATTACGAGTGTCATCGATCGGTTGGAACAGGCAGGTTATGTTTCCAGAGATAAGGACCCGAATGATCGAAGACGCGTCGTCGTCAAGTGCGTGCCGGAAGGGTCGGCTCGTATTTCGCCCTTGTTTCAATCTGTTAGTCAATCCACGCTCCAGATCATCTCGCAATATACGGACGAGGAGTTGCAGTTGATCCTGAATTTCCTCAGGCAATGCAACGACATGACGTTAGCCGAGATGAACAAGCTGAAAGAAGAATAAGACAGTAAGGAAAACCCCGACTACCTTGAGTCGGGTTGGCTTGCCTACCGTTTGATTCGACCCACGGACGAGGAACGAAATCCACCGTTCGCAAAAACCATTACGGCTCCGTCGAACGCAAAAAAACACGCCCGATGTTGGCGTGTTTACTATTTTTTATGGTGGTGCATAGCGGGATCGAACCGCTGACCTCTACACTGCCAGTGTAGCGCTTTCCCATCGTGGCTGCCAAACTCACGATTACTTAAAATTCCATCACGAAATATGTGTACATAAGTGTCTTGTCATGTTGGATTTTATGATGACGTCCGCATTCATCCTATCCATTGCTTTTCTGTTTCCAGCATCAGCTCATATATTTTACGTGTCGTATTTACATTTCTGATCGTCATCTGTTTATACAATTTCGTACCAACCAACTTTGTCATGCTGCCTTTTGTCACGTTTATTTTGTCAATCGCCCATAGAATCGCACCTGGAGCATACTTCACCGTCTCGATCTCCGGTTTGAAGGTCAGCTGATCGAGAACGGATTCGTCATTGATATCTTCCCATAAAAAAAGGACGTCGCTCCTCATTTTATCATCGTTTGTCCATGATTCGGGAAGCGAGGACATTACTTTCTTCATGTCTTCTAAACTAAGTACCAGCACCTTGATCTGTAAACCGAAGGTATTCAGAATCGCTTTTTCGAGAATCTGCGCTATATCATTTTTGGAGTGGTCGGCGGTTGTAAAAATAATATTGCCCGAATTGATATACGTTACGACGTTTTTCATTCCGGCTTGCTCGAATGATTTTTTAAGTATTTTCATATCTACTTTGTTTTTTCCGCCGACATTGATCCCGCGGAGCAGAGCAGTATAGACCATCATTACCTCCTGGATTGGTTTCATTTCAGAAGGAAGTTAAATATCCTTGAATATCAATGTTAACAGAAATTACCCAAAAAACATATGAATCCAGATAATTGGTATGGTTTCGTATGATATGTGTGCCTGTTTCATGAAGCGATCTTTACCCGCCGTGATTAAACTATCGATTGCAAGATTCACTGTAGGCTTTAACCAGTTTTTTAGGTGATACAAGCTTCCATGCTTGTATCAGTAAATCACCAAATTCTTTTTGATTGATACGATCGATGCGAACCATCATGAAAGAAAGTTTCGCGAAACTGTCAGGCACACGAAAGACCTCTGGGGCGATTGACGTATATGCGTCCCGGTTATCATGCGTCGTTTTTATTGCAACAGATACCCCGTCAGGCTGAATCACTGCAAAAATTTTGTTCCTCACCCGAAACGATAATTTTCCCCAATGCTCGTGTTCTTCTGTTTCCGGCATATATTTTCTGAGAGAAAAGAATAAGGTAACGATCTTGCCAATTAAGAATAAGACAAATTCTGCTTTATTCTTTAAAAAAGTGGCAAGAATGATTACATTATCCTCTTCATCTCCTATCGTTAATTGTCAGCACGATTTTAACATACCAGTTTCTGCCTGACAACATCCTTGAGTCCTACTCTTCGACTTTACCTGTCAGGGCATTGATAATGTTAATATGAATTGAATAGGCAAGAACCGGTTTGGCCAACCTCTCTCCATTAATAAGTGGATAGATGTATTGCAGTTCAGTGGGCTTCGCCAGCAAGGCCTTGGCTGCTGCATCTGTGGAGACAGCCTTCCTCTTATCCGGGAGCTTGGCAGGCTTTTGGTCGAGCTCTTGATGGTACCTGGTGATTTTCCCCGTAACTCCATTCACACAAATACCAATACTTGGTCCGTATTTCAGCGGAAGTCCCTCAACAGATGGCACAAACTCTACTACATACTCATGTGGATTCTGCGTATCTGGATTCACCCTGTAGTAGAACTCCTTTTCTTCCTGTTTGAGATATGGTTGCAGGAACTGAACAGCTTTCTCAAGAGCCTGCTTTTCCGACAATGTTGCCTTCCCTTTTTGGGGTTCGGCGTTCGAATAGCTTATAAAACCGATCACAACGCCATCCTTCGTAAACAAAACCTCATTTTCATCAGGGGAAACATAGACTCTTTCCTTCTCGTCTCTGACACCGTTGAAGGTACTACCCTTCAAGCTGATACCAAACTCGCTTTCATAAATCCGCGTTGCCTCCTGCTCATTCTTCACCTTTACTACCTTTCCACCGGGTGTGAGGGAGATTGGGTTCCATCTCCAGGTTTTGTATTGCCGAACAGGGATCAACTCAGCTCCTGTTACTGCGTCTACATAACCGGAGAATACAGCGGAGTAGACGAGATCGGTCTTATTTTCACCAAGGGTGTACATGAGTTGCATATGAGGTGCGATAAAACGATTGAGCTGATCTTTCTTCATCGCCTGGGCTGGAGGGAGGAAGTCAGCAGGATTGACGTTTGTCAGCGTGTTTTCTCCTTCCGAAATGTAGGTTACCTGTCCCGCACTGTTTACTTCCAGCTGAAACTCATCACCAACTACCTCAATGCCATTTACATAGCGGCTATAGATGACATCGCCTACACCAAGCCGCGTTACCTTGTACAGGCTGCGCATTTCACCGATCCACCCCTCCATGAAGGTATCGGCGCTCTTATAGGCAAGCTTGTCATCAGGAATTTCTAGATCCTTGTCATTCAATAAAAACGTAAGCAGTTTCCCGGTTTCTGCATGGATATAGGCTCTGGCAAAGAATTCATTATTTTTTTCATAACGGATTTCGTACACAGGCAGGTGGTCTTTCGTTTCCAAGGTAATTTGTCTTGATGTGTCATCGAGCGCTGGGAAGAGCATTTGCAGCTTTTGCTCCGTTCGTTTTGCCTTTTCGCTAAGCTGGTTTTCCTGAAGGTTAGCTGCTGCTTGTTGGTTCCCTGCCTGATTTGCCATGACTGTGCCCATGGCTGGTGACAGGAGCAGTGCGGCTGTTAGTACGATGCCTGCCAGTACAGGATAACGCCTTTGAGTGGTCATACGTGTATCCTCCATCTTTTTTTGACGTTGAAGCTCACACAATTAAGACGATATTTGGAAATGATTGTCACATGATAAGAAAACATATCTCACAAGAAAAACGACTTCATCTGTCGAAAATATGAAAACTTTAGACTAGATAATAATGTTGTAGACTGAAATAATAAAGAGGTAGACTGACGGCATTGCTCAACTAACGGGCAGAAGAATCGGTAGAGGGTGATTCGTATTGAAAACGATCCAAAAAATGTATGAGCATTTAGATTGGGCTAACCAACGTATTTTTAAAACACTGCAAAGTATTGAAGATGAAAATCAGGAGATATCGCGTTTATTTTTCCATATCCTTCATGCTGAAAAAGTTACCTGTCAGGGCATTGATATCGTTAACATCAATGTAATAGGCAAGAACCGGTTTGGCTAACCTCTCACCATTAACGAATGGGTAGATGTATCGCAGTTCAGTGGGTTTCGCCAGCAGGGCCTTGGCTGCTGTATCTATGGAGACAGCCTTCCTCTTATCCGGGAGCTTGGCGGGCTTTTGGTCGAGCCTTTGATTGTACCATGTGATTTTCCCCGTTTCTCCATTTACACCGATACCACTGCCTCCTCGGTAGTCCAAAGGAAGTCCCTCAACAGATGGCACAAACGTTACTACGTACTCATGTGGATTCTGCGTACCAGGATGATTCACCCTGTAGTAGAACTCCTTTTCTTCCCGTTTGAGATAGGTTTGCAGGAACTGAACAGCTTTCTCAAGAACCTGCTTTTCCGACAATGTTGCCTTCCCTTTTTGGGGTTGGCCGTTCGCATAGCTTTGAAATCCGATCACAACGTCATCCTTCATAAATAAAAACTCTTTTTCATCAGGGGAAAAATAAAAACTTTCCATCTGGCCTTTGCCGATGTTGCTGTTGAAGGTACTACCCTTCAGGCTGATACCAAACTCACTTTCGTAAATCTGCTTTGCCTCCTGCTCATTCTTCACCTTTACTACCTTTCCACCAGGCGTGAGGGAGATTGGTTTCCACCTCCAGGTTCTGTATTGCCGATTAGTGATCAGCTCAGCTCCTGTTACTGCGTCCACATAACCGGAGAATACAGCGGAGTAGACGAGATCGGTCTGATTTTCACCAGTCTTGTACATGAGTTGCAGTAGGGGTGGGATACAGCGACTGAGTTGATCTTTCTTCATCGCTTGGGCTGGGGGGAGGAAATCCGCTGGATCGATGTTTGTCAGCGTGTTTTCTCCTGCCGAAACGCCGGTTACCTGTCCCGCACTGTTTACTGATAACCGAAACTCATCTCCTACTACCTCGATGCCATTTACATAGCGGCTATAGATGACATCGCCTACAGGAGCCCGCGTTACCTTGTACAGGCTGCGCATTTCACCGATCAGGCCCTCCATGAAGGTATCGGCGCTCTTATAGGCCAGCTTGTCATCAGGATTTTTAAAATCCGGAACCTTGCTATCCCAATAAAACGTAAGCAGATTCCCGGTTTCTGCATGGATATTGGCACTGGCAAAGAATTCATTATTTTTTTCATAACGGATTTCGTACACAGGCAGGTGGTCTTTCGTTTCCAAGGTAATTTGTCTTGATGTGTCATCGAGCGCTGGGAAGAGCATTTGCAGCTTTTGCTCCGTTCGTTTTGCCTTTTCGCTTAATTGATTTTCCTGAAGGTTAGCTGCTGCTTGTTGGTTGCCCGCCTGATTTGCCATGACTGTGCCCATGGCTGGTGACAGGAGCAGTGCGGCTGTTAGTACGATGCCTGCCAGTACAGGATAACGCCTTTGAGTGGTCATACGTGTATCCTCCATCTTTTTTTGACGTTGAAGCTCACACAATTAAGACGATGTTTGGAAATGATTGTCACATGATAAGAAAACATATCTCACAAGAAAAACGACTTCATCTGTCCGAAAATAGAAAAACTTTAGACTAGATAATAATGTTGTAGACTGAAATAATAAAGAGGTAGGCTGACGGCATTGCTCAACTATCGGGCATAAGAATTGGTAGAGGGTGATTCGTATTGAAAACGATCCAAAAGATGTATGAGCATTTAGATTGGGCTAACCAACGTATTTTTAAAACACTGCAGAGTATTGAAGATGAAAATCAGGAGATATGGCGTTTATTATCCCATATCCTTCATGCAGAAAAAATATGGATTACTAGATTACGTGGAGTGGACAGTTCACAACTTCCCATATGGTCGGAGAGCGATTTAGAGATCTGTGCAGAACTTATGAAACAAAATGAAAGCTTTTTTTACGAATTTGGCAAATACTGACCTAGATAAAATAATCGCCTGCACGAATAGTAAAGGAAGAGAGTTTAGGTATTCTGTACGGGATATTTTAACTCATGTAGCATTGCATGGTCAGTATCACCGAGGACAGATTAACTCACGACTTCGAGCAGTTGGTATTGAACCAGTTCATGTTGACTTTATTAGATTTGTGAGATAATTGTCCTTGCAGACATGAATAAAAGAGCGGCAGTCACGTTCAGTGGGTTGAAGAAAGGTGTAAAATAATCCGTCCCCAATTCGTCCCCAACAGACCTAAATGGTCATATCCTCTGGTTGGCTGCCGTTCCCCCAAAATGACGAAAACCCCTGATTTCTCAAGGGTTTTAATGTCTTTCATATGGTGGAGCTTAGCGGGATCGAACCGCTGACCTCTACACTGCCAGTGTAGCGCTCTCCCACAATGGTCGGTTTCACTCCCCTACTACAACATAGTTTATTGAGTTACATGGTTGTACTTGACAAGTTATTTCCAAATAATTACTATAAATACATACTATAAAGTATCTAATTACTGCTATGTAAAGTATAAGGTGAAAAAATGAGATCCTCAAAACAAATTCAAAAAGCTGTTATCGAAATGGCTCATCGTATTCCGCATGATAAAGTAACATTTGCTGATGTGGCAAAATTATCTGGACTACATTGGACTACGGTTCAAAGGTATTTCGGAAATAAGGAAGCAATGAAGACATTTATTTTGCAAAATTACGAGAATCCTTCTATGGCGGATACACGAACCAAAATCTTGAACTCTGCTAATCGAGTATTTGCTAAACATGGCTATAGTCGAGCTACACTTGATTTAATAGCGCATGAAGCAGGAATGACCAAAGGTGCTGT
The DNA here is from genome assembly GCF_023746555.1 of Brevibacillus ruminantium. Taxonomy (NCBI): domain Bacteria; kingdom Bacillati; phylum Bacillota; class Bacilli; order Caryophanales; family Paenibacillaceae; genus Brevibacillus; species Brevibacillus ruminantium. The sequence goes on from NZ_CP098755.1 coordinate 4,036,273, forward strand.
ATATTGGCACTTTTCGAGTAAAAGCGATTTATTCCTTACATTGTGTGAACTGAGCCTAGATCACCTTCAAAGTAGACTTCCAAAACAGGTTCAAGAGGTATTAACTTCTGATCATCCAATGGAGTCGTTGAGACTATTACTAGTATCAGAATTTGAATCATGCAAAGAAGATAGAGGGGAACGCACCTTACTTTTCTTCGAATTTGTTTCAAATATCCGTGAGCCTCTAGTCCAAGAAAAGTTAAATGCTGCTTTTACTAAATTAATTCTAAGCACTTCAATATTTTTAGAGGAAATGCAACGTAAACATCTCATTTCAGAGGACTCGGACCCACACGAATTAGCCATAACTATTCATGCTCTTATCAACGGGGCAGTTCTCATGTGGCTCATTTCACCAGAACAAGTTTCTTTTGATTCACTTGCTGCAGAGATCTCCAAGGTGTTATGGAATGGGATTCATTCAGAATCGTATAAAGATTAAATAGCCCGTATTATTACGGGTTTTTTAAAACGCCATTACATACCTGCGAGTATGTTTTTATAGCAATAAAAATATAGTATTTAATCTACAACAATACAAAGGAGAGTAATGTCGATGTGGATAGCTGTTGTTTTAACGTTCGTAGTAATATTAGGGGGACTCATCTGGTTTAACCAATACAAATTTAAGCAAGCGGACCTAAAGTTTCCTCCGAGTGGTCAGTTCGTTACAGTAGAAGGTATCCAATTGCACTATATTCGAAAAGGTTCAGGTAAACCCGTAGTGTTTCTCCATGGAGGTGTCTTAACTGGTAATGATTTTATAAATGTACTTAATATCGCAGCTACCAAAGGATACCAGGCGATTGCCTTTGACCGTCCCGGATATGGACATAGTGAAAGACCAAAGTCCCATAAAGTTACCCCGATGGTTCAGGCACGTCTTATTAATGCTGCTTTAAAGAAGTTAGGCATAGAAAAACCAATCATAGTTGGGCATTCTTGGAGCGGATTGTTGGTATTGTCATACGCTTTACTTTATCCGAAGGAAATTGATGGGATTGTCACCATCGCTGCGGCGATGTATAAGGAAGGTTATCCAGCAGAAAACGGAGATCCGATTTCAAAACTTGTAACGACTCCTGTAATCGGGAAGCTGTTTCTCCATACGGTATTACGTAGTCCGCTTGGAACTTTCTTAGCGGATCGTATTTTACAAGCCACTTTTGCTCCAGAAGAGATTCCTAACGGTTATCGGGAAGCTACTCATGCGCTATGGCTCCGACCAGGGCAGTTTAGAGCAAATCGCGAGGATATTTTGGCTTTTTCACCTGCTGCAAAGAATATAAGTGCTCGTTATAAGGAAATACAAAATCCAATTGTAATTGTAGTAGGAGATAAAGACCCGTTTGGAGTAAAAGAGCAGGCTATTCGATTAAAGGAAGATATTCCTCATGCTGAGCTTATAATTCTACCAGAAGTAGCTCATATGATACCACAAAACCATCCGAAGCACGTAGTTGAGATCATTAATAGACTTGTAAAGTCAAAAAATTCAAACGTTATCAAGGTATAATGACATAAAGTTGATTTCACTGTGCCCCAATATTTCTAGCACCGAGCAAATATGAGAAGATCCCAGCACTGGGTTTCTCTGAATACAGTTAGCTCTCCTACCAATTGATTCGACCCACGCACGACGAACGAAATTCACCGTTCGAAAAAACCAATACGGCTCCGTCGGATGCAAAAAAACACGCCCGATGTTGGCGTGTTTACTATTTTTTGTATGGTTGAGCATAGCAAGATCGAACCGCTGACCTCTACACTGCCAGTGTAGCGCTCTACCGCCGTGGTCGATTTTACTGCCAAACTCACGATTACTTAAAAATTCATCACGAAACATGGAGTATACATAAGTGTCTTGTCATTTTGGATTTTCATCTAGCTTTGTATTGACTCATAAGAGGATTCATCTCCTATATGATGAAGTCCGCATTCATCCTACCCATTTTTTTCTGCTGCCAACATCAGCTCATATATTCTACGTGTCGTATTTACATTCCTGATCGTCATCTGTTTATACAATTTCGTACCAACCAACTTTGTCATGCTGCCTTCGCCCCGTTTATTTTGTCAATTGCCCATAAAATCGCACCTGGAGCATACTTCACCGTTTCGATCTCCGGTTTGAAGGTCAGCTGATCGAGAACGGATTCGTCATTGATATCTTCCCATAAAAATAGGACGTCGCTCCTCATTTTATCATCGTTTGTCCATGATTCAGGAAGCGAGGACATTACTTTCTTCATGTCTTCTAAACTTAGTACCAGCACCTTGATATGCAATCCGAAGGTATTCAGAATTGCTTTTTCGAGAATATGCGCTATATCATTTTTGGAGTGGTCGGTGGTTGTAAAAATAATATTGCCCGAATTGATATAAGTTACGACGTTTTTCATTCCGGCTTGCTCGAATGTTTGTTTAAGTATTTTCATATCTACTTTGTTTTTTCCGCCGACATTGATCCCGCGAAGCAGAGCAGTATAGACCATATTGCCTCCAGGATTGGTAAAATTTCAGAAGGAAGAAGTTATTTATACTTTACTATCAATGTTAACAGAAATTACCGAAAAAACATATGAATCCAGAAAAAGACCGCCCTAGCAAAGGTCGGCGGTCTGCGAATGAGGATGCGTTTCCTTCATGGCGATCCGGTTAACGATAATGAATATGATCTCAATGATCATTCTCGACACCATCGTTACCGGAATAAAAATCAGGGTCACTGCACCCCAGAATCGGAAAAGCTCTTCTCCTTACCGGGTTCAACTCATTGAATCGTAACCTCTGGCTCCATTTCCATAAAAAAACTACACCTCGAATTGCTAGTAGAATCTAACAATTGGGGTGCAGTTCAATTACCCGCTAAGAAGATATCATCTTTATGCTGCTTCGTTGATGTTTATTTTTTTGCCTTTTTTACGCCACTCTTTAAATTCAGCAGCTGCTGTGAAAAGTACGTCTGTAGATGAGTTAAGTGCTGTTTCACAAGAGTCTTGTAAAACACCGATGATAAAGCCTACTCCAACAACCTGCATCGCAACATCAGCAGAGATTCCAAATAAGCTGCACGCTAGAGGAATCAGTAACAAGGATCCACCAGCAACCCCTGAAGCACCACAAGCACATATCGCTGATAGTACGCTGAGGATGATTGCTGTAGGGATGTCCACCTGAATACCAAGTGTGTGAACCGCCGCAAGTGTCAAAACAGAAATGGTAACAGCGGCACCAGCCATATTAATGGTTGCACCTAATGGAATGGATACTGAATAACTATCTTTATTTAAACCAAGATTTTCACATAATTTCATATTTACAGGAATATTCGCAGCTGAGCTACGTGTAAAGAATGCTGTAATACCACTTTCCTTTAAGCACTTAAAAACAAGCGGGAAAGGGTTTTGACGTATAACGATGAACACAATAATTGGATTGACAACTAACGCCACAAAGACCATACAGCCAAGTAATACCGCAAGTAATTTTCCATAGCTTAGTAACGACTCAATTCCATTTGTTGTAATAGAATCAAATACTAGACCCATGATTCCTAGTGGTGCAAACTTAATCACCCATGTAACCATTTTGGATACAGCATCTGAAAAATTAGAAATCATCGTTTTTGTCGTATCAGGGGCATTTCTTAAAGCCAAACCAAGGAGTACCGCCCAAGCTAAAATACCGATATAGTTCGCATTATAAATTGCCTTAATTGGGTTATCAACAACGTTTAGCAGTAATGATTTGAGAACCTCTACAACACCGCCAGGAGCCGTCACACCTTCAGCGGCATTTGCAAGTGTTAAGCTTACGGGAAAAATAAAACTTACAATTACTGCGGTTAATCCAGCTAAAAAGGTTCCTAAAAGATACAGGACGATAATGGATTTCATATTCGTTTGGTGACCACTCTTGTGTTGAGCGATGGCTGACATGACCAAGAAGAGCACCAACACAGGTGCAACCGCTTTCAAAGCACCTACAAATAAAGTGCCTAAAATTAAAACAGGCTTTGCTGTTTCGGGGATCGTAACAGCTAGGGTAATACCAATAATCAAACCTACAATTATTTGTTTTACCAGGCTCAATTGACTCCACTTTTTCAGTATACTTTTCATAGATGTTCCCCCAGTAGTTGAAGATAAAAATTGTAATATCGAGCTATTCATTTCTAATAACCCTGCGATAAAGTTTAATTTCTTTAAACAAATACTATTATAATGAATTTTTCTACACTTTACAACATTCATTACTATACTTATCAACATGATTCAAGACAAAAAAACGGCATCTCTGCCGTTTTTAATGTCTTTCATATGGTGGAGCATAGCGGGATCGAACCGCTGACCTCTACACTGCCAGTGTAGCGCTCTCCCAGCTGAGCTAATGCCCCATATGTACATCAATCATTGTTGCTTACAAAAGAAGTATAGCACATCAAAAAATATGATGCAACTAAAAAATTACAAGCAGATTTCGGGAAAAGCCCGCTTGCAGCAAGGTGACGAAGCTCTCGTTTCCTTGTTCCAGCAAGCGGGATTTTTGTTTTGCTTTACCGACTTGAAACTACGTTACTGATTGCTAATCACAACAGAGTTGGAGTACGGGTCCCAGCCCACTTTGGCTCCAAGCGCTTCACTCACAAAACGGATCGGCACCATGGTGGTGTCCCCGTTGAAAAGCTGCGCCGGCACATCCAGATTGATCTTTTGGCCGTTTTTGTAGGCCACCTTGGAGCCAATCGTCAGTTGGATGATGTTGCCGTCTTTCGTAGCGGTTACGGTTTGAGTCGCTTCATCCCAATCCACCTTGGCTCCGAGCGCTTCAAAGATCGCACGCAGCGGAACGAGCGTCCGCCCATCGATTTCTACCGGAGGTTTCGGGAAGACTTGCAGCTCTCCGTCAATGAAGATGAGAATGCCCTTGGTTTGGTTCACCGTGACGAAGGCTGGCAAAGACGCAGCCCTTGAACCACTGACCGGGTCGACCACCTCGATGACTACGGAATATCCCCCTGTCGGCAGATTCAGTTCCTTCCAGGAGAAAATCGGGTTTTGCGGGTTGAGTGAAACACGTTTCAGCGATTTGCCGTATTCATCATACACGACGACATACCACTGATAGTCGCTATAGGAGGCTTTCCACTTTATCGTGATGCTGATGCTGCCGTCGGTGTTGACTTTGATGCCGCCCGGGAAAGCGTCCCCGCTCGGAATCGGGAAAACAACGGTGGAGCTGCTTTTGGTAGAGACCTTCCAGGTGACGCTGGAGGAATAGCTTCGCTTTCCGCTGCTCACCATTTCCAGCACCAGCGAATACTCTCCTTCCGGAAGGGACAGTCCTCTGCCAGAAATGGATGAAGGGTTCTTCAGATTGATCGGGATGCGTTTGACGACCTTTCCATCCTCACTTTTCACAAGCAGGGTAAATTTTGCTTTGGCATCGGCAGAATTCAGGTCCAGACGAATCTGGATGGTTCCATCGGTCGAGACCAGAACCTGACCGGGGAAATTGCTTGTTGCCGTACCGGAACTGCCCGACGTGCCTGCTCCTGAGCCTGCACCATAACCGCCTGCACCTGCGCCTGGCGACCCGACACCACTTCCGCCTGTTCCACCTGCACCAGTGCCTCCCGAGCCGGCTCCACCGCCCAGGACAACAGTTCCTGCCCCGCTACCACCTGCTGCCTGGATGACCACAACAACTGATTTCGATTGTAGCGTGTCACGCCCATCGATAACTTCCAGATAGATCGTATATTCTCCGGGCGAAAGCTTTAGGTTGCCCAACGAAACTTTGGGATTTTTCGGATTAAAGCTGATGCGTCCGGCAATTTCTCCGTCCTCATCCACGATGACCAGCATCCACTCTGCCTGGCTGGACACAGAAGACGAGCGGATCGTGATTTGAATCGTGCCATCCTTGTCCACTTTCAGTTCGCCGGGAAAAGCTTTGTCTGCCTTCGCTCCCGGCACGATAAAGGAGATCTCCTTGGAATATGCCTCACGGGTCACATCCTGCACATAAATCGGTGTATCCTGCACCCGCACAACCGCTGTATATCGGCCCGGTGCTAAATCAAGCGCCTTTGCCGTCACGGAAAATGTCAGTGTTTTGATTTCGATGTACATACTTTGTCCGGAGGGATGAAGTACTTTTTCCTTGCCATCTTTGGCCTTGGTGGTGATCCCGGGACCCAGCTTCCCTTTTGTGCCATTCCAGATGACCAGCTCTCCCTGATCACGTCCATCTTCATCCGTGATCAAGAGTGATACATTGGCCTGGTAACGGGCGTCGATCACCACGGTACCGGAAAGGCTGCCGTTCTCGGCGACTACGATTTCCTGCAAGATCGGCGGAAATGAATAGGTTGACACCAGAGTTGCCTCTTCATACGCAGCATGGGCATTGCCTGGAATTATCCCCGCGCTGAGAATGAGCGAAAGTGAGGTAAGTACGACTGTGCTTGATGTGAAGTGCCTTTTCATGCTGTTAGACTCCTTTTTGGATGTATTCTCTTTGGAATCGATTCCCGTTTTCTAAAACAGGTATTGGCATGTCCTGTTCACAGATTTGGGAGATTCGTCTCCGGGCATATTTCTTTATCGGAAAGTCCGAAGGCAAGCATTAGGCACTTTTCCCTATTACTATAGACTCACTTTCACAAAGAACTTTAGATACTCACAGCCTCTTATTGCTTAAATCCATTCCACTTTCTCTGACCGGTGTGGTTCTGGCCTGTATAGCCCTAAGCTCAAGCAGCGTATGGCAAGTAGACCAGATCCAGCCCGTGACCAAAAAAAGAGCCCTGCACATTGGCAGAGCTCCCGGTAATTGAAAGAATGGAAACCGAACTTTATTTTACAATCACGACAATTGGTGTACGTTTGCCGCCGTAGGTGACCGTGATGGTTGCTTTTCCCGGGCCTGTCGCTTTGATGACTCCGTCCTTCACATCAGCAGTGAGCAGGCGTGAGGTCGTCCAGAGAGCAGGCTTGGTCACATCTTCCTCCGAGCCATCCGTATAGGTGGCAATCGCCGTTACCTTTTTCGTCTCGCCTTTTTTCATCTCGATCTGGACCACGTCGGTCTTCAGGTATTTCAGCATATCGACTTCTACGGGAATCGAAACCGTTTTTCCATTGTATTTAGCTGTTACGGTTGTTTTCCCATACCCGATACCGGAGATCAATCCATTGGACACGTCTGCCACTTTATATCCGCTGACCTTCCATTCGGCATCGTTCGTCACATCTGTCGTTCTACCATCCGAGAATTTAGCTGTCAAGGAAACCTGTACCTGTTTGCCGGTTTTCACTTGAACGAAGCGTTTGCTTGCCTCCAGCGTGGTGACAATCCCCACTTCAACTGGGATGCTGACCGTTTTACCGCCGTACGTCGCTGTAATCGTCGCACGACCGCTGCCGTAGCCGACGACGTGTCCTTTGTTCACATCGGCTACCTTCGCATTGCTGGACTTCCATTCGGCATCCTCTGTTACTTTCACGGTTTTCCCCGAAGCATCCGTAGCCGTCAGCGTGATGTCTGCCGATTCGTTGACCGTCAGGACCAGCATCCGCGGTTCGAAATTGAGAGTCTGCGCTTGATCCACCTCGACCGGTATCGAGATCGTCTTGCCGTCAAACACAGCGCTGATCGTCGCTTTGCCGGAGGACAGGGCTGTTACTTTCCCCAGTACAACCTGTGCCACATCCGGTTTGGAGCTTTTCCACTCTGCCTGTGCGGTGATGTCCTTGGTCGACTCATCTGTGTAGGTTGCCTTCAGCGTGATTGTTTCCGTCTCACCATTTTTCATCACCAGTTTCTTCTCACTCGGGGTGATGCTTTGGATGACCCCGACATTTACGGACAGGCTGACAGAGCGGTTCGCATACGAAGCCGTGATCGTGGCAGCTCCCGTCCCTACGCCAATGACAGAGCCTTGACGCACTGTTGCCACGTTCTCTGAGCTGCTTTTCCACTCTGCTTTTGAGGTAATATCTTCGCTGTCCCCGTTTGAGAACAGGACATTGGCGGTCAGTGTATAGGAGTCGCCAATTTGCAGATTGAGCGCTGTTTTATTGAGCGTTATTTTTTGCGGCAAATCCACGTCGACGGGAATCGTCACTTGCTTGCCGCCGTATTTGGCTGTAATCGTAGCCGTACCCGCTTTATAGGCAGTGACATAGCCATTCTTGACGTAGGCGATATCACTGTTGGAGGATGTCCACTCTGCTTTGTCCGTGATATTTTCAGGCTTTCCGGAAACAAATGAGGCTTCCAGCTTGATTTGTTTGGAATCCCCCGATCGCATCCCCAGATACGATGGACTTGGGTCCAAATAACGCGGAACTTCTACGTCTACTCTGATCTGGATCGTCTTGCCTGCGTATTTGGCCGTAATCACCGCTTCCCCGGAAGCGTGGGCCATAATTACCCCTTTGCTGACGGAAACGATATCAGGCTTGTCCGAGCTCCACTCCGCAACGGATGTTACCGGTTCTTCTTTTCCATCTGCATAAATTGCGGTGAGTGTAACAGGTTTTTTATCTCCTATTTTCAAATACAAGTCCTGCTCGCTAACTGTAAGCGCGCGTGTCGTATCGACATCTACCTGAATCGCTACGGTCTTGGTGCCGTATTTGGCGGTAATCACTGCTGTACCCGGACCGTATGCCTTGATCTCGCCCTTGATCGCGTCCGCAACTCCCTCGTTGTCACTGGACCATTCCGCCAAGGCTTCTACATTCTCATCGAAGCTTCCATCTGGATAGATCGCCTTGAGCTGAATATTGTAGGATTTCCCGGTCAACAGCGACACCTGCTTTTTGTCGGGCTCCAGACGGCGAGCGATTTCCACACTGACCGGAATCACGACACTCATGCGACCGAACTTGGCTGTGATGGAGGCCGTCCCTGATCCGTGTCCCTTGATCAAACCGTTCGTCACGGTCGCAATCGACGAGTTATCAATGATCCAGTCCGCTTTTTGCGTAACCAAATCTTTTTCGCCATCGCTGTAGAGAGCCTCCAAGATAAGCTGTACCTCATCGCCTTTCCTGAGGTCAACCGTTTGCTGGTCCACTGTCAGTGCCTTCAGCTTTTTGGTGACGGACAAAGTCGCTACGGCCAATTTGCCTTTGTATTCCGCCTTGATGACCGATGTACCTACATCTTTTGCTGTAATCGTGCCCGCATGCACGGTAGCCACACTAATATTTTCACTATTCCAATCGGTAGAGATCGTGACGTCTTCCGTCTTGCCTGAGAGGTAGACGGCTGTCGCCTTCAGCGATTGGGTATCTCCTGTCTCCATGGTCAGTTCATTCTTGGACAGAACGATGCGTGTCAGTTCATCTGTATTCGCCAGCGCTGTCCCCAGATTTCCGCTCCCGCAGATTAGCAGCAGAGCGAGAAATCCGCATACAATCTTTTTCCAGGTCATGACTTTCCTCCCCCGTTAGTATTTTAAACCCTCTATAAGGGTATCGGCACCATAGCGGCAATACATGAGTAAGACGGCGATTATTTGAGAAAAATTTGTTTTTGCAGCGTCGAAAAGCTGTCAAAATGGATACGGATGAGAAGATATGCGGGAAACCGTAACCTTTCCCGGCTTCAAACGTCCCAAACAGTAGAACAACACAGCTATGTAATGATTTAAGATGATTCTCCTCTGGGGAAAATAGAGAAATCGGGAGTATTTGAAAAAAATGAGTTTGCAAAGATTGAAAAGCAAAGATACTTCTTCTGCCGTAAAGCAAAAAAAGAGCAAAGCACGTGGATTTTTCCGCATACTCGGGATCTGTCTGCTTTTATTCGGATGCTGGTCAGCCTATCTGCTGTGGAAAATGGACCGGACAATTCAGGAAGCCGTGCCGCGAAAAGCGGATGTGGCGATCGTACTGGGTGCTGCCATCTGGGGGGATCGCCCCAGTCCTGGACTGCGGGAGAGACTGGATGAGGGGCTGAAGCTGTTTCAGGAAGGCTATGTCTCCTATCTGCTGGTATCGGGCGGGCTTGGCGAAGGAAAAACGCAGACCGAGGCCGCCGTCATGCGAAACTATCTGGTGGAGCAGGGTGTACCGGCGGAACGGATTCTCCTGGAGCCTAAGTCCAGCGATACTTATGAAAATCTCTTGTTTAGCAAAGAAGTCATGCAGGAGCATGGACTTTCCCGCGCGCTTGTGGTCAGCCATGATTACCATCTCGCCCGGGCGATCGATATGGCACACAGTCTGGAGATGGATGCAACTCCCGTCGGTGTCACGTCACATGTCCTGTACGGTCCTTATCATAAAGCAAGAGAGGTGCTGGCTTTGACCAAATGGCACCTCTCCCCGTTCTAAAGCACATCGCCAGAAAACTGAATACGTATGATCAGCTTTCGATGCGATGATTTTTTCGCATGATGGCAAATACATCGACATAGTGGCGGATCCGTTCCATGACGCGGGCCGCCTTTGTTTTTTCAATCCGGTTGCCGTTTGAGATCGACATATGCTCCTCCAGCTCCTCCAGCGAGTAGTTGGAGGTAAACAGGGTCGGCAGATGATTGTTGACCCGGTGATTCAAAATGACCCCGATGATCTCATCCCGAACCCATGGCGTCAGATTTTCAGCCCCGATATCGTCCAGAATCAGGACGGGAACATCCTTCAATACCTCCAGCTTGCCTACGTGGGATTGGTCGGAGAGCGAGTCTTTCATCTCCCGGACAAAATCGGGGACGTACACCATGAGGGAAGCCACGTTGCGCTCGGAAAGCTCGCGGGCGATGGCCCCCATCAGAAAGCTTTTTCCGACCCCGAACGGCCCGTGCAGATACAGTCCCTTGATCTTCTCCCCCGTACCAGCCAGCTCGCTGAAATGGATGCCCGCCGCGACGGCCGCCCGGTTCCCTGCATCCAGCTCCAATTTTTCAAAGCTGGCCTGCATCGTCTCTTCAGAGATGTAGTAGCTGCGCATCAGGCGGCGGCGGCGCTGGTCTTCCTCATAGACCAACTGCTTCTCACAAGGATTGATCGGACTGACAATCGTCCCTTGAACCAGCTCCAGACGGTTGCGATGGCCTTTTAACAGATTGGGGCAATTCTCCAGCCCTGGACAACGCTCACACCAGTACTGTTCTTTGACCGCCGTATACACACTGGACAGCGCTTTGAGATAATCCTCGCGGCTCAGCTCCGGATGGGCCTGCTGGAATGCCTGAAGATAGCTGGAGGAACGCAGCATTTTATCCAATTGCTGGTCTGGAGTGAGCAGATGCCGCGGTGTTCGCTTGGCCAACTCTTCCATAAAGTCGCTTATCGATTCCATCTACCTGTTCACACTCCTTTCTTCCGTTTTCTGAGAGTTTCCAGCATCTTTTTCAATTCCGGATCATCCTCGATCGTCTTCACGGGCACCGGTTCCTCACGCTTCTGCTCCCGCTCCTGGGAAAGCTGCCACTCCACGGAGGCAGGCAGCTTGTCTTGCAGAACGGCCCGGCCATTCCGACGGACCGGTGCATCTTTTCCGGCCTTCGTCTGCTTCGATTTCTCTGCATGCTGTGCCTTCTGATCCGCCCGCTCCTGAATCTGGCGTACAGCCTCGTCAACGGTCGTGATCCGCTTCGCCTTCCAGCTATCGCGTATCGTCTCGAGATAAGCCTTGGGCAGCTCCATCTGCATGCTGACAAGCGTATGTAGCAACAGCGCATTGACGACTTCCCCCGTCATCCCATCGCTAAATACCAGCGTCTCTGCTCGCTCCAAAAACACCTTGCTGACCCTGCCGCCGACTACTTTTTCCAAAATCGTCAGCGGGGAGAGCTGGCGGCAAATCCTTGTGAAGATCTCGCTTCCTGCCTGCGGAAGATTTCCCGGTCCCCATTCTTCCTCGCCGGGAACGGCTTTGGGTGCTGTACGTGAAAGCTTGTCGTCGGTGTAGCGCTGAATCAGCCGCTTCCGCAGCACTTCGCCATCCAGATCGCCGTCTGCCTTGTACAGCGTCCAATCTCTCAGCTCCTGACCAAGTCCCCAGCTATCCAACAGGTAAAAATGGTGAAGCCGGTAGAGAAGCTCTACACCTTCGTGGGAAAAGACTTTTTCCGCCTTGGCGTTGTCCGGCAGATAGTGACGCAGCGAAGAGAGACTGAGCTGATGATCGACCGCGGGGGCAAATTCTGCCTGCATCGGCGCTGGGGGGTAGCGGTTCTCCATTTCCTGCAGAAATTGCTCCCGTTCCGAGCCTCGGCTGACCTCCAATTCGGAGGCTTTCAATGATTGGAACACTTCGTGAAAATCCTTGGTCACATTTTCCGTTATCGTATATTCCTGATCCAGGGCAGCCCCCAGCGGGTCGGCATATTTTTGACGAAGCTGCTGGTAACGGATATTTTCAATCTTGTTTAAAAGCATCAGGGACAAGACGTAATCGGCAAAAAATTCATGCGGGGTCAGCGGCGGTTTTACCAGGTATTCATAAAAGTAGTCCCGCTGCATGTTTTCCCTGCGGCGAACGGTCAACAGACCGAGTGCCTCCAGCCGCTCGCGCGCAGAGAGCAGACGATCCAGCGAGTGGCCGCTCATCAGCATCAGGTTGCGATGTGTGCTTTCGGTTGCCGCCCCGCTTTCCTCCTGCACTTCATGGACGAGAAGCTGATAGAGGGAAAACGAATCGGAACCGATGATCGGCAGATAAAGCTGTGTCACATACCCCAGCTCCGCAAAGCTCAGGGGTCTCGCCATCCGCACTACATAGCGATCTTTGGGCGTCAATTCGTTCCAAACGAGACGACTCATGTATCTGTTCCTTCCTGTCGATTCTTGTCTTCCTATTATAGCATGTCCGGTTTGTCATAGATACGAGAGTGATTGGAAGCTGCCCTTTCAGAGGAACGCCAAAACAGGCGGAGGCAAAAAACGCCCGTCGCCTAGCACATACAGGATTCCCCTGGTCTTGATAGGATCGGATGAGAGGTTTTCTCCTACTCAGCGCTGCCTCGCGCCTGTGAGAGAAGCTCTTCCAATTCTTTCATAAAGACGTTGATATCCTTAAACTGTCTGTAGACCGATGCGAATCGCACGTAGGCCACTTCATCGACATGATACAAACGTTCCATGACTTTCTCCCCGACATCCTTGCTGGGGATTTCCGCTTGGCCGCAGCTGCGCAGCTCTCTTTCTATCTCGTTGACGACGTTTTCCAGCTCATCCAGCGTAACCGGACGCTTTTCACAGGCGCGCACCAAACCGCGCAAGATCTTGTCCCGGCTAAACTCTTCGCGCGTTCCATCCTTTTTGATAATCAACAACGGGGTTTCTTCAACCACTTCAAACGTGGTAAACCGCCGCTCGCATTTTTCACATTCACGTCTGCGCCGAATTGATTTATTATGATTAAACGGACGAGAATCTAGGACTCTAGTCCCATTATATTCGCAAAATGGACATCGCATCCGAAATCAACTCCAATACTGTCAATACTTATCTAAGTGTCCCTCAATATTACAGTAGAAGTCAAGTCAATCCTTGGGCCTATTTCATACACCTGACTATTTGAGTACAATGATGGTACAAGCTGGAGGGATTTCTATGAGATTAGTTTCAATCAGACATGTGCAACCTGGGATGAAGGTTGGGCGCTCGATCTTTACGGAAGACGGGAAGGTATTGCTTGGGGTTGGAATGACTCTGACGGATCGCCTGATTCAAGGGCTGGAGCGATCTGGGATTGACTCTCTTTACATCGACGATCCACGAACACAAGACATCGTAGTAGAGGATGTCATCCGTCCAGAAACGCGCCAGGTAGCCGTTGAAACAATAGAGAAAACCGTCAAACAAATTACCAATTCCAATAAATTGGCACGCAAAATCTCGCTCAAGGAAATGGGGCTTCATTTTCAACAGGCCTTCGGGTCCATTCTGGACGACCTGATGCAAAATAAGCAGATGGTGATGCATCTGGCCAATATTTCTACCCATTCTCCCTCTCTTTATCATCACTCTGTGAACGTGGCTGTGCTGGCTACGGCTGTCGGCATGTCGATCGGTTACAATCGCGCACAACTGACGGAGCTGGGTGTGGGCGCCATGCTGCACGACATCGGCAAGGTTCAGTTGCCTGCCGAGCTGCTCCAGAAAAAAGAGCGCTGGAATGAAGCCGAGATGGAGATCGCCAAGGAACACTGTATGCTGGGCTTCAACCTCTTGCGGAAAGAGCATGACATTTCCCTGCTGTCCGCACACGTCTGTCTGCAGCACCATGAGCGGCTGGACGGCAGCGGATATCCACAGGGTCTGAAAGGCAAGAATATTCATGAATACGCGCAGATCGTAGGGATATGCGATATTTATGACTCCCTGACCTCTCCGCGTCCCTGGCGCAAACGGTACATGCCGCAAGATGCGCTGGAATATCTGCTGGGGGCAGGCGGCCATTTATTTGATCACCGCCTGATCAATGCATTTCGCAGCCACATTGCCATTTTTCCGATCGGAAGCAGTGTTGTGCTAAATACGGGCGAAGTCGGCGTCGTCTGCCGGGTCGATCCGGACTACTGCCACCGTCCAACCGTCCGTGTCCTCAAAGATGGGCGCGGGAACGAGGTCCGGGCTACTTATGACCTCGATCTGAAAACCAATATCAAGCTGTTTATCACCGGATTTGAAGACGATCACCTCTTCTCGATCGGTGGACTAATCGAAAAAACGGTCGACTGACCGGACGAAAGTCGCAGAACAAAAAGCCCCCAATTCTTTGGGGGTTTTTCTCTGTTCAGACGATTGATTCACTTTGAGCGCAGCTCTCTTGTGATGTGGGAGCTGTTATTTTGCCGCTACAGCCGTTTTTTCCTGGAGCCGGGCATGGTTGTGGTCCTCAGAAACGTGGCGCACCAAATCCACGACACGGCAGGAGTAGCCCCATTCATTGTCATACCAGGCGATGACTTTTACCTGATTGGTCCCCATCACCAAGGTGGACAGACCATCGATAATGGCAGAGTTGTCATTGCCATTGAAATCGCTGGAAACAAGCGGCTCGTCGCAGAATTCGATATAGCCTTTCATGCTGCCTTCTGCTGCTTGGCGAAGCACGCGGTTTACATCCTCTACAGTCACTGATTTTTTCGTCGTGATGACCAGATCGACAACCGATACATTTGGAGTTGGCACACGCAGTGCGAAACCATTCAGCTTGCCGTTCAGCTCTGGCAGTACCTTCCCTACCGCACGGGCAGCACCGGTCGTAGTCGGGATAATCGATTCTCCGGCTGCACGCGCACGGCGCAAGTCTTTATGGGGATTGTCGATATTCACCTGATCGTTGGTAATCGAGTGAATGGTCGTCATCAGGCCCTGTTCGATGCCAAAAGCATCATGAAGCACTTTGGCTACAGGTGCCAGGCAGTTGGTGGTGCAAGAGGCATTGGAGACAATATGATGTTGCTCGTGGTTGTAGACTTCATCATTTACGCCCATCACGATAGTGACATCTTCTTCTTTGGCCGGAGCAGTAATCACCACTTTTTTCGCACCGCTCTTCAGGTGTTTGCCTGCTCCTTCGCGATCCTTGAATTTGCCGGTTGCTTCCACGACGATCTCGACGCCGAGCTCGCCCCACGGGAGATTGAGTGGATCGCGATCGGAGAGAACGACGGTAGGTTTGCCGTCGACCAGGATTTTGTTGTCTTGTACTTCCACTTTATGTTGAAACCGTCCATGAATGGTGTCATATTTCAAGAGATGTGCAAGCGTTTCAGGCGGATAGCTGGCGTTAATCGCGACGATCTCGATGTTGGGGTCCTGAACTGCACGGCGAAACACCATGCGTCCAATTCGGCCAAAACCATTAATACCAATTTTGATAGTCATATTTAGAAACCCCTTCCTAATTGAGTTACACTTATCCGTTACTCCTATTATAATAAGTATGTCACAATTATCAATGTGTTTTACTGAAAAATAAATATTTGGACGATTTGTCTGATTACTTTGTGCTTATTTTGACTTAATTGAATGGGAGTTTGGAGGTGCAACGGGGCGATTGTGAGAAGAATCATGTTTCCCTGCTTGGCTCCGGGTTCCGCCCTTCAGTGGGATTGACAGTCCGCTCCACAGCGTTTGGCGGGGGTGCGCAAAAGCAGTAGCGCTTCGAGGTCATCCCACGTTGCACCCCTGTTTCCCGCCAAACGCTGTTCCGCTGAGATGGGCTTTACAGTCGCACCGCAGGGAAACATGATTCTTCTACAGACATTCTGCTCCTTCCTCGCTTTCAAATGATTAAAAGAAAGGTTATTTAGGATAAAAAGCAAAAAACATTTCCGTTTGAGTCTGGAGAAACGTTCTTCCCTCAGACTTTGTCTTCTTCATCGCTTCCACCCACAATTGTTTAAAAAGCTCCGGTCTCGTGAAGAAGCATGTTTCCCTGCGTTGCGACTGTGGAGCCCTCGCTCAGCGGAGGGGGGATTCGCGGGAAAAAGGAGCGCAACCTTGGGATGACCTCGGAGCGGTTCTGCTTTTGCGTCTCCCCCGTGAATCTCCCCGGAGCGGACAGTCATACTTCCTTGCGGGCGGAATACGGAGCTGAGCAGGGAAACATGCTTCTTCTCACTGCGGCCCCTTCCCTAAACGTTTCCAGGGAAAAGCCCTCAGAAAAATTAACCCCGCAGCAAAACAGAGATAAAGTCTCTTCTAAACAAAATAAAAAGCCGCTTTCATCCTAATGAGAAAGCGGCTCCTACTCCAATTGTTCCGTATAGATTTTCTGATAGCGATCATGGTAATACAAAACCCGCTGCACGTACAAACGGGTTTCTCCAAACGGGATATCTTCAATCGTCTCCCGTCTTCCGCTCCATTGTTCCTTGGCCAGCCAACTGCTTACTTTGCCGGGCCCTGCGTTATAGGCGGCAATGACTTTGACCGGATCACCCTCATACCGTTTCTCCAAAAAAGAGAGATACCACGTCCCCATTTGAATATTCATGTCAGGGTCGTAGAGGTAATCCTCTCCTTTCGGCTTCAAGCCGGCTTGCTCGATGATCCATTCGGCCGTATCCGGCATCACCTGCATCAAGCCGATTGCTCCCTTTTTCGATACCCGGTCCGGTTGAAAACCGCTCTCCGACCGAATGATGGCCAGGACCAGATGCGGATCAACCTGATAACGCTGGGAAGCACTCAGAATCTGCTGTTGATATTTGATCGGGTACATCCATTTCCAGACCAGCGGGGTATTGAGCAGGAAAAAGACGACTAACAGAACTGCCAAAACAAAGATCGCGCTTCTGCTCCTCGTCATGGAGCCACTTCCGCCTGTAAGCGCTCAAGCAGGTGTTCTACCTGTTTTTCTGTCTCTTCCCGGGAGCCGGTATTGTCGATGACAAAATCTGCTTGCTCCCTCTTCTGATCAATCGGCCACTGGGCACGAAGGCGCTTCTGTGCCTGCTCTTCTTCAAATTCATCCCGCTCCATCATCCGGGAGAGCTGCATCTGGGCTGTCGCATAGACGACGACTACTTTGTCTACCATGTGCTGCAATTTACTCTCAAACAGCAAGGGAATGTCCATAAACACGATTTTGGCTCCGGCCGCTTCGGCTGCTTCTGCCTCTTCGCGCATGACACGACGGACTTCCGGGTGAACGATCGCATTCAGCTTCTGACGCTCGGCTTCGTCCGAAAAAACGATTTCTCCCAATTTGGCCCGGTTGATCTGCCCATCAGGAAGCAGAACGTCGGCGCCAAAGTAGCGAACGATGGACTCATATGCCGGCATGCCCGGCTCTACCACCTCACGGGCGATCTGATCCGCATCAATGACCGGTATCCCTCTTTCACGAAGCATAGCCGTCACCGTGCTTTTGCCGGTCGCTATGCCGCCTGTCAGTCCTAGAATCATCCGTTCACCCTCCCTTATTTCTGCTCTCCCCGCTTGGGACGCTTGCCCGCCAGTTTTTGGCAAGCGGGGCAAATATGTGTGCCTCTTCCCCCGACGACAAAGCGGATAATCTCTGTTCCGCAGACTGTACAGGGCTCGCCTTTTCGGCCGTATACCAAAAGGGACTGCTGGAACATCCCCATCTCACCCTGGCCGTTTACGTAGGATTTGATCGAGCTGCCGCCTTGCTCGACTGCTTCTGAAAGTGTTGCTACGATTGCTTCATGCAGCTTGGCTGTTTGCCGGGCGGTCAGTGTTCCGGCCGGACGTTCAGGATGGATGCGTGCTCGAAAAAGGGACTCGTCCACATAAATATTCCCCAATCCGACGATACATTCCTGATTTAAGAGCAGCGGCTTGATTTTTGTCGGGCGGCCTTTCAGGAGGCTGTGCAGCACTTCTGCCGTAAAGCCTTCATCCAGGGGCTCGACCCCAAGCTTGGCCAGCGGACCTTCACTCGTCTCCAATCCCAGGGGAATCAGATCCATCGTCCCGAACTGTCTGACGTCACGGTAACGCAGCTCTGTCCCATCGGTAAAGTGAAAAATGACATGGGTATGCTTTTCTACCGGCTCATCCACGCGGTAAAGACCATAGCGCCCTTCCATCCGAAGATGGGAGATAAGCACGTCACGGTCCAGCACAAACTGGATAAATTTGGCGCGCCGTTTGATATCGTGAATGGTCTGTCCAACCAGCATGGCCTTGAATTCCTCGATATCATCCGGTCTGCGAATAATTCGCGGCAACAACACACTGACGTTTTTGATTGTTTTCCCCAGCACGAGACGCTGCAGCGTACGTACAACGGTCTCAACCTCTGGCAATTCTGGCATGGTATCTCCCTCCTCTCTGTTGTCCTTTCTCTATCGTTTTCTGTCCGGGATTCATGATCGAAACTGCCGCTCGCGATTATCCATCGTCAAACGGCAGTTCCTGCCTGGTTACTTAGCTTCATACCAGCTTCGTCCGTAATTCACATCCACTTTCAGCGGAACGTTCAGTTTCAGCGCATTCTCCATCACATCAGGGACGAGCTGCTGCATGATTTCCAGTTCCTTCTCCGGCACTTCAAAAATCAGTTCATCGTGTACCTGAAGCAGCATCCGGCTCTCCAGTCCCTGCTCTCGCAGGCTCCCCTGCATGCGAATCATCGCCAGCTTGATAATGTCGGCTGCCGTCCCCTGAATCGGGGTATTCATCGCCGTCCGCTCAGCAAATGAGCGCAGATTGAAATTGCTGCTCTTGATATCCGGCAGGTAGCGTCTGCGATTCAACAGGGTCGTGACAAAGCCATCCTGCTTTGCCTGCTTCACGATATCTTCCATATATTGCTTCACACCGGAAAAAACAGCGAAGTAACGCTCGATAAATTCGCCTGCTTCTTTCCGCGTAATGTTCAGATTTTGCGAAAGGCCATAGTCGCTGATCCCGTATACGATCCCAAAATTGACCGCCTTGGCTTGCCGACGCATCAGTGAGGTCACCTCTGTCTCGGCTACGTCAAACACATCCATCGCTGTGCGGGTGTGAATATCCATTCCCTTTTGGAAGGCATCGATCAAATTGGCATCCCCGGAGATGTGAGCCAGGACCCGCAGTTCGATTTGCGAATAGTCCGCCGCGAGAATGTACCAGCCCTCTTCAGAGGGGATAAACGCCTCACGTATTTTTCTGCCTTCCTCCAGCCGTATCGGGATGTTCTGCAGGTTGGGATCTGTACTCGACAAACGACCGGTCGCGGTTGTCGCCTGATTGAAGATCGTATGCACCTTTCCGGTACCGGGATGAATCTCTTTGGTCAGGCCTTCGATATAGGTGGAACGCAGCTTGCCCAGTTGACGGAAATGCAAAATCGCCTCGATAATCGGGTGGTACGGAGCCAGCTTTTCCAGCACATCCGCACTGGTGGAGGGTCCGGTTTTGGTCTTTTTCAAGACCGGCAAATCCAGCTTGTCAAACAGGATTTCCCCCAACTGTTTGGGCGAGTTGATATTAAAGGACGTTCCTGCCAGCTCGTAGATGGTCTCCGTCAACTTCTCCAGCTGTGTGTCCAATTCCTCTCCCATTTGCTGCAAGCGATGCTCATTTACTTTGACACCCTGCTTTTCCATTGTTGCCAGCACCAGACTGAGCGGCTCTTCAAGATCGCTGAGCAGCTCCTCCAGCTTGCTTTCAGCCATCGCATCCCTGATGCGCGGCACGCTCTGCCAAAGGGCTGTCGCCTTGCGTGCTACATGCTCACTCAGTACACCCATCTCCGGCACGAGACGTTTTGCTCCTTTGCCGTATACCTCTTCATCCGGCAGCACCTGCACGTCGGCATAATGACTGGCGATATCGGCCACCTGCGGGCTGCTCTCAGCGGCGTTGAGCAAATAGGTCGCCAGATAGCTGTCGAATCGGATACCGGCCATGGTCAGTTCATGCCAGGCCAGGCTTACCGTGTCCCGCTTTCCGTCAAACACCCATTTTTCCTGTTGGTCATCTGCCAGCCATTGTTGAAAGGCCGTCCATTCTTTTGCCACATCCCAGGGCACATAAAGCGAAACACCGTCAGCAGCCAGACCAAAGCCCAGGATCGGCGCGTGGTGGTAATTCTCTCCGTCCATTTCCACCGACACTGCCATGGGAGAGGTCAGCTTGTCCGCAAAGCGCGCAGTATGTTCGCTCTCAACCACTGCAAAGTCAAAGGGCGCCCCTTTGCCTTTTTTCTCGTCATCGGTCCCTGCTCCTTTTACTTTGGAAAGCAAGGATTTAAATTCCATTTTCTTGAAGAAATCCGTGACTGGCTCCGGCGTGTACCCCTCATACGCCGTCTCTTCCACCGTGACTTCGACGGGGGCATCGCGCATGATCGTCGCCAACGCTTTGCTCAGCTTGGCCTTGTCTACGTTTTCCCGCAGGTTTTCCTGCAGCTTTTTACCGGATACCTTATCGATGTTCTCCAGTACGCTTTCCACCGATCCGTACTCGTGCAGCAGCTTCAACGCTGTTTTTTCCCCAACACCCGGCACCCCCGGAATATTGTCAGAGGTATCGCCCATCAGCCCCTTCAGGTCGATGATCTGAAGCGGCTTTAACCCGTATTTCTCTTCAATTTCCTTGGGTGTATAGAGCTCGATCTCGCTGACGCCTTTTCGGGTCAAGGCGACGGAGACATGATCAGAAACAAGCTGAAGCATGTCCTTGTCGCCCGTAATCACTGTCGTTTTCCAGTTGTTCTGATCCGCATGGAGTGTCAGCGTTCCGATGATATCATCCGCTTCATATCCCTCCAGCTCAAAACGGCGGATCGAAAAGGCGTCCAGCAAATCGCGAATCAGGGGAAACTGCTCAGAGAGCTCGGAAGGCGTTTTGCTTCGGCCTCCTTTATACTCGGCAAACTCACTGTGGCGAAACACCACTTTCCCCGCGTCAAACGCAACCAGCACATGCGTCGGATTCATCTCCTCCAGCACCTTGAGCAGCATCGTGGTAAATCCCAATACTGCATTGGTGTGCAATCCCGCTGATGTGGACAAAAGCGGCAAAGCGTAAAAAGCCCGGTTCGCGATACTGTTCCCGTCTATTAACACCAAATGGCTCATTTCGTCCGCACCCTCTCATTTTTTTCGCTATCCTTCATCTTATCACAGGGGTTGCATGACGGCAAAGCACCAGAAGTCTTTCCCTCTTTCACTCAGCAATGAAGGGTAATGAGCTGCCAGCTTACACAAACTAAGGAAAAAGAGAGGTGTGATCTTTCGGTGCAGCAAATGAAAGCGGACAAGCGAAAAAAAGGGATGATTCTTGCCTTCACACTAATCATGGCATGGGGACTGGGTACCGGTCACAGCCCTGCTATGGGAGCAGGAGAAACGCCGCTCCCGCTCACGCCGATCGAAAAGTTAAAAAACAAGCAGGTTGCCTTTGTCATTGATGATTTTGGCAACAACATGCAGGGGACAGAGGAAATTCTATCCTTGCCTGTTCCCTTGACGATCGCAGTGATGCCTTTTCTGCCCAGCTCCAAGCAGGATGCTGAACAGGCCCATCAAAAAGGCAAAGACGTCTTCGTTCATTTGCCCATGGAACCAGTGAAAGGAAAAGCTTCGTGGATGGGGCCCGGCGGTATTACGACCAAAATGGGGGACGCGGAAATTCGCGAGCGCGTGCATAAGGCTATCGATAATATCCCGCATGCGGTTGGCTTAAATAATCATATGGGCTCCAAAGCGACAGCGGACGAGCGGGTGATGAGAATCGTCCTGGAGGTATGCAAGGAGCGGGGGATGATTTACCTGGACAGTAAAACCACGTCCAAAAGCGTAGCAAAAAAGCTGGCCACGGAACTGGGCGTCCCGTATTTGGAGAACAAGCTGTTTCTGGATGACATCTATACCGTTTCGCATATTACCCGACAGATGGAGCGCTTGTGCAAACGAATTGATTCCCAGACTGACCCCTATTACATTGCCATCGGCCATGTAGGGCCTCCGGGAAAAAAGACAGCCTCCGTCTTATCCGAATATATACCCCGGATAGAGAAGGAGGCCTCGTTCGTAACCATATCGACGCTAGTTGCGAATGGTGCTCCTTAAACGCTCCCACCATCCAAGCTGTCGTTTTCCAAAGGATGCCTGACTGCCTTTTCTCTGCAAGTCATTTGTAAGCAAAAGATACTCTTCGAGTGCTTCGCTGATCACCCGGGCAAGCTTATCCTGCTGCTCGGGTGTGGTCAGCAGGGCACGGTCAGCCCTGTTGCTGATAAAGCCCATCTCGACAATGACAGTCGGACAAAGTTCTTGTTTCAACAAATAATAGGTCCGACCTTTTACAGGGTGACTATTGGTTTTCGCCAATTGGTTAAGCCTGTTCTGAAGAATAGAAGCAAGCCAATAACTTTGATCATTGGCCTGGTAAATCACCAAAGGTCCGCGACTTCTGCTGTCTGAAGACCAATTGACATGAAGGCTGACCATCAGCTCCGGTTTCATCTCTTTGGCCAAATGACGACGCTGCGCCAGATCGCGGATATGGCGGGAAGGATTCTTCAGCCATTGATTTTCATCACTGAGTGCCATATCCCGATCGCGGTTGAGTACCGCTCGATAGCCTTTTTCCGTCAGCAACCGATATAACCGCTTACCCACTTCCAGGTTAATATCTTTTTCCAATATCGAACCGTGTGACGTGCCGGAATCTACACCTCCATGACCGACATCGATCAGCACCTGGACACTCGTAAGCGGAACGGCTGAGCCCTGTGCCGGCAAAAGGAAAAGAAATGCTGCAAGCAGGAAGAGGAATTTGGAATGTCTCATCACGTAAGAGTCTTCCTCCCATCCCGCCATTCTATCCTTCACCTGGTATCGAGGGATGATTGTGAATTCTCCGAGGGACGAGTACAATAGGATTCATGCGAACGATCCTTCACAAGAGGTGCTTTCCATGACCAATTCGACTGAAAAGCCATTATTTCCACCTTATCTTGCTTTATTTCTAGGGGTCGTCGCCATTTCGACCTCAGCCATCTTTGTGAAGCTGTCTGTGGCGCCTTCACCGATTATTGCAACGTACCGACTGGTATTTTCTGTTGTGTTAACCTTGCCGCTCCTGTACTGGAACCGCGGAGCCATCGGAGAAATCATCAGGATGCCCCGCAAGCAATGGCTCCTGTGCACGCTCTCAGGCGCTTTTTTGGCCAGTCATTTTCTTTTGTGGTTTGAGTCTCTGAACTATACGTCCGTGGCCAGCTCTACGGTGCTGGTTACCCTGCAGCCGCTGTTCGCCTTTATTGGCGGGTATTTCTTCTTTGGTGAAAAAGTGCGGCCTCTGGCTCTGACTGGCGGACTTCTGGCGATTGTCGGGAGCTTTGTCATCGGGTGGGGAGATTTTCAGGTAGGCGGCATGGCGCTATGGGGCGATATCCTGGCGTTAACCGGTGCTGCCACGGTGACCGGCTACTGGCTGATCGCCCAGTACATCCGCCAATATCTGTCTTCCTTTTCCTATACCTTAGTGGTGTACTCAATCACCAGCATCATTTTGGTATGTTATGATCTCGTTCTGGGGTACCCGCTCACCGGGTATGAGGCTGCCGACTGGGGCTGGTTCTTCTGCCTGGCATTGTTCCCAACACTGCTGGGTCACTCCATCCTGAACTGGATTATCAAATGGCTTAATACAACAACTATTTCGATGGGGATACTGGGCGAACCCGTCGGCACAGCAATCCTGGCCTACTTTATTCTCGGGGAGGTCGTCACGATTCCCCAATACGTAGGCGGGCTGATCATCCTCGCAGGTATCTACCTCTTCATCCGCTACAACCAAATTGCCAAAGGAGTGGAAAAGGATGAGCCAACTGCCGCCTCGCCGAAAAAGCTTGCGTGAATTTGTAAAGGGATTAAATGTTTGGGCGAAAATCGGCTGGACAATTTTTCTCGGGTACATCGTCGGACGGATCATTTATTGGGTGATCAAGGCTTTTTCTTGAAACGCGGCCTGCCTTTGTACATTTTTCTCAAACAAAACAGCGCTTCTCTTGGCGAGGAGCGCTGTTTCTTATTTTTCTATGCAAGGGGCTAGTTCACTTGTACGGTCCAACCAAATGGATCTTCTACTTCCCCGTACTGAATCCCAGTCAATGTCTCATACAGCTTCATGGTCAGTTCACCCACCTGCTGCTCATGAATACGCAGCTGGTTTCCGTTCCAGCTCAGTTCCCCAACCGGAGAAATGACTGCTGCTGTTCCGGTGCCGAAGACTTCCTCCAGTTCACCGCGTGTGTATGCTTCGTAAAGCTCTTCCATGGAGATGCGCTTTTCATAAACGGGCAAGCCCCAATGACGCAGCAACTGGAGAACAGAATTACGGGTCACGCCATCCAGGATGCTTCCGTTTAAGGCGGGGGTCCAGATTTCTCCGTTTACTTTGAAAAAGACATTCATCGCGCCTACTTCTTCAATGTACTTGCCTTCCACGCCATCCAGCCACAAAACCTGTTCATACCCGAGGTCTTTGGCTTCATTCTGCGCTTTCAGACTCGCTGCATAGTTCCCGGCTGTCTTGGCGTTGCCGGTTCCTCCTCTGACTGCGCGTACGTATTTGTTCTCCACATGGATTTTAACCGGCTTCATGCCATCCCCATAATAGGCACCCACGGGGGACAGGATGATGAGCAGCTTGTAGGAATGCGAAGCGCGCACACCGAGATAAGGCTCCGTGGAAAAGACAAAGGGTCGGATGTATAGCGAGGTGCCTGGCGCTGAGGGCACCCACTCTTGGTCAACCTCGATCAGCTTTTGAAGCGCATCCAGCAGAAATGCCTCATCTACTGGCGGAATGCTGATCCGCTCATTGGAGGTGTTCAAACGCTGCATGTTTTTTTCCGGGCGGAACAGCAAAATGCGATTATCTTTCGTCCGGTATGCTTTCAAGCCCTCAAATACGGCTTGTCCGTAGTGAAAAACCATCGCAGCCGGGTCCAGAGTCACGGGAGCATAGGGAACGATGCGAGGATCGTACCATCCCTTTTCTGCGCTGTAATCCATGATGAACATATGATCGGTAAAGTGTTGTCCGAATCCCAGTTGAGTAAAATCAGGTTTCTCTTTCTTCTCCTTGGTTAACACAACATCCAGTTGCAAAGCCATGGGCGATACATCTCCCTTTCTATATGAGTACAAAGTGACTTCGATACAGTAATTAAAACACAAATTTGAAAAAATAAAAGAGTATTACAACGATTCCAATGAAAAAGAGGTTGTGCCAGTGTAGTAGAGGTACCTACTTCTGACCAACCCTTTTTCATGGATCAGGCTGCAGCCTTTTCCTTGGCTTGCGGTGCATCCGGTTTTTTCGGTTTCTTATGCATGAAGAAAATCAAAGGAAGTGAACAGAAAATCGGAATAGCGGAGAACAGCATCGCATCTGCGATCCCCCTGACGGTCGCTTCTCTCATCATCATCCCGATCAGGACAGAGCTGGCGCCACCTTGTGCAGTCGCAGCATCCACGCCTGCCTGTGCATAAATCCCGGTCAAGCCCTTGATGAATTCCAAAGCCGTCGTTGAGGTAATCGAAATACTTTCCGAAATCGTTACGGAATGAAAATTGGTGCGCGTCGTCATCACCATGGTCAAAATGGCGATTCCAAACGAGCTCATCACCTGACGAATAACGTTGGACAGAGAAGAGGCTTTCCCCACGATCTGGCGGGGCACCGCATTCATCCCGACCGTAGAGAGGGTCATCATACAAAGCCCGATTCCCAATCCGCGGATGGTCATGATCGTGTTGATCAGATGGTGCGGGGTGTCGATTTCCAGGTTGTGCAGCTCGTAGGTGGTTACGCCCATTACGGTCAACCCCACCAGAGCGATCGGTCCAATCCCGAATTTATCGAGCAGCTTCCCGCCGACCGGCATCATGACTGCCATTGCAATAGACTGCGGCATCAGCAGCAAACCGGAGTCCATCGCCGTCATGCCCTGGATGTTTTGCAGGAAGAGCGGCATCATGAAGATCGCTCCCATCATCCCCATC
This sequence comes from Brevibacillus ruminantium, assembly GCF_023746555.1. Classification (NCBI taxonomy): domain Bacteria; kingdom Bacillati; phylum Bacillota; class Bacilli; order Caryophanales; family Paenibacillaceae; genus Brevibacillus; species Brevibacillus ruminantium. The sequence continues at coordinate 4,062,779 of NZ_CP098755.1, forward strand.
ATGACGAAGCCGGAGGTAATGACACTGAGTGTAAAGATCGGGATTTTGAACAAACTGAGATCGAGCAGGGGCTCCTCCTTCCCCAGCTCTACCCAGATGAAGAGTGCCATGCTGGAGAAGGCGGTGAAAAGCAGGCTGACGATGTAGAAAGAAGTCCAGCCTTCTGACTGCCCTTTACTCAAGGCGAGCAGCAATGTTCCAAAGGCGATAATAGAGAGTATCGCTCCCGAATAGTCAAATTTCAAGTCGGGTTTTTTCGTCGTTTCTTTTAGAAGTGCGCTGCTCATGATGATCGCAAAAATACCAAAAGGAACACTGATGAGGAACAAAAATTTCCAGCTCAAATATTGAATGAGATAGCCGCCAAAGGTCGGTCCTACTGCCGGAGCCACCATCGAGGCAATCCCGAAAAGGCCAAGCGCCATCCCGATCTTTTCCCGCGGAACCACCATGTAAATCATCGACATCCCGATTGGCATGATGAATCCGCCGGTCAAGCCTTGAATAATCCGGAAAGCGATGATACTGGTATCACTCCAGGCCAGCGCACATAGTACGGAAGACGCAGTAAAACCGATCAGGGAGGTCAGAAAGATCTTCTTGTAACCAAATTTATCTCCGAGGGACCCACTCATCGGAATGACGACCGCGTTGGCCAGCATGTACCCCGTCAAGACCCATTGGATCGTATCTGTGGTAGAACCAAACACATTAACCAGCGTGGGCAAAGCGACGTTGATCAGGCTGTTGTTCAAAATCGCAACGAAGGTCCCCATGAGAATGGCCAGGAGTGTCAACCACATCCCGCCGTTTCCACTGTCCTTCTGCTGCTGAGCCGTTGCTTCTGCCATTGTTTTCACCTCCGCTAGTTGACGATTACCTTACCGCCCTCGGTCAAGGAATCAGTCGGTGTCAATACCAAACGATCGTTTTGGGAAACGCCTTGTGTCACAGCCGTCCATTCTCCAGATGTTTCGCCAATGGAGACTTCTACCTGGTGTACGACATCTTGATCGACTTTAAACACATAATGCTTGTTGTCTTTCGTCACGATGGCAGCAGCAGGCACTTTCCATCCCGTTACAGCCTCGCTCTGGTTTGGCAGGGTGACTTCTGCCAGCATCCCGGCACGCAGCTCGCCATCCTTATTGTCCACCACCACTTTGATTGGGAAAGAACTGCTGTTTACATCAGAAATCGGGCTGACAAAGTCTACGGTACCCTTCAGCACTTTGCCCAGACTGCTGACGTTTACGTCCACCTGATCACCTACTTTGACCTGGTTGATTTGCTCAGCAGGGATGCTTGCCTCTACCTTCACCTGGTCCATATTCACCAACACCAGCAGAGGTGCGCCTGGTTGGGCCATTTCCCCCGGTTCAATGCTCTTGCGGGCTACGACCCCGCTGATGGGTGCCTGAATTTGCGTATTTTGGTATGTGTTTTTGGCCATTTCCAGAGAGGATTGCAGACGGCTTACCTCTGCTTGCAGGGCAGCAACCGTATCCGATGTTGGGCCCGCTTTGCCCAGATCATACGCCGCCTCTGCCTGTTGAACAGCCGTTCTTGCTTTTTCCAGCTCAAGTCCGGACTTTTCGAACTCCGCCTGGGAAATCGCTCCGGAATCAAAAAGGGCCTTCATCCGGTTTTGCGTATTTTCTGCAACCTGCAGCGTCGCTTTGGCTTGTTCCACGTTGCTTGCCAGACGCTGCAGCTCCTGCGTGCGGGTGCCTGCCTGTGTATCGCGCAATCTCGCCTGGGCACTGGCAATCGCGGCCTGGGCTTGCTTTGTTTGCTCCAGATAATCAGAAGCATCCAGCGCAATGAGAATATCGCCCTTGTGTACGACTGAACCTTCTTTCACGTTCACCTGTGCCACTTTTCCGGCCAGTTTGGAAACGACCTGAACCTGATCGGCTGCGGTGATTTTCCCGTTGGAGATGCTACTGGCGCCTGTCATGTCCGCTTTCCATACCTTTACAACCGGAATATTCTCAGAGGGTCCGGCTGCTGACGGCTGACTGCATCCAGCCGCGAACAGCGAAACAGCTGCCAAGACAGTTCCAAGCGTTTTCCATTGTCTCGCTTTTTGCATGGTTACATCTCCTTCACGTACACTTTGATTTCTGCATTCAAACCAGCGGCCAGATGAAGTCCAGCAGGATCATCAATCGCGATCTTGATCGGAATGCGTTGCGTGACTTTGGTAAAGTTTCCACTCGTACTTACAGCAGGCATCAGCGAAAATGTCGAGTTGGTCGCCTGTCCGATTTCGCTCAGATGGCCGACCAGCTTTGTATTGGGATAAGCATCGAGAACAATGTCTACCTTTTGCCCAAGCTTCAATCGGTTCAGCTCTGTCTCTTCCACATTGGCAGAAACATACAGCTTGGATTCATCAATCACCATGGCAATGGATTGACCCGGGGAGACAACCTCGCCTTCTTTTGCCAAGGTTTTGATCACTTTTCCTGTAATCGGTGCGCGAAGCAGTGCGTTTTCCAGGAGGTTGGTGGTCAGGTTGGTCGTATCCTGCTGACCGACGATCTGATCGGAGACTACCGTATCTCCCTCCATAATACTCAGCTTCTGCAGCTTGCCGGAAATACGCGGCATGACACGGTAAATATCGGCGGAAATCCGCGCGTCTTGCGTCTTCACGAAGTGGCTACCCTGATACCAGTAGTAGTAACCAATGCCTCCTCCTCCGGCGATGATCAGGAGCAAGATGACAGACAGGATTAGTTTTCGCTTCATGGTTTCTCCTCAGCTTTCTTTCTCTAGTTTTGAGATCAAGGTTTCCAGGGCGCGAACGATTTGCTCCAACTCAGCATCGGAAAAATCGCTAAACAGCGTGTTGTAAAACGCTTCCGAAAAAATGGGCAATTTCTCAAATTGCTCCTGCAATTTTTTCGTCGTGCTGATCCAGACGACACGACGATCCTTTTCGTCTCTTTTTCTCTCTACCAGCTTATCCCGCTCCAACCGGTCAATGATGCCTGAAACAGTACTGTATGAAAGATCAACGGTTTTGCTGATTTGGCCGATAGTCAAGCTGTCAGTCTTAAGGGCTCGCAGTACCATCAGTTGTGGAACAGTTAAACCAAATTTTTCCAGCTCTCTGGCCGCTATCGTGTTAATCGTCTTGTTCAGGCGTTTTAATAGGTCACGGATGGTTACTGGCTTGTTCATGATTCGCCTCCTCTCTAATTTATTTCGTGCACGAAATTTTACCACACGAAACACTATACGGGTTTTTGGGTAGAATTTCAACTTAATTTTTGTACTTTCAAAGAAAACAGCACTCCGACGTCGGGGTGCTGTCTGCTGTTCTCTTTATGGCAGCGGCGGTACGGCGTTTGCATGCGGATCAATACTGTCCGATGGCGTTTCCTCCGGCAGTTCAGATTGAACACTTGGCACGCTTCTCGGCTCATACTCGATCTCGGGAAAAGAATGGATCGTCACCATCATTCTCCCGTGGCCGGAATGAGCGCGAATCAAAATCGGGTGCGCGTATCTGTTTTGAAAAACGAAATCAGGACCCCACCAGCTTACCGTAGCATCTCTTCCCGGTGGCACATAAGGAACATGACGACTGTGCGAATATCGTTTGATTATATGCAGTCCTGCTTGATCGACTGCATTAAAAAGCGTTGATGAGACCTGACAGATACCTCCTCCGATCCCTTCGGAAAGCTCCCCTTTGACAATGATCGGGGCATCGAGATAGCCTTTTTCTCTCGTCCGCTGTCCAACGACTTTATTGAAGGAAAAGGTTTCACCAGGAAGGACGACATAATTATTGATCGACTTTGTGGCAAGCGAGATATTGTATGAACGATTGTAGTTGTTCGGATTAAAATACGTGGTATAGTAACCAATCTGCCGCTTCCGCACCTCCTGGAGCAAGGCGCGATCCACTCGCGGCCAAATTTCCCGTACCACCGGCGAGATCTCAGCCGGGCCATTGCCGTAGAAATATTCATAGACCTGCCCCCAAAATACCTGGCGATCCAGAGCGCGGCCTCGTTGTTCCGGAATAATCTGCCCTTGCTCATTGATGATGGCATTAACCGGGGGCTTGTACACTTTTTTTTCTATTGTTTTGCGGACCTCATCCAGTCTGGCTTCGTCCACCAGCGGAACGCCGGAAAAGGGAAGCGTGTAATCCGCGCGATCCACATAGGCGAGCGGGTTTCCTTTCCAGGTAATCCGAAGAAAATCGGTTGCGTCCAAAGGAGTTTGTCCGAGAATAAGTAGTGCCAACCAAAAAGAAAACCCCATCCGGCTGCTCACCTCCTTAGGGTAGTATGAGCAGTCAGAGAGGTTTCATGCGACGGTAGAACAACAGCTATTACACGTCCAGCACACGGACAATAGCCGCTCTTATTTCCGCCACTCTCTCTTGATCCGTCGCATCCAGATACAGCCGGGACAGAAGGAGGCGAGCCTCCTGGGCCTCTTTTAGATGCGCGGTTCCCTTTTTCGTCGCCTCTTTGTACCGCACGCGATATTTTTCCAGTTTTTCTTTGTATTTCTCATCTGTCCCTGGCGCAATGGCTCTGGCGTACATATCGATGATTTCGTCCGAGTCGCGCTCGGCAAAGTACTCATGGGGCGCGGTGCTGTCAAAAATGGCCAGCCCTCGCTCAGGCACGACCACCATATCCAGGCTGTTCGGGTCCAATCCGCAATGGTATACCTCTGCATCAAAACCGCGCTGCTCTGCTTCTGCAACCAGCCTTTTGAGGATCGTCGATTTTCCGGAACCCGGTCTGCCTTTGATCAGATAGCGTTTCGGCACGACCTCTGTGAGATTGGGGACAAAATCATGCGGGCCTTCTGGCGTGGCCGCTCCCAGATACATGCGTCTGATCGTGCTTTCTTTTTCTGCATACGCATCTCCGAAGAACAATCGCAACACCTCGTCGCACACCCGATTGGCCTGCTCTCTGTCGAGATGGGCAATAAAGACAGACTCCCATTCCTCATGCACCCGAAGGGCTTCGGCAAAAGCGTGCTGTGCACGTTCCGTTTCCACGTGTACCTTCTCTTGCAGGGCCAGGATGTCATCTTTGTGGCGGACCAGCCTTTCTTTGCTCACGACTCTCTGGAGATCCACATAGATTTCCCTTAATCCGGGGGCTTGGGGCTTGAGCTGACGCGGGTAGCTTCCGTCGACGACAGCTGCCTTCCACTCGGGGATCACGACCCCGTCGATCGCTCCTGTGACAAACGGGGAGTGAATCCACTCCACCAGCTTGACTTGATGCACTGCTTTTTCACCAATCGCCTGGATGAGCGAGGAAGGGAGCCCTTCCACATCACCCGTCAGCACAATTCGCTTGGTAATTCCGCTCAGTACAGAATCCAAAAAGGAACGATATCCTCTTGCTGTATTTCCGCCTGCATAGATATGCCGCACGCGTTGATTCATAGCGATCCCTCCTGTAGATAAGCTGAATCCTTCGGTCTGATTCGTTATATCGTATGCAGCACTCTTCGGTTAGGCGAATGTCCTGTGCGAACTCGCTTTGATCCTCCCATCTGCTAGAGCAGGGCTCTACAGTCGCACTGTGACTCTTTCGGAGAGGACAGTTCGCATTCTGACAAAAAGACCGCTGTATCCGATACAGCGGTCTTTCACTCCCCTTCCCGAGGGATGGCTTTCTATGGAATTACTCCATTACTTGTTCAAATCAGTCATTTTGCCCGTGCTCATATAGATGATCCATTCGCAGATGTTGGTGACATGATCGGCGATGCGCTCCAGATACTGCGCCACGAGCAACAGATGGGTTCCTTGTGAAATAGACTGCTTGTTTTTGGTCATCACATCAATCAGATCGTGGAAGATCGTGGAGAACAGCTTGTCAACGATGTCATCCCGCATGGCGATTTCTTCGGCCGCCTGTTTGTCCAGCCCGATATAGGCGTTTAGACTGTCCCGAACCATTGCTTTTACATGGTCAGCCATCAAGGGAATATCGATCAATGGCTTTACATACGGCTCTGCCATCAGTCTGCGTGTTGTTTTCGCGATGGAAACGGCGTGATCCCCCATCCGCTCCAGGTCCGTCACCAGCTTCAGCATGGTGCCCAGCCGGCGCAGATCCCCTCCCACCGGCTGTTGAAGCGCAATCATCTGAAAGCAGCCTATTTCGATTTCTTGCTCCAGCTCGTTGATCAGATGATCGCTGGCAATCACTTGCTCGGCAAGCTGGATATCGCGCTCCACCAGGCTTTTGATGGATTTATGAATGGCTTCTTCCACCAATGTTCCCATCGACATCAGTTTCCGATGTAATCCGTCGAGCTGCTCTTCGAATACATGTCTTGTCATACCCTGTTTTCCCTCCCATTCTCTGTCACGACCATGGTACAAGGGGAATGTATACCACAGGTAAAGGGATTGTTATCTTTGTGTAAAGGTTTCTGACAAAGACTGTTTACCAATTGATCGGAAGCGTTACCGTAAACGTGGTGCCTTTTCCCTCCGTGCTTTTCACCGTAATCTGTCCGTGCAGATTTTCTACCAGATGCTTGACGATGGCCAGTCCCAGCCCTGTCCCTCCAGAATCTCTGCTCCGCGCCCTGTCTACGCGATAGAACCGCTCAAAAATGCGGGGCAAATCGGTCTCGGGTATGCCGATGCCCGTATCCTTGACCCGGATCTCCACCTGCTCCTTTTCCTGGTGAAGCTCCAGGGAGATAGCACCGCCCTCGGGTGTATACACGACGGCATTGGTGACGAGGTTCAGGATGATCTGTTGCAGGCAGTCCTTGTCTGTGGTCAGCGTAATTCTGGGTTCTGGCTTCGGCAGTTGGATGGAGATTTGCTTGCGCTGCGCCTGATCCTGCAGCAGCGCTACGGTTGAGCTCATCAAATCCTGTAAATCGACCTCGGCGACATGGAGGGCAATCCGTCTTTGCTCGATTTTGGAGAGGTCCAAGATATCGCGGATCATCCGGTACAACCGTTCGCTTTCATCGTAGATGATCTGCAGGAAATTACGGCAGGTCTCTTCGTCTTGCATCGCCCCATCCAGAAGCGTTTCCGTAAAACCTTTAATCGATGTGATGGGGGTGCGCAGCTCATGCGAGACGTTGGCGACAAAATCACTGCGCATCTTCTCCAGACGACGGACCTCGGTAAAGTCATGCAGCACCACAACGACACCCTTCGCCTCTCCCTTGAAGTTGATATACGGTGCAAAATTGACGTCGAGGATTTTCTCCTGTGGATAGTAAATATGAATTTCTTGCCGAAACTTTTCACCGCGGTCCAGGCAGCGGTCAATATACTTGCTGAGGCCGAAGTTTTTTCCGGCTTCGATGTGGAGTTTGCCGATCAGGTCATTGGCTGATTTGCCCAAGAGCCTCTCCACAGCAGGGTTTACCAGCATAATCCGACGATGTTCGGAAATAAAGATAACGCCGCTCGACATGTTTGTCAGCACACCGGTAAGCCGTTGCTGATTCTCCGAAATTTCGTACATCTGCTGCTCCAGACTGGAGGCCATAAAATTGATGGCTGATGCAAGCTGTCCGATCTCATCCTTCGCCTTGATTCGCACGCGACTTTCATATTCACGCTGAGTGATGTTGCGGGCGACACGGGTAATTTCTTCGATCGGCCTCGTGATATTGAAAGAAATGCGGGAAACCACGATAGAGGCCAGAATCAGGGTGACCAGCAAGCCCGTCAGCAGGGTGTACCACAAATTATGAACCGTGTCGGTAATGTCCTTCATCGACATGGCCGATCGGACGGCGCCAACCAGGGTATCGTCCGAGAAGATCGGGACCGCTACATACATCATTTCGTAGCCGAGTGTTTCGCTGTAATGCCTGTCAATGCCTGTCTCACCGCGCAGCGCGGCCGCAAATTCCGGACGGCCCGCGTGGTTCTCCATCTCCTCCGGCTTGTGAACATTGTCAAAAAGCACGCGCCCCGTACGGTCGATCACGGTAAGACGGACTTCCTCTTCGGGTGCTACCTGCTGCACTCTTTCTGCCAATTCGCTCTTGTCCCCCAGGACCTTGGGAAAGCGGACGGACTGGGCGACCAGCTTGGATTCACGCGTCAATAGTTCACTTAACGTATCCAGGTAGTAGCGCTCCAGGACCTTGGCAAAGTACATGCCCATGACAAGCAGGACGATAGAGATCAGGCCAAGTATGGTTAAAGTTAGTTTGATTCGAAAGCGTGTCAAGGAACCAGGCCTCCCGTCAGCCTTCCAGCTTATACCCTAATCCGCGGACTGTTTTGATATAGCGGGGGTTCTTGGTGTCATCCTCCAGCTTTTCACGCAAGTGGCTTACATGCACATCGACGATCCGGGAATCCCCGATAAAATCGTAATTCCATACGGCGTTCAGCAGTTGGTCGCGGGTAAGCACGCGTCCATGGTGATTTGCGAGGTAATGGAGCAATTCAAACTCCTTGGGGGTCAGCTCCACCTTTTCCGTACCACGGTACACTTCGTATTTTTCTGGATAAATGCGTATTTCCCCAAACTGCAGGACTACCTCATCAGGTGTGGCGACAGTCTCAGGAGCCGTTTGGGTGCGACGAAGAATGGCTTTTACCCGTGCGATCACTTCTCTGGGACTAAAAGGCTTCGTCAGGTAGTCGTCAGCCCCCAGCTCCAACCCCAGAATCTTGTCCAATTCATCATCCTTGGCGGTCAACATCAAAATAGGGGTATTATTTCGCTCCTGACGCAATTGCTTACAGACATCCATGCCTTCCAGTTTCGGCAGCATCCAGTCAAGAATAATAAAATCGGGCTGTTCCGTACGTGCCATATCCAATGCCTGTTTTCCATCAAAGGCGGTCACTACTTGGAATCCCGCTTTTTCCAAGTTAAATTGTAATAATTTGACGATTGATGCTTCGTCATCCACAACAAGAATTTTCGTCACGGTCTTTCCCCCCTACGCTGCCATTTTGGGCTTTTCTCTAGTCTTCTCACTGTCCAGTCTGCCAAACCCCGCATAGGTTAACAAGTTATTTTTTTGTAAAGATTGATAGCTCCTTGTTCCGTATAACCTTCGCTTCATTGGCGGCGACCTGTTGCCGACTGAAGCGGTATCGGCAATGATGTACCGGAGTTTGGACTGGTGGAAAGACAGGAAAACCGCTTGGGCTTAAATGAACAGCCAAGCGGTTTTTGATTTCCGGGGATTGTCTTCCTGGAGGGAGTTCCCGATGAAAAGAGCGCACGATCTCTCAAGAATCTGCAAGCCCGCACGCCTCTGCCAGCAACTCAACCAGATGAACGGCACGCATCTCATTTGCTTTTCCTTCCCGTTGAACACCCAGCTTCATCTGCAGCAGACAACCAGGGTTCGTCGTGACGATGACGGAAGCCTGCGTATCCTTGACGGCCCCCATTTTCACATCCAGCACTTCCATGGATTCTTCATAATGAATCACATTGTATATCCCAGCAGAACCGCAGCACATATTGGGGTTGGCCATCTCGCGGAAGGTCACTCCCGGAATTTGACGGATCAGATCTACCGGCTCCTTGGTCACCTTCTGCACGTTGGTCATATGGCAGGAACGCTGATACGTCACAACTGCTGGAATCGGTTTGTTCAGCGGCAACTCACACTGTCCCAGCACCTGGGTAATGTCCCGCGTCTTGGCCACGAGCGCTTTTGCCCGATCCTCCCACTCTTCGTCTCCATGGAATAGATGGTGGTACTCTACCAGTTGGGCGCCGCATCCTCCAGCATTGTTTACGATAAAATCGACATCCAATTTTTCAAAGGCCTCGATATTTTGCTTCGCCAGCGTCATTGTATCATCGCGACGGCCAGCATGAGCATGCAAGGCCCCGCAGCAGGTTTGCGAAGGAATGACGATGACCTCACAGCCCGCTAAAGCCAGCAATTCCATCGACAGGCGGTTGATCTTTTCAAAAATGGCGTCCATGATGCACCCTTTGAAAAAGGCGACCTTGAATCGCGGCGCCATTCCCGTTGGAGGATGAAACAAGGCAGGTCGCTTCCGACGCTCCGACGGAGAGCTGACCTTTGGCAACACTTCCTCAAAAGCCCAGAGGTTTTCCGGCAAGATATGTGTAAGCTTGCCCTTGTGTGCGACACGTTGCAAACCGGTCCTCTGATACATCCAGATTGCGTCAGCCGCCAAACGCAGCTTTTTGGAGTCCGGGAAAACGTTCTGAAACATCACCTTTTGCGCAAAACGCATCGGTTTGGATGTCTTGCGCTCCTGATAGGATGCCAGCACGTCTCTGGCACCCTCCAAAATCTTGCCGTACTCGACACCCGAAGGACAGGCCGTTTCACAAGCGCGACAGCCCAGGCACAGATCGATCGGCTCTTTCAGCTCATCCAGTGTCAGATGTCCTTCTGCCGCCATTTTCACCAGATTGATCCGCCCGCGAGGCGAATGAGTTTCTTTCTCCATCGTCTGGTAGGTCGGACAAGCCGGTAGACAGTAGCCGCACTGGACACATTGGAAAGTCTCGTCGTAGGGGAGCTTGTGATTGTGTGAATGACTCATCGTTTTACTCCTCCGTCAGATTCAGTTTCTGTCCCGGCTTCGGGAAAATTTTTCCCGGATTCATGATGTTATTTGGATCCCAGCTGTCCTTGATGCGCTTCATCATGTCCAGACCTGCAGTCCCCAGCTCCATTTCCATAAAGGGGGCTTTCATATTGCCGATGCCATGTTCACCAGAGAGTGTGCCTCCCAATTCAATCGCTGCTTGAAAGATTTCCTCCACAGCTTTCTCCACGCGCTGCATCTCTTCTTTGTCGCGTTTGTCAGCCACGATATTGGGATGCAGATTTCCATCGCCTGCGTGACCAAAGACGACGAGGTTCACCTGGTATTTCTCCCGGATTTGTTTCAATCGGGAAAACATCGCAGGAATTTGACTCCGCGGCACCGTTGCATCTTCTGAAATCTTGGTCGGTTTCACACGCGTAATCGCAGGAGAAACCATTTTCCTCGCCTTCCACAGATTGGCCCGCTCAGCAGCCGTGCTTGCGATCTGCACCTGGCGTGCGCCGATGCGCTCGCAAATCTCTGCTGCCTCGCGAATCTCCTCCTCCACAGCCCGCGGATGTCCATCTACCTCGATCAGAATGATCGCTTCCGCATCGACTGGCAAGCCCAGTGGCTCGTAGGACTCGACCGCGATAATGCAAGCCTGGTCCATGATTTCCATCTTGGCTGGCAAAATGCCTGAAGTAAGCACCTTGGAGATCGCTTCACCAGATTTCACGATGTCATCAAAAATGGCCAGCAGGGTTGCCGCTGCCGGAGGCTTGGGGATCAACTGTAGCGTCGCTTCTGTGATCACCCCGAGCGTGCCCTCTGATCCCACCAACAGCTTGGTCAGATCATAGCCCGTCACATTTTTTACCGTTCTTCCACCCGTCCGAATAACTTCTCCTTCTGGTGTGACAACTTCCAGACCCAGGACGTAATCCTTGGTCACTCCGTATTTCAAACCAAGTGGTCCTCCGGAGTTCTCCGCCAGATTGCCGCCGATTGTCGAAACTGCCGAACTGCTGGGATCAGGCGGGTACATCAGCCCCACCTTCTCCGCGGCTTCGTGGATGGCTGCCGTAAGCACCCCTGGCGACACGATGGCGATCAGATCGTCTGCATGTACCTCCAGCTTATGATTCATTTTGGACAAATCCAGCACGATTCCGCCTTCCACCGGCAGCGGACCGCCGGAGAGAGACGTCGATTGACCTCGTGGATACACCGGAATCTTCTGCGCGTTTGCCAGTTTGATGACCGCCGCTACCTCTTCCGTGTTTTTGGGCTGGATGACCACCTCTGGCCAGTACGTACCGAAGGAAGCATCATACGAATACCCCGCCAAATCTTGTTTGTCGGTCAGCAGCCGCTTGGGATCCGGGATGATCTGCCGCAGAGACGCCAGAATTCCCTGATCCACTTTTGAGTATGCCATGTTATGTCACCGCCTATAGTTCGATCTGCAAGTTCACATCAATTCCGCCAATATTTGTATTGAGGTTAGGTGGTCGTGTGGTCAAACCACTAAACCGCAAAAAAATCATACTATATCCATTTCGAAAATCCAAATAATTCAAACATTAATGAACACACAGCATATTACCCTTGGGAACCACCAGGTAATACAGTTCAAAATACAGACTAACGATCAGTTATACAGAAAAAAGGTACAGATTCCTCATTTCCATGAGAAACTGTACCTTTTTGTATCAAAGGGACTTTTTCAATGGCAAATAGCAGTCAAAACACTTATTGCAAAACCTTCATGACATTGCGCACGGATTCCGCTGATTGATCAAGTGCAGCTTTTTCTTCAGCAGTCAGTTCCAGCTCGATAATTTTTTCGATACCTTTGCCGCCAAGCAGCGTTGGCACGCCCAGGTACAGATCGTTGTAGCCGTATTCTCCTTCCAGATAAGCGATGGAAGGCAGGATACGCTTCTTGTCCTTCAGGATCGCTTCTGCCATTTGCACCAGGGAAGCTGCAGGTGCGTAGTAAGCAGAACCGTTGCCCAGCAGGTTCACGATCTCGCCTCCGCCTTTGCGGGTGCGTTCGACGATTGCATCCAAACGATCTTTTGGAATCAGTGTTTCGAGCGGGATACCGCCTGCGTAAGAGTAGCGTACCAATGGAACCATGTCGTCACCATGTCCGCCCAGTACAAAGCCGGTTACATCTTCGACAGATACATTCAGTTCCATCGCGACGAACGTACGGAAACGTGCAGTATCCAGTACGCCGGATTGACCAATTACGCGTTCTTTCGGGAAACCGGATGTTTTGAAGAAGGTGTAAGTCATCGCGTCAACCGGGTTGGAGAGAACCAGCACGATGGAGTTCGGTGCATAGGTTTTCACCTGTTCAGCAACTGAACGCATGATCCCTGCGTTGGTGTTGACCAGATCGTCGCGGGACATGCCTGGTTTGCGAGCAATACCGGCAGTGATGATCACCAGATCTGCGTCTTTGATGTCCGCATAGTCAGACGTACCGGTGATACTCGCATCAAAACCGAGAACCGGAGAAGATTCCATCATGTCAAGCGCTTTCCCTTTGGTTGGGTTTTCCAACTGTGGAATGTCTACGAGAACAACATCTCCCAGCTCTTTTTGACCCAAGATGAATGCGGTTGTTGCACCTGTGAAGCCGCTGCCGATCACTGCGATTTTTTTGCGTTGGAATGCCATGTAAGGTCGCCTCCAATAGCTTTTGTAATTTGGTTTTCTCAATAGACTGCGGTTTGCAAACCAGGAATTACATGTTTTTAATCAGCGCATCAGCGAACTCGGAGCATTTCAGCTCGGTCGCACCTTCCATCAAGCGAGCGAAATCGTACGTAACGGTTTTCGCGGAGATTGTTTTCTCCATAGAATTGATGATCAGATCAGCCGCTTCATTCCAGCCCAAGTGACGAAGCATCATTTCGCCAGAGAGGATCACGGAAGATGGGTTCACTTTGTCCAAACCTGCGTATTTCGGAGCTGTACCGTGGGTTGCTTCGAAAATAGCATGACCGGTCAGGTAGTTGATGTTGGCACCTGGTGCGATACCGATACCGCCCACTTGAGCAGCCAGTGCATCCGATACGTAGTCACCGTTCAAGTTGAGCGTCGCTACGACATCGTATTCTGCCGGACGAGTCAGGATTTGTTGCAGGAAGGCGTCAGCAATCACGTCTTTTACGATGATTTTGCCTGCTGCTTCTGCTTCTTTCTGAGCTTTGTCCGCGTCTCCGCCTTCTGCTTTGATGCGGTCGTACTGAGCCCATGTAAATACTTTGTCGCCGAATTCAGCTTCAGCTACAGCATAGCCCCAGTTTTTGAACGCGCCTTCGGTGAATTTCATGATGTTGCCCTTGTGCACGAGGGTAACGGATTTGCGGTTGTTGTCGATTGCGTAGTTGATGGCTGCGCGAACCAGACGCTCTGTACCGTCTTTGGATACAGGCTTGATACCGATACCGGAAGTTTCCGGGAAGCGGATTTTCTTCACGCCCATCTCGTTTTGCAGGAAGTCGATTACTTTTTTCACTTCCGCTGTTCCTTCAGCCCACTCAACACCCGCGTAGATGTCCTCGGTGTTTTCGCGGAAGATCACCATATCTGTCAATTCAGGATGTTTGACTGGGGAAGGCACGCCGTCAAAGTATTGAACCGGACGCACGCAAGCGTACAGATCGAGCTCTTGGCGAAGCGCAACGTTGATCGAGCGGATACCGCCGCCAACTGGTGTAGTCAGAGGACCTTTGATCGCGATCAGGTACTCGCGAACTGCTGTGAGTGTATCTTCTGGCAGCCACTCACCGTATTGGTTGAAGGACTTTTCACCCGCAAATACTTCAAACCAAGCAATTTTCTTTTCGCCTTTGTATGCTTTTTCTACAGCAGCATCCAGTACGCGTACAGATGCATTCCAGATATCAGGACCCGTACCGTCTCCTTCGATAAATGGGATGATCGGGTTGTTTGGAACTACCAGTTTGCCGTTGTCTACCGTGATTTTTTCACCAGCAGTTGGCTGCGACAGGTTTTTAAACACTATAAATCCCTCCAGTGTATGAAAAATGTTGTGGAAATATTTCCAGACGTAGGAGAACTACCACGCCCAGGTGGTAGTTCTCAAGCTTGCGCTTAGGAATCATTTCTCCATGAGGGATCAAATCTCCTCCACGCTCGGAAAAGCAA